>CAZVRP010000049.1:0-12340 GCA_964630255.1 uncultured Oscillospiraceae bacterium | reverse complement strand
AGCAGGACTTGTAAGCTGCTGGGACTACTACAATGAGCGCCACGCTTTGAAGCTGCGTTGAACCGCCGTATGCCAAACGGCACGTACGGTGGTGTGATAGGGGAGAGAGAATCTCCCCTACTCGATTCGGCCGCGTATACATAACTTTTTACAAAAATTCTTTCTAAATTTTAAAACTATCCTTACATTTCCCGGGAAAATGTGCTACAATATCAAATAGGAGTGAGAATTGTACCTATGGGCCGTGGCCGCACAGCGGCGGAATGTTAAGGGAGAGTGTTGACTTTGTATCAAGCGGGCGACCTCATTTTATATGGCAGCACCGGTGTGTGCCGGGTGGTGGACATCGTTACAAAACAGATGAACCGAGCCGATCCGGAGCGGCAGTATTATATCTTGGCGCCGCTGTACCAGAGCGGCACTATCATCACGCCGGTGGACAACACAAAGGTCTTTATTCGCCCGGTCATCACCCGGGACGAGGCCCTAAAGCTGATTGACCAGATCCCCTCTATCCAGGCGGAGGCCTACCACAATCAGAATCTCCAGCAGCTGGAAAATCACTATAAAAGCCAGATGGAGGACCATGAATGCCTGTCCCTGCTGCGGCTGACCATGTCCACCTATCGGAAAAAGTTGGAGCGGGAACAGGCCAAACTGAAATTCGGCGCCGTGGACCGCCGTTATATGGAGCGGGCGGAAAATCTTCTGTACGGCGAACTGGCCGTGGCCTTGGATATCGCAAAGGATAATGTCCAGGAGTTCATCGCCCAGCGGTTGAGTCTTCTGTCCGCCGCGGAATAATAACCCCGCCTTCGGCCGCGCCCCTGTGAGGGGGCGCGTTTTTCTTTTCTGACGATAATATCTTGACGGATGGCGATGGAAATAGTATACTGCACTTAGGTTAAATCCTTAACATTAATAAGGATTAATAATTTGGAGGAAGAAACTATGAAAACATCAAAATTCCTAGCGACGCTCCTGGCTCTGTGCATTGTTCTGTCTCTCAGCGTGACCGCGTTCGCCTCCGGCGAACCCTCCGGCGAGGTTTCCGGCGAACCCTCCGGCGAAGCCGTCAGCGTTGAGGACGCCTACCTGGAGTATCTGCATGATTGGCTGGTGGACAATCTGGATGTCAACATTTCCATGACCATCGAGCAGGTGGAGGACGAGTTCATGCCTGCTTTCGAGGCCGCTGCCGAGACCGGCGATTGGCTCACCAACACCGTCAACGGCGCCCCGTTGGACATCCTCTTCAACGGCATGCTGGAATCCGGCAACGCCATGACCTTCGAGGAGTTCGCGGCCCAGTATGAGCCCGCTGCGGACGCTGCCGCCGGCGGCGATACCTCAGAGGAGGCCTACAAGGCATATCTGAAGGAGTATGTGGACGCTGTCCCCGCTGTCAGCGACGAGCAGTATGAGGAGTTTGCCGCAGCCATCGATGCAGGCAACTACAATGAGTTCCCCGTGGATATGTGCTTCCAGGACACCTACTGGGGCCATGTTGCGCTGACCTATGACGAGTTCGTGGCTGCCGGCGGCGCTTACGAGATCCCCGCTTTCGACCCGAGCTTAACCGCCGACTGATATTTCCCTTGTGACCAATGCGCCCCGGCAGCGAACGCTGCCGGGGTCTTTGCTTTATGGTGTATCGGCGCAAAAAAGAATCCCGCCGCAATGAGCGCTCATTGCGGCGGGATCTGTTCATCCGCTTTATCGATCAGACAATCTTCTGGGCATTGACCTTGATGCCGGGGCCCATGGTGGAGGCAGTGACGCAGCTGCGGATGTACTGGCCCTTTGCAGCGGCGGGCTTGGCCTTCACGATGGCGCCGATCAGAGCCTCATAGTTCTCCTGGAGCTTCTCAGCGCCGAAGCTCACCTTGCCGATGGGGCAGTGGATGATGTTGGTCTTATCCAGGCGGTACTCGATCTTACCTGCCTTGACCTCGTTGATGGCCTGGGTCAGGTTGGGGGTGACGGTACCGGCCTTGGGGGAGGGCATCAGGCCCTTCGGTCCCAGGATCTTACCGAGACGGCCCACGGTGCCCATCATATCGGGGGTGGCGATGACCACATCGAAGTCAAACCAGTTCTCCGTCTGGATCTTCTGGACCAGTTCCTGGCCGCCAGCATAGTCGGCGCCGGCCGCTTTGGCCTCCTCCTCCCTCTCAGGCTTGCAGAACACCAGAACGGTGCGGGTCTTGCCGGTGCCGTGGGGCAGGACGATAGCGCCCCGGACCTGCTGGTCGGCGTGACGGCCGTCCACACCCAGCTTTACATGCAGCTCGACGGTCTCATCGAATTTGGCCTTGCTTGTCTTGCACACCAGCTGGAAAGCGTCCTGGGGATCGTAAACGGTCTGCTTGTCAAAGAGCTTGGCGCTCTCTTTATAATTTTTGCCTCTGAACATTCAAATTTCCTCCAATAGATGTGGTTAAGCGGAAGTTTTCCTCCCACATGGCGGGCGGATCACTCGCCCACGAGAACGCCCATGCTCCGGCAGGTGCCGGCGATCATGCTCATAGCCGACTCAATGCTGGTGCAGTTGAGGTCGGGCATCTTCTGCTCCGCGATCTTCCGAAGGTCTTCCTTGGAGATCGTGGCCACCTTGTCCCGCTGAGGCACGCCGGAGGCGGTCTCGATGCCGCAGGCCTTCTTGATGAGCAGGGCCGCAGGCGGGGTCTTGGTGATGAAGGTGAAGCTGCGGTCGGCATAGACGGTGATGACCACGGGGATCATCATGCCCATGTCGTTTTTGGTGCGCTCGTTAAAATCCTTGGTGAACTGGCCGATGTTGATGCCGTACTGACCAAGGGCAGGACCCACGGGAGGCGCGGGAGTGGCCCGGCCGGCGGGGACCTGGAATCTTACATATCCAACGATTTTCTGAGACATTGTAAATTCTCCTCTGATCCTCTAAAAATGAGGTAGTAAAAATCAATCTTCTTGCACCGGCTCGATCTGGTCAAGCTCCAGATCAACCGGCGTTTCCCGTCCGAACATGGAAACGATGACCCGGACCCGGTCCTTCTCCGGCTCCAGCTCGTCCACCGTGCCCAGGAACCCCTCCAAGGGGCCGTCGGTGACCTTCACCGTGTCGCCCAGGCCGAAGCCCACCACGATCTCATGGCGCTCCACTCCCAGATCCAGGATCTCCCGCTCCGTCAGAGGGACGGGCTTGCCGTCCATGGACACGAAGCCGGTGGAGCCTCGGGCGTTGCGCACAAGATGCCAGCTCTCGTCCGTCAGTATCATCTTCACCAGGACGTAGCCGGGGAATATCTTCCGCTCGTAGGTCTTTTCGCCGTTGTCGGTATGCTCGGTGACGGTCTCCATGGGGATCTTGACCTCCAGGATCAGGTCCTCCATGTGCCGGTTCTCCGCCGCCTTCATGATGGAAGCGGCGACGGTGTTTTCATATCCGGAGTACGTGTGGACCACGTACCACTTTCCACTCTCCGCCATGTTTACGCGAAGATGTTGATCAGCGCCTTGACGGTCGCCTGGGCGGCGCTGTCAAAGCCCCAAAGAACGACGGCGCATACCACGATCATGACCACCGCGACCAGGGTGTTCTTCGCGGTCTGCTTGGGCGTGGGCCAGACGACCTTTTTCAGCTCGCTTTTCATGTCCCGGAACCACTTTCCGACACGCTTGAAAAAGCCCTTTTTCTCCGTCGTCTTCTTGACGGCTACCTTCTGAGGGGCGGCCTTCTTTTCCTCTGCCATGTTACCCATGCCCCCTTACTTGGTTTCCTGATGCGGGGTGTGCTTCCGGCAGAAGGGACAATACTTGTTCAGCTCAAGTTTTTCCGTGGTGTTCTTCTTGTTCTTGAACGTGTTGTAGTTCCTCTGCTTGCACTCGCCGCAGCGCAGTACGACTTTGATCCTTGCGTCTGCTGCCATTTTTTCGGCACCTCCTTGTTAAATTGCCTCCCTATTCCGGCCACAACGGGTCCACCCGTCCGGACGGCAGGTAAAAATCATCCTATCATATCCGTTGGTAAATTGCAATACAATTTTTCATTTTTATATATTTTAGTCTATAGTGTAAACGGATATGGCCTCGCGGCCCAAACGCTTTTGGGCTGCCGGTATAATATGACAAAGTCCCCGCGCCTGCCGGAAAAAGCAGGGGCGGGGCGCTGTTTATAATGTGTTTTAAGCGGGGCGTACCGTCATGTTCCGGATGTTGCCCTCGCTGTCGTAGTCCAGGATCGTGGCCACGGCGACCATGTAATAGGTACCGTAGATGCCCACCAGCAAAGCTTCCGTATCGCTGAGGATCTGGGGGTCGGTGATGGAGAATTTGCGGAAGATGAACAGGTTGTGGAAGAACATGTCCACGCCCTCCCGGCCATGGCAGTGGTAGCTGGGCTGGCCGATCACCTCCGGGCACACGTCCCGGTAGGTAGCGTCCCGGGCGAACAGCTCACTGAGGGCCCGAGGGTCCATTTTGGTGACCGCGTCGACGTATTGCTGGATATGTACCATGATTTCGCCCTCCTCAATAGACCTTGTCCGGGTTCAGCAGCGCGTCGGTGCCGCCGTCCACGAACAGGATGATGCCGTTGATGCCATGGGCCTGAGGAGAGGCCAAAAAGGCCACGCCGTTGGCGATATCCTCCGGGCGCATGAGCTCGCTGCTACCGTAGTTGATAGGGATAGGCAGGGCTTCCAGCGCTGCCCGGGCCTGCGCACCCATGGTGGCCGTCATGGGCGTGGCCACGTTGCCGGGGGCTACGGAATTGATGCGCACGCCGTTGGCCGCCCAGGAGGCGGATACCCGCCGCACCCATCGGGCCAGGGCGTATTTTGAGGCCACATAGTAGCTGTTGCCCACGCTCAGATTCTTGCCATCGAAACGGTCGCACAGGGCAAGGATGTCCCGCTCGTCCTGGTCGTCCTTGGCGGAGTTGAGCATGTGGACCACATCCATCCGGGCCGCTCCCTGGCTGATGGTGTTGGACACGATCATCACGCAGCTGCCGTGTTTTTTCTTCAAAAGGTCATAGACCCCGTCCGCCAGGCGCACCGCGCCGAAGTAGTTCAGGCTCACGATCAGCTTCAGCCGTCCGCCGTCTCCGGACACGCCCGCCACGCAGCACAGGCCGTCCAGGCCATCGGGATACCGCTCATGGAGCTGACGGATGACGTCCGCCCGGCCCTCGGGCTCGGCCAAGTTGACGCAAATATCCCCGCCATTCATGTCAACGTTCACCACCTGGTGGCCGGCCCGTTTCAAAGCCTCCACCGTCTGACCGCCGATGCCGCCGGAGCCGCCGGTCACAACATAAACTCCCATAGGGTTCCATCCGTCCTTTCGTTTGTTGATATAAGTTGATATAAACAGAATAACACAACGGTAATCAAAAGAAAAGAAAAATCAAAGATATAACGCTGTCCGGGCTATGGACCGTGGAGCGTCACACGTCGGCCTCCATGGCATACAGAGCCGCGCCGTAAAGCCCGGCGTCGCTGCCCAGGGTGGCCAGGCGTATCTCCGTGTCAAGGCAGGCATGGAAGGCGTATTTTTCAAAGGCGTCCCGGACCTTTCTGCGGAGGAACTCTCCCGCCATAGACACGCCGCCGCCCAGCACCACCATCTCCGGATCCACGATGGCGCAGGCCCCGGACAGGCCCCGTCCCAAAGCGTCGCAGGCCCGGTCCACGGCCCGCATCGCCCGGACGTCTCCGGTCTGAGCCAGGTCGAACACTTCCTTGCAGGACAGGCCTGTCAGGCCCTCCCGGGCCGCCAGGCGGCATACTCCCGTGGCGCTGCAATACTGCTCGAGACACCCATGGTTGCCGCAGCCGCAGGCATCCGTCTCCTGCGGATCGACGCACAAATGGCCGAGTTCTCCGGCGGCGCCCCGTGCGCCTACCCGAAGTCGGCCGTCCAGCACCACCCCCGCGCCTATGCCGGTGCCCAGGGCCACGAACAGCACGCTCTCATAGCCCTTGCCGCCGCCCAGCCGCTGCTCCGCCAGGGCGGCGGCGTTGGCGTCGTTCAGCACCCGGCAGGGGATGCCCGTCCGCACAGTAAATTCTCCTGCCGGATGGCATATCTCCCAGCCCAGATTTACGCACCGGTTGACTGTGCCATCCGGCAGCACCGCCCCTGGCACGGCCAATGCCGCCCCGTCCGCCGGGCCCGGCAGCGAGGCGATGATGTCCGGCAGGATGCGGGTCCCGCTGTTATGTATGTCGGTGGGTACGCTCCACTTATCCAGCAGCCGTTCATCCTCAAAAAGGCCGATCTTCACCGTGGTGCCGCCGATGTCGATGCCATAGTATCGCTTACTTTCCATAGGACAGCACCGCCGTCTGGGCCGGGGTATCGGGCCCCAGCTCAAACGCATTCCCTTCATAGTAATGCACATCGCCGCACAGGCCGGTGAAATCTCCCAGCCCGGCGATCACCTCGAGTCCCACGCCTCCCAGCCGGTAGTGCATGGGGATGACCACCCGGGGGGCGATGGCGTCAGCCAAGCGCTTGGCCGTGGGAGCATCGATGGTATAATAGCCTCCCACCGGGATGAGCAGGGCGTCTACGCCTTGCAGAGCGGCCAGCTTCCTGCCGGAGAGCATGTGGCCGATATCCCCCAGGTGGGCCACCCGCATCCCCTCGGCGGAGAGGATGTGGATGGTGTTTTTGCCCCGGAGAAGGCCCAGCTTATCGTCATGGAAGCAGGAAACCGTCTCCACGGAGAGGGGGCAGGACCGGCCTGTCAGCGTGACGAGCTGGCGGGCATTATGGTCGTGGTGGTCATGGGAGCAGTAAACGGCGTCGGCCGTCAGCCGCAGAGGGGGCAGTCCCGCCACGCTGCCGTCCTGATAGGGGTCGAATACAGCGGAGAAGCCGCCCGATTCTATCTGGAAACAGCTGTGGCCGTACCAATATAGCTTCATTTTTCCAATCACCTCAAAATAAGTATACAACATTTTTCCTTTTTGTGGTATGATGAAATTCAGTTATCTCGGGTTTATTTAAGGGGGTGATGATATGAGCATGCTCACAACGGTCCGATGCAGGGTGAGCCAGGGCTTTATGCGCCTGGACAGGCGGTTTCATCCCGTGTGGAAGCAGAGCTTTGAAAACGGAGCCGGCGCCCTGTTTTCTGTGGGCCAGATTCTGCGTGACCGGCGGCTGAGAAAGCCCATGATCGTGCTTGGCGCCGACGACGCCGGAGCCCGGGAGAAGCTGCTCCACACCTTGGACCAGAGCGATGTGGCCTATGTGGTCTGGGACCAGATATCTGACCCGCCCACGGCGGACGACGGGGAGAACATCCGTCTGTCTTGGCTGGAGGAGGGATGCGACAGCTTCATCGCCATGGGCGACGGCCCCGTGCTGGATGTAGCCAAGGCGGCCGCCGCCCGCTGCGCCCGGCGCGGCCGGTCCATCATGGACATGGTAGGCCGCCGGAAGGTAGGCCGCCGGAAGCTGCCGCCTGTGATCGCCATTCCCACCGTGGCGGGTACTGGGGCGGAGGCCCTTGCCGCCGCTATCGTGGCGGACGAGGGGCAGACCCGATTCATCATAGAGGACGAATCGCTCATGCCCCCGGTGGCGGTGCTGGACCCGGAGCTTCTGGCCGATGTGCCCCGGGACCGGGTGGCTGATGCGGGGATGGACGGACTGTGCCGGGCGGTGGAGGCGTTTCTCGCCGCGTCCCCTGGCGACCAGAAGAACCGCGCCATGGCCGCAGAGGCGGCGGGCCTCTTTTTCAAGAGTCTGGAGGAATGCTGGAACAACGGCGGCGACATAAAGGCGCGTGAAGATGTCCTGGCCGCGTCCCGGATGGCGGGCCAAGCTGCCTCCGGCGTGGGCTGCGGCTATGTGCGGACCCTGTGCCGGGGCGTGCAGACCGTATGCGGCATCGGCTTCGGTCAGGCATGCGGAGCGCTGCTGCCGGTGGTTTTGGAAAAATATGGAAATCATGCCGTGGATGATCTAGCCCAGCTGGCAGCACTGTCGGGCGTGATGGCGGATGGGTCCCGGACAGAGCGGGCCGCCGTGCTGATCGGCCGTATCCGGGGACTGGTCTTCCGGATGGGGCTGCCGGAGGTGCTGGAGGGCGTCACGGCCGATGAGGTGGCGGAGATCGCCGATCTGGCTGCGGCGGAGGCCAATCCCCGGCGGATCAGCCCGGTGGTATGGACGTCGAAGCAGTGCGGCGATGCGCTGCTGGCCGTATGCGGCCGGCGGACGGACACCGGCGCGGAACAATAAATCAATCAGGAGGCAAAGGATTCATGGCTGTAAACGTAAAGGGCCGCTCATTTTTGACGCTGAAGGACTATTCCACGGAGGAGATACGGTATCTGCTGGACCTGGCCCACGATCTAAAAAGCAAGAAGCGCTCCGGCATCCCCGGCCAGGCGATGCGGGGCAAAAACATCGTCCTGCTCTTTGAAAAGACGTCCACTCGCACCCGCTGCTCATTTGAAGTGGCGGCCCGGGACGAGGGCGCGGGCGTGACATATTTGGACGCCAACTCCTCCCAGATGGGGAAAAAGGAGTCTCTGGAGGACACCGCCCGGGTCCTGGGCCGACTGTTCGACGGCATCGAATATCGCGGCTATGGGCAGGATATCGTGGAGGCCCTGGCCAAGTATTCCGGCGTACCCGTCTGGAACGGGCTGACGGACACCGTCCACCCCACCCAGGCCCTGGCGGATATCATGACGCTGGAGGAGAACACCCGCAAGCCTCTGCACCAGTGCAAGATCGTCTTCTGCGGCGATACGAAAAATAATGTGGCCTACAGTCTGATGTATGTATGCGCCAAGCTGGGCATCGACTATGTGGGCTGGGGCCCGGCGGAGCGTGCGCCGGAGCCGGCGGTGATGGAATACTGCAACGCACTGGGCGCTGTGACTGACGCCCACTTCACCGTCACGGAGGATCTGGCCGCAGTGAAGGGGGCGGATGTGCTGTACACGGACATCTGGGCCTCCATGGGCGAGGAGGACAAGATCCCCGAGCGGGTAGCGCTGCTGACGCCATACCGGGTGACGGGGGAAGTGATGGCGGCCACGGAGAACCCAGCCTGTATCTTCTTGCACTGCCTGCCCTCCTTCCACGACTTTGAGACGAAGATGGCCAAGGAGCAGATGGCGCTGGGCTACGACATCCGGGAGGTGACGGACGAGGTGTTCCGCTCCCCCGCCAGCCGGGTATTCGATCAGGCGGAGAACCGGCTGCACACCATCAAGGCTGTCATGGTGGCGACACTAGCTTGAATAGCGCAAAAAAGAACGGACTGTCCATCGGATAGCCCGTTCTTTTTGCGCTTATTTGACCGGGATGAGAACATCCTTGCCGCCCATGTAAGGCCGCAGAGCCTCCGGGATGGTGACGGAGCCGTCGGCCTGGAGGTGATTCTCCAAAAAGGCGATGAGCATCCGGGGCGGCGCCACTACGGTGTTGTTCAGAGTATGGGCTAGGTACAGCTTCCCATCGGCGCCCCGGACCCGTATCCGCAGGCGGCGGGCCTGAGCGTCGCCCAGATTGGAGCAGGAGCAGACCTCAAAATACTTCTGCTGCCGGGGGCTCCAGGCTTCGATGTCGCAGCTTTTCACCTTCAGATCCGCCAGATCTCCGGAGCAGCACTCCAGCTGTCGGACGGGTATCTCCAAAGACCGGAACAGCTCCACGGAGTAGCGCCACATTTTTTCATACCAGTCCATGCTCTCCTCAGGCCGGCAGACCACGATCATCTCCTGCTTTTCAAACTGGTGGATGCGGTATACCCCCCGCTCCTCAATGCCGTGGGCGCCCTTCTCCTTGCGGAAGCAGGGGGAGTAGCTGGTGTAGGTGATGGGAAGCTCCGTCTCATCGATGATCTGGTCGATGAAGGAGCCGATCATGGAGTGCTCGCTGGTGCCGATCAAGTACAGATCCTCCCCCTCTATTTTGTACATCATGGCGTCCATCTCCGCGAAGGACATGACGCCGGTGACCACGTTGGAGCGGATCATGAAAGGCGGGATGTGGTATACAAAGCCCTTGTCGATCATGAAGTCCCGGGCGTAGGCCAGCACGGCGGAGTGGAGCCGGGCGATGTCGCCCTTGAGGTAATAAAAGCCGTTGCCGGCTACCCGGCGGGCGGCATCCAGATCGATGCCATTGAACCGCTCCATGATATCGGTGTGATAGGGCACCTCAAAATCCGGTGTGACCGGCTCTCCGAACCGGGCCAGCTCCACATTGTGGGTGTCGTCCGGACCAATGGGCACGGAGGGGTCGATGATGTTGGGGATGACCAGCATCTTTTCCGTGAGTGCCGCTTCCAGCGCCGGCTCCTGTTTTTCCAATTCGGCCAGTCTTTCAGCTTGGGCCGCCACCTGCTTTTTGACCTCTTCGGCCTCATCCTTTTTGGAGGGGTCTTTTTTGGCCTGGCCCATGAGCATGCCGATCTTTTTGGACAGGGCGTTGCGGTTGGCCCGCAGCTCATTGGCCTCTGTCTTGGCGGCCCTGAGTTTCACGTCCAGATCCAGGATCTCATCCACCAGAGGCAGCTTTGCATCCTGGAATTTCTTTCTTATGTTCTCCCGCACCGCGTCGGGGTTTTCCCGTATGAATTTGATGTCCAGCATTTGGACGGCCTCCTTTATTTTTTCAGAGCGAACAGCGCCCGGAGCAATACCTCTCGGTCGTCCGCGCCGTAGTATTCAAGCTCGATGCGGCCCCGCTTCCGGCCGTCCACGATATGCACTTTCCGGCCCAAGGCTTGGCCCAGCTCCGTGCTCACCTGGGCGGCATAGTCAATGGCCGGGGCCTTTTTTTCCCCGGCTTTCGAGCCCCGCAGCAGCGATGCGGTCAGTGCCTCAGTCTGCCGGACCGACAGACCCTTCTCTGCCACCTGTTTTGCTGTCTTGAGCTGGAGCGATGGGTCTTCGATGGGCAGCAGCGCCCGGGCGTGGCCGGTGGTGAGCTGACCGTTTTCGACCATTTCCGCGATGGCCTCCTGCAGCGTCAGCAGCCGCAGAGCGTTGGCTACGGCGGGGCGGCTCTTGCCCACGCTCTGGCTCACGGCCTCCTGGGTCAGGCCAAACTCATCCATCAGCGCCCGGTAACCCCTGGCCTCCTCCATAGGATTCAGGTCCTCCCGCTGGAGATTTTCCACCAGCGCCAGCTCCTGGGCCTTCCGGTCGTCCGCTTCGATGATGCGCACCGGCACCTCCGTGAGCCCGGCCAGGCGGGCCGCCCGCCAGCGCCGCTCCCCGGCGACGATCTGGTAATAGCCACCGTCCAGGGGCCTGACGGTGATGGGCTGTAAAAGCCCGTGCTGGGCGATAGAATCGGCCAGTTCCTGCAGGGCGGGTTCGTCAAAGCTCGTTCGGGGCTGGCCCGCCCGGGGCTCTACCCTGCTGATGGGCAGGGTTCCGGCGGCGGTCGCAGCGGCCTCGCTTCCAAATATGGCGTCCAGGCCGGTGCCCAGGCCGTAATTCTTGTTCTTTGCCATGGCTTCCTCCGATTATATGTCTATGGTGTGATCGTGGCGGAAAAATTCGATGGATAGGCAGTCATAGGCCTCCGCTCCCTTGGAAAGGCGGCTGTAGGCGCTGACGGGCTTGCCGTGGCTGGGGGCCTCTGCGATCCGCACGTTCCGGGGTACTACCGTCTTATATACCGCCCGGCCGAAATACCGCCCGATCTCCTGCGCCACCTGGGAGGAGAAGGACAGCCGCCGGTCATACATGGTCAGCAGGATGCCCTCGATCTTCAGGTTAGGATTGAACCGCTGCTTTGTCAGGCGCATGGAGGTGAGCAGATCTGTCAGTCCCTCCATGGCGTAATACTCGCACTGCATAGGGATCAGTACAGAATCCGCCGCAGCCAGGGCGTTTAGGGTGAGCATCCCCAGGGAGGGCGGGCAGTCGATGAATATGTACTCATATCGGTCCCGGACGGGGGCCAGACAATTTTTCAGCACGCGTTCCCGGTCCGGGATGTCCACCAGCTCCACCGACGCGCCGGACAGGTTCAGGTTGGCGGGAAGTACATCCCCGAAGGGGGTCTGGACGATGGCCTGCTCCGCCGGGACAGCCTGTATCATCACATCATACAGGGTGTATCCGGCCCGCTTATCTACGCCCATGCCGGTAGTGGCGTTTCCCTGGGGGTCTGCATCCACCAGCAGCACCTGCCGGTGCTTGTCTTTGATGGCGGCGCATAGGTTCACACAGGTGGTGGTCTTCCCCACCCCGCCCTTTTGGTTTGCAAAGCAGACGACGCGACCCATGCCGCACCTCCTAAAATATGATGCCTCGCAATTATAGCAGAAAGAAAGGAGAATGGCAACGTTTCACGTGAAACAATTTTG
>CAZVRP010000048.1:0-12420 GCA_964630255.1 uncultured Oscillospiraceae bacterium | reverse complement strand
TGGAGGAGCCGGTGGCGCCGCCACAGCCGTCCCGGCCCGTGCGGCCGCCCAGGAGAATCACCTGATCCCCGGGCGCCGGGCACTCCCGGCGGACGTTTTTCTCCGGAACGGCGGCAATCACCGCGCCGATCTCCATGCGCTTGGCAGCATAGCCCGGGTGATAGATCTCATCCACCATGCCCGTGGCAAGGCCGATCTGGTTGCCGTAGGAGGAATAACCGGCGGCAGCGGTGGTCACCAGCTTCCGCTGGGGCAGCTTGCCGGGCAGGGTCTCCTCCACGGGCCGCAAGGGGTCCGCTCCTCCGGTGACGCGCATGGCGGCGTAGACATAGCTCCGCCCGGAAAGGGGGTCCCGGATGGCCCCGCCGATGCAGGTGGCCGCTCCTCCGAAGGGCTCGATCTCCGTGGGGTGGTTGTGGGTCTCGTTTTTGAAAAGCAGTAGCCAGTCCTGTGGCTCGCCGTCCACCTCTACCCTGATCTTCACCGTACAGGCGTTGATCTCCTCGGACTCGTCCAGCTTGTCCAGCTTTCCAGCCGCTTTCAGGGCCTTGGCCGCCAGGGTCCCCATGTCCATGAGGGTGACGGGCTTAGTGCGGCCCAGGGCCTCACGGGTCTTTAAATAGTCCTCATAGGCCGCTTTGAGGCAGTCGTCCTCAAAGACTACGCCTTCAATGATGGTATTGAACGTGGTGTGCCGGCAGTGATCGGACCAATAGGTGTCGATCATCTTGATCTCCGTGACGGTGGGGTCCCGCCCCTCCTGCCGGAAGTAATCCCGGCAGCAGCGGATATCCCCCTGATCCATGGCCAGGCCGTTTTGAACGATGAACGCCGCCAGGGCGTCCTCATCCATGTCACGGAAGCCCTCGAATATGGCCACCGTTTCCGGGATATCGTACCGCACAGCCAGGGTATCAAGGGTCCCCAGGCCGGCCAGCCGGCTCTCCACCGGGTTGATGACGTAGCCCTTGACCTTTTCCAGCTCATCATCTGTCAGCTCACCGTACAGGATGTATACCTTGGCCGTTTTGACCGTGGGCCGCTCCCCCTGAGACAGAATCTGGATGCACTGGGCGGCAGAGTCCGCCCGCTGGTCATACTGCCCCGGCAGATACTCCACGGCGAACACCGCCGCGCCGTCTGCCTCAGGCAGCTCATAGAACACGTTGTCCAGCTGGGGCTCTGAGAGCACGGTGCGCACCGCGTAATCGAACAGCTCCCGCTCGATATCCTCCAGGTCATAGCGATTCAGTATCCGAACCTGCTCCAGGGCGCTCACACCCAGAAACTCCCGGATATTTTCTTCCAGGGCCATCGCCTCATGGGCCAGGCCCTTCTTCTTTTCCACATATACACGGTAGACCATATCGCGCCTCCCTCAGCCCTCCGGGGCCTTCATGGCCCGCCGGCCGATATCATGCCGGTAATAGGCGTTGGCGAAGTGGACCTTCCCCACATCCCCATAGGCCGCCTCTATGGCCTTGGGGAGAGTGCCGGCCGTCGCCGTGACCCCCAGCACCCGACCGCCGCTGGTCAGGACCTTTCCGTCCTTTTGCACCGCTCCGGCCACATAGACCTGTGCCCCGATACCGGCGTCATAGGTGATCTCAAAGCCCTTCTCATAGCTCTCGGGATACCCGTCGCTGGCCATGATGACGCAGCAGGCGCTGCCCTCGGAAAAGCGGATATCCGTATCTGCCAGCGTTCCCTCCCGGCAGGCTCGCATGGCCGTCAGAAGATCGCTCTCCATCAGCGGCAGCACCACCTGGGTCTCCGGGTCGCCGAAGCGGCAGTTGTACTCGATGACCTTGGGCCCGCCGGCTGTAAGCATCAGGCCGAAGTACAGACAGCCTTTGAAAGGCCGGCCCTCGGCCGCCATTGCCGCGATCGTGGGCTTGAAGATGGTTTCCATACAGACATCGGCGATTTCTTTTGTGTAATAGGGATTGGGAGCGACGGCTCCCATGCCGCCGGTGTTCAAGCCCTGGTCGTTATCACGGGCCCGCTTGTGGTCCATGGAGGACACCATGGGCTTGACGGTCTTGCCGTCGGTGAAGGACAGCACGGATACCTCCGGTCCGGTGAGGAACTCCTCCACCACGATCTGATCGCCGCTGGCGCCGAACTTCTTATCCTCCATGATGGACTTGACGGCCTGCACGGCCTCCTCCCGGGTCTGGGCAATGAGCACACCCTTCCCCAGGGCCAAGCCGTCCGCCTTCACCACGGTGGGCAGAGGCGCGGCGCGCACATAGTCCAGGGCCTTTTCCGCATCGTCAAAGACCTCATAGGCGGCGGTGGGGATACCGTACTTTTTCATGAGGTTTTTTGAAAACACCTTGCTGCCCTCGATGATGGCAGCCTTTTTGTCCGGCCCAAAGCAGGGAATGCCCGCTGCCTCCAGGGCGTCCACCATCCCCAGCACCAGAGGGTCGTCCGGCGTGACCACTGCGAAGTCAACTTCGTTGTCCTTTGCAAAGCGCACAGCGCCGCCGATATCCTTGGCGGCAATGTCCACGCATATCGCGTCGGCGGCGATGCCCCCGTTGCCCGGCAGGGCGTATATCTCCGTGACCGCCGGACTTTCCTTCAGCTTGCGGATGACGGCATGCTCCCGGCCGCCTCCGCCGATGACCATGATCTTCATAAAATTTTTCTCCTAATCAGCTTATCCACCGTGACCGGGCTGGGCACCCGTTCGCGCTGACGGCCCGAAGCGGCCAAAATTCTTTCCTGCTGCTTTTTCGTTCAAGACAGAGTAACTTCAATGATGGAACAGCCGCATACCCGTGAACGCCATGACGATGCCGTACTTGTCCGCGGTCTTGATGACGTTGTCGTCCCGAATGCTGCCGCCGGGCTCGGCGATATAGGCCACGCCGGACTTCCGGGCCCGCTCTACGTTGTCACCGAAGGGGAAGAATGCGTCGCTGCCTACGGTGACACCGGATTGGGTGGCGAGCCAGGCTTTTTTCTCCTGCGCCGTCAAGGGCTCGGGCCTTTCCGTAAAGGTCAGCTGCCAGGCGCCGTCCGCCAGCACGTCCTCATACTCATCGGAGATATATACATCGATGGCGTTGTCCCGGTCCGGCCGGCGGATGCCCGGCTTAAAGGGCAGGCTCAGTACCTTCTCATGCTGGCGCAGATACCAGTTGTCCGCCTTGTTTCCCGCCAGGCGGGTACAGTGGATACGGCTCTGCTGGCCGGCGCCCACGCCAATGGCCTGGCCGTTCTTGACGTAGCAGACAGAATTGGACTGTGTGTATTTCAGGGTGATGAGGGCCACAGTCATATCCGTCACCGCCTCTGGGGGCAGCTCCTTGTTTTGGGTGACGATATCGGCAAAGGCATCCGCCGTTACCTTATAGTCGTTTCTCCCCTGCTGGAAGGTGACGCCGTACACTTCCTTCCGTTCCTGGGCTCTTGGCGCGTAGTTCGGATCGATCTCCACTATGTTGTAATTGCCCTTTTTCTTGGTCTTGAGTATCTCCAGCGCCTCAGGGGTATAGCCCGGGGCGATGATGCCGTCGGACACCTCCTGCTTCAGGTACAGCGCCGTGGCCTTGTCGCACACGTCGGACAAAGCCGCCCAATCCCCGTAAGAGCACAGCCTGTCCGCCCCCCGGGCCCGGATATAGGCGCAGGCGATGGGAGTCAGCTCTGCTTCCGGCTCCACAAAGTATATTTTCCGGTCCACCTCGCTCAGCGGCTTGCCCACGGCGGCTCCCGCCGGGGACACGTGCTTGAAGCTGGCCGCCGCCGGCAGACCGGTTGCCTCCTTCAGCTCCTTCACCAGCTGCCAGGAGTTGAAGGCATCCATGAAATTGATATATCCCGGCTTGCCGTTCAGAACCCGGATGGGCAGATCGGACCCGTCCGCCATAAAGATGCTGGCGGGCTTTTGGTTGGGATTGCATCCATATTTCAGTTCCAGAGAATTCATATCGCTCCTCCCCTTCAGCGGTTCTTATTGACGATGACGGTGTCCCGCCCGCCGGTGGCAAGATCGATATACTGCACGAACAGGGACACCTTGTTGTCCTCATTGAGATTCTTCCAGATGATATCGCTGAGAGCCTTCGCATCGGCCGCATTGATCTCCACCATGGCCGGCTCCCCCACATAGGACGGCAGGGGTTCCCCGTCCGCCTCATAGGTGTGGATGATATGGCCCACTCCCGGCCGGGGGTTATCGTACTCATAGAAATACCGGCAGCAGCAGGCCGGGTCCCCATCCAAGCTCTTCAAAATGGACAGCTTATAGGCGCCGTCCTTCTCCACGATGCCGGAGATTCGTGGGGTAAAGTTGGGGCCGTCCGGCTCAAACTCCCGGGTCATCAGCGCATGGCGGAAGCAGTGGCCGCCGGCAAGACTGTCCCGGATGGTATCGGTCTGCTCGCCGTTGGTGACGATGGTCTCCCCTTCATATATCCGCACAGGGTGGTAGATGATGAGGCTGGGGTCCACCATTTTGGAGGGGTCGAAGGCCTCCGTGCGGATACCGTCTCCGGTCTTTGTGAAAACGCGGTTACGGCTGTTTTGGCTGCGGCCCATGATGAAATAGGCGATCACAGCCTTGGCATCGTCCGCGCTCCGGCCCAGGATGATGCCCCGGCCGGGATAGGTACGTGCGCTCAGATAATCGGCGATATCATGCTTCATGCTCTTTCCTCCTTGCAATGTCTGCGGCCACCAGTTGAACCGCCTGGGGCAGGATGATCCACTCCGCCTGTTCCATGACCCGCCGCTGTAAAGTCTCTGGTGTGTCACCTTCCTCGACCATGACAGGCTTCTGCAAAAGGATGCGCCCCCCGTCGGGTATCTCGTTGACAAAATGCACCGTGGCCCCGGTGACCTTCACGCCCCGTGCCAAGGCGGCCTCATGGACATGCAGACCGTAGAACCCCTGGCCGCAGAAGGATGGGATCAAAGACGGATGAACATTCAAAATGCGCTCCGGAAACCGGTCGGTAAAGTCCTTACTGAGGATGCTCATGAAGCCCGCCAACACAATCATATCGACACGGTATTCCCCCAGCTTGTCCAGGATAGCGGCCTCAAAGGCCGCCTGGCCCCCCAGCTCCTCCCGGGAACACACCGCGCCGGGCACCCCCGCCTTTGCCCCCCTGGCGAGCGCATAGGCATCCCTTCGGCTGGATATCACCAGCACGATCTCGCCGCTGGTCAGCTTTCCGGCGGCCTGGGCGTCAAGCAACGCCTGGAGGTTCGTGCCGCCGCCCGAGACAAAAACGGCGATGCGTGTTTTTGTCATGCCAGCGTCACCCCCTCGCCGGCCTCGACCACGCCCAGACGGTAGGCCTCCTGGCCGTTGGCCGCCAGGACCTCGGCGGCTCTGTCAGCGTCCTCCGGGGCCACGGTCACCACCATTCCCACGCCCATGTTGAAGGTGTTAAACATATCCCGCTCGGGTATGTGCCCGACCTTTTGGATGAGACCGAAAATGGGCAGGGTCCGCACGGCGCTTTTTTCGATCCGGGCCGCCAGACCTGCGGGGATGCTCCGGGGGATATTCTCATAAAACCCGCCTCCTGTGATGTGGCTCACGCCCTTGACCTTCACCGCCTCCATCAGGGCCAACACGGGCTTGACATATATCTTTGTAGGTGTCAGCAACGCCTCGCCCAGGGTGCCGCCCAGCTCATCAAAGGACCTGTCCAGGGTCTCCGGATGCTCGTCCAGGCCAAAGACCTTCCTCACCAGAGAGAAGCCGTTGGAGTGTACCCCTGTGGAGGGCAGGGCCAGCAGCACGTCCCCGGCTTTCGTGGCCGAGTTGTCCAATATCCTGCTCTTGTCCACCGCGCCCACGGTAAAACCGGCCAGGTCGTAGTCGCCGGCGGGCATGACCCCCGGGTGCTCGGCGGTCTCGCCCCCCACCAGGGCGCATCCGGCCTGGACGCAGCCCTCTGCCACGCCGGCGACGATGGCCGCGACGCGCTCCGGCACGTTTTTGCCGCAGGCGATGTAATCCAAAAACACCAGCGGTCTGGCCCCGGCGCAGATGATATCGTTGACGCACATGGCCACGCAGTCGATGCCGATGGTGTCGTGCTTGTCCAGATACTGAGCAACGCGCAGCTTGGTGCCCACGCCGTCGGTGCCGGATATGAGCACGGGGTGCTCCATGCCGGTCAGGTCCAACTCAAACAGGCCGCCGAAGCCGCCGATGCCTCCCAGCACGCCGGGGATATTTGTGCGGGCGATATGCCGTTTCATGAGCTCAACGGACCTGTAGCCGGCGGTGATATCCACCCCGGCGGCGGCATAGCTGGCGCTGTAGCTGTCCTTATTCATGCTTGCCTCTCCCCTCGCTGATCTTGTACTCAAACTTACTCTTGCCGCCCTCTGCGGGGATAGCCGTAGGATAGTTGTCGGTAAAGCAGGCGTCGCAGTAGCCCTCGCACCGGTCGCTGCCCAGCAGATAGCGCAGATCCTCCACCGGCAGGTATCCAAGGCTGTCGGCGCCGATGATCCGCGCCGTCTCCTCCACCGTGTGATGGCAGGCCACCAGATTTTCACGGGAGTCGATGTCCGTTCCATAATAGCATGGATTCAAAAACGGCGGCGCGGATATGCGCATGTGTACCTCCGCCGCCCCGGCCTCCCGGAGGAGCCGGACGAATCGGGCGCTGGTGGTGCCCCGGACGATGGAGTCGTCCACCACCACCAGCCGCTTCCCCTTCACCACGCTGGTGACAGGGTTCAGCTTGATGCGCACCAGATCCTCCCTGGTGGACTGGCCCGGGGCGATGAACGTGCGGGCGATATACTTGTTCTTGATGAAGCCCACGCCGTACGGGATGCCGGAGCTACGGGCATAGCCCAGCGCCGCGTCCAGGCCGGAATCCGGCACACCGATGACAAGGTCGGCGTCCACAGGATGGCGCATGGCCAGACGCTCCCCCGCCCGCAGCCGCGCTTCGTGGACGCTCACCCCGTCTATCACGGAGTCCGGGCGGGCAAAATATATGTACTCGAATATACAGGTCTTTTGGGGTGCTTTGCCGCAATGGTCACGGATGCTGCGGACACCGTCCTTGGTGAACACCACGATCTCGCCCGGGTCCAGGTCCCGGATAAATCTGGCGTGGACCGCCTCCAGCGCACAGGTTTCCGACGCTATCACATAGGCGCCGTCCTCCCGCCGGCCATAGCACAGGGGCCGGAAACCGTTTTCATCCCGGGCCGCCAGGAGCTTCGAGGGGGACATGATGACCATGGAGTAGGCGCCCTTGATCTGGTACATGGCCCGGTTCACCGCCTCCTCGATGGACGGCGCGGTCAGACGCTCCTTTGTGATCACATAGGAGATGACCTCCGTGTCGCTGGATGAGTGGAAAATAGACCCCTGGAGCTCCAGGTTCCGGCGCAGCTCCGCGGAGTTGACAAGATTCCCGTTGTGGGCCAGCGCCATGCGGCCCTTGATGTGGTTGACCACGATGGGCTGGGCGTTCTCCCGGCCATTCCCGCCGGTGGTGCCATAGCGCACATGGCCCACGGCCATATTCCCCTCCGGCAGATCCGACAGCACCTGATGGGTAAATACCTCGTTGACAAGGCCCACATCCTTGTAAAAGCTGAAAAGGCCGTCGTCGTTCACCACGATGCCGCAGCTCTCCTGTCCCCGGTGCTGGAGGGCGTAAAGGCCGTAATAGGCCTGGGAAACGACATGGGTACGCCGCAGGGCGAATATGCCCAGCACACCGCACTCTTCATGCAGATTGCTCATAAATCACCTTTAAGCAGTTTGTTCCGAAAAAATACTTACCCCAGGATACGCCTCATCATCTCGGCATAGGCGTCCTCCACCCCGCCAAGGTCCCGGCGAAAGCGGTCCTTGTCCAGCTTTTCATGGGTGGTGCTGTCCCAGAACCGGCAGGTGTCGGGGCTGATCTCATCGGCCAGGACCAGCCTGTTGTCGGAGGTCTTGCCGAACTCCAGCTTAAAGTCCACCAGATCCACGTTCACAGCCTTGAAGAACGCCTTGAGCACATCGTTGACCTTAAAGGCCATGGCCTTTATCTCGGCCAGTTCCTCCGCCGTGCACAGCCCCAGGGCCAGGGCGTGATAGTCGTTGATGAGGGGATCTCCCAGCTCGTCGTTTTTGTATGAGGTCTCAAAGGTGGGCGCTGCGAACACGATGCCCTCCTCCACGCCGTAGCGCTTGGCAAAGGAGCCGGCGGAGATATTGCGGATGATGACTTCCAGGGGGACGATGGTCACCTTCTTCACCACCGTGTCCCGGTCGTTCAGCTCCTCTACGAAATGAGTGGGCACGCCCTCCTTCTCCAGAAGCTGCATCAGGTAGTTGGTGACCCGGTTATTGATGGCCCCTTTGCCCGCGATCTGTCCTTTTTTCAGGCCGTTGAAGGCGGTGGCATCGTCCTTATAGGACACGATAACAAGGTCGGGGTCCTCGGTGGCGTAGACCTTCTTGGCCTTGCCCTCGTACAGCTGTTCGGTCTTGGTCATGATCTTATCCTCCAGTTATGATTGTCTTGAACCGCTTTTCCACGGCGGCGTTTTTGGCAAGGACTTTTGCGGTCTCCGCAGCGCGGGCCTCCTCGAGCTTCCGGGCCAGGGCCTCGTCCGACAGGGCCAATATCTCCACGGAAAGCAGCGCGGCGTTGACAGCCCCGTCGATCCCAACGGTGGCTACCGGGATGCCGGAGGGCATCTGCACCGTGGACAGAAGGGCGTCAACGCCGTCAAGATTCTTCGATTTCAGAGGTATGCCTATCACAGGCAGGGTGGTGTTGGCGGCGATGGCGCCGGCCAGATGGGCGGCCATGCCCGCCGCCGCGATGACGGCCCCAAAGCCCGCTTCCCTCGCGCCCTGAGCAAAGGCGCGCGCCTGCTCCGGCGTCCGGTGGGCGGAGTATATATGCACCTCATAAGGCACACCGTATTCCTCCAGCTTTGCTGCGGCCTTTTCAGCAACGGGCAGATCGCTGTCGCTGCCCATGATGATCGCTACTTTCTTCATCTCAGCACTCCTTTAAAGCGGAATGGACAGTCCTCTTTTCTCATGAACAGGACTGCCCAGACGGTCGGCAAAAGCAATGAAATTGGCTCCCCTGCGTGCTCCGCGTTCCGTCAGTTGCCAACTCATGTTATTTGGTTCCCAATGCTTGTTCCGCAAACGATTTGCATTTTTATTATATCAAAGAGGAAAATGCAAAGTCAATTCTTCCTCACCGCTGCGGGAAGATAATTTTCCTTAAATCATTCTGTCATATTTTGTCTATTTTGTATAGATGACCGGCTCCACCCGCAGAATATTGCGCCGTCATACATGTAAAAAGTGTCAGAATCCTGTCGAATGGTTACAAATTGATAATAATTTTAACTTGAATGAAAAAAATGATTAGTGTACGATAGAAACGCAAAAAAATCGTCTGCTGCAATAGGAGACTGTTCCATGGATGCATTCTACAAGATCATCGCGCTGCTGGGCGGCCTGTCCATGTTTTTATATGGCATGCGCACCATGGGCGACGGGCTGAAGAGCTGTTCCGGCAGCGCCATGAAGGTCGCCCTGGCCAAGGTGACGAACAAGCCGGTCATGGGCTTTTTGCTGGGTATGCTGGTCACCTGCATGATCCAAAGCTCCACCGCCACCATTGTTTTGACGGTGGGACTGGTGGGCGCGGGTTTTCTGACCTTCCGCCAGTCCATCGGCATCGTCCTGGGCGCCAATGTAGGCACCGCCATCACCGCCCAGATCATCCGGCTCATGGACGTGGAGGCGGGCGCCACCAGTCTTCTGTACCTGTTCAACGCAGATAACCTTGCTCCTATCGCGCTGATCCTGGGCATCATCCTCATTATGTTCGTGGGCAGCCGCTCCGCGAAAAACGTGGGCACCATCGCCATGGGCTTTGGTGTCCTGTTCATGGGCCTCATCTTCATGAGCGATGCCGTCAGCACCCTGAGCGACAGCCTGAGCGGTCTTTTGACCGCCTTTGAGGACAACTACATCCTGGGCTTTCTGGCCGGCACAGTGGTGACCGGCATTATCCAGAGCTCCTCCGCCGTCATCGGCATCTTGCAATCCATCGCCAGCTCCGTGGGCGTCCGCTTCTGCGGCGTGTTCGCGGTCATCATCGGCGTGAACATCGGAGACTGCCTCACCACCTATCTTGTCAGCCGCATCGGGGCCAAGCCCGATCAAATCAGGACCGTGACCGTCCATGTGATCTACAATATCTGCGCGGCCGCTCTCATCATCTTGGCGCTGACGATAGGCCGCATGGCCGGTATCCTGGACGACGAGCTCTGGTTCCGCAGCCTAAATTCCGGCGGCGTGGCCAATATTCACGGTCTGTTCCGTCTTGTTCCCGCCGTGCTGCTGCTGCCTCTGTCCGGCGTCTTTGCCAAGCTCGCTGAAAAGATCGTGCCGGACAAGCCCGTCAACGCGGAGGACCAGGATATCGTGGACAATCTCCGGGAGCTGGACAGTCATCTGGTCACAAACCCCGGTCTGGCCCTGTATCAATCCGCGCACCTCATCGGCCACATG
Source organism: uncultured Oscillospiraceae bacterium (assembly GCA_964630255.1). Taxonomy (GTDB): domain Bacteria; phylum Bacillota; class Clostridia; order Oscillospirales; family Oscillospiraceae; genus CAJOIG01. The sequence continues at coordinate 1,880 of CAZVRP010000048.1, read as the reverse complement.
GCGGATGTGGCCCAGCACAACTACGAGGCCGCCGCCCAGCAGATCTTCCAGTTCGACCCCAAGCGGGAGGAGCGTATCGCCCAGCGGGAGGAGCTCCTCGATCGGATGGCGGACGCCTCCAATCAGTATATCGTGCGCCTGTCCCCCTATGTGACCCTGGACTCCGACAACCGGAACCAGAACTTCCAGATAAAGGCTCTGACCTGCTTTGAGCGCATTGGCGACCTGGCGGTGAACATCCAGCAGGATACCATCCATCTCCGGGAGGACGCCCATTCCTATTCCCTCCCCGCTCAGGAGGATCTGAAGATCGCCATCTCAGCAGTCAGCGATATTTTGGCCCTCACCCTGCGGGCCTTCAAGACGAACGATCTGACCCTTGCCCGGCAGGTGGAGCCCCTGGAGGAGGTCATTGACGATCTGATCGAGGCCATAAAGGCCCGGCACGTGGACCGCATGACCCATGGTGTGTGCAATATGTTCGCCGGCATCCAGTATCAGAATGTGCTGCAGAACCTGGAGCGCATATCCGACCAATGCTCCGATCTGGCCGTGTATATGCTGGGCCGCTATGACACCTCCATCACCGGACAGGAACACAGCTACCTGCATAACCTCCACCACTCCAGCAACGAGGAGTACCGCCGGATGTTCGTGGACAACTATCGCAAGTATTTCGCCCTTCTCCAGCAGGCCGGTCAGGGGCAGCAGGCCCCTGACACGCTGGAGCCGGACAGCCCTGCCCCCGCGCCTAAATGGCCGAGGCCGAAAAAAACGCTTGACAAATCGTGAGCCGCCTACTATAATAGCCACAAGAGCAAAGATGTTCTGCCAAGAGGACATCTTTGCTCCTTTTTTGTCCGCCATCAAGGAGAGTATAAAAATGTGTGCTATCATGGGTTTTACCAAGGGAACGCTGACGGAGGAGCAGCTGCGCCCTTACTTTGACAAAACCATCTCCCGCGGCCCGGATATGAGCCGTATCGAGCCGGCTGGGGACGGCTGGCTTTGTTTTCACCGCCTGGCCATCATGGGTCTGCATCCGGAAGGGATGCAGCCGTTCCATCTGGACGGAGACATGGCCGTGTGCAACGGTGAACTGTATCTGTTCCGCCCGCTGAAGGCGGAGCTGGCAAAGGAATACAGCTTTGTCAGCGATTCCGACTGTGAGATCATCCTGCCCCTGTATCACAAATACGGCCTGGATATGTTCAAAATGCTGGACGCAGAGTTCGCAATGCTCATCTATGACAGCAGGCGCGACGAACTCATCGCCGCCAGGGACCCCATCGGCATCCGCCCGCTGTTTTACGGGTATCTCTCCGACGGCTCCATGGCCTTTGCCAGCGAGGCAAAAAACCTTGTGGGCCTGTGCGAAAAGGTGCTGCCCTTCCCTCCCGGCCACTACTATGCCGGCGGTCAGTTCGTCCGCTATGCCGATCTGACCACCGTGGACGAGTACATATCCGACGATCTGGAGACCGTGTGCAAAAACATCCGGGAAAAGCTCATCCTGGGCATCGACAAGCGCCTGGACGCGGACGCCCCTCTGGGCTTCCTCCTGTCCGGCGGTCTGGACTCAAGCCTTGTGTGCGCCATCTCCGCCCGGGTCCTGGGCAAACATATCCGTTCCTTCGCCATCGGCATGGATAAGGACGCCATCGACCTGAAATATGCCCGCCAGGCGGCCGATTACATCGGCGCGGAGCACACCGAGGTGTACATGACCCGCCAGCAGGTACTGGACAGTCTTGAAGAAGTCATCGCCATGCTGGGTACCTACGATATCACCACCATCCGGGCCAGCATGGGCATGTATCTTTGCTGTAAGGCCATCCATGAGCAGACAGATATCCGAGTTCTGCTCACAGGCGAGATTT
>CAZVRP010000047.1:0-12559 GCA_964630255.1 uncultured Oscillospiraceae bacterium | reverse complement strand
CCGCCTCCGCCGAGCCCACCGCCGCTGAGTCCGCCTCCGCCGAACCCACCGCCGCTGAGTCCGCCGAACGCATATCCTTTGATGTGACCATCCGCATCAACGGCGAGGATTATAAGACGGCTCAGGTGGGCGCTTCGGTAGAGGGAAACGTCTATACCTTCCAGATCGCTGAATTTCTGGAGGCCCTGGGCGTAACGCTGGTATATGACGAGGACGCGGGCGTAGCCTCGCTGACCGCTGCCAGCGGCGAGAGCGTGCTGTCGGGTGTGCTGGGGCAGATCACGGTGGGCGAGTCTGAGGAGACCGCCGCAGAGGCCCCGGCCGAGCCGTCCGCAGCGGAGGAAGCCGTTCCGGCCACCGATGGCACGGAGAATCAGTCCAACGTGCTGGAGGGAGGCGGCGCGGCGCCGGCTACCGCCGAGGAGTTTGACGCCTATGTGGCATACCTGACCGATTATATGACAAATTACGACGGCATGGGCGACGGCACCTTTGACGAGGGGGCCCGCAGCATGGCGCTGGGTGAGCTGTCCTCCGTGGGGTTTGGCAGCGATGTTTACGCATTCCCCTTTGAGATGTTCGTCACGCAGTTCGGCGCGCTGGATTACGCGTCCTTTGCCGCCGGCTGATGTCTGACAGACGCATATAAATATTCTTCTTCATCCATAGTTTGGGCCGCCGCGCATCTTCCGCAGCGGCCTTTTTTATGAAAAACGCTGAATTTTAACAATTTGTTCAACACAATGCCCGGCATCTGGTTTATTCTTATTACAAAAATATGTATTGCAAGGTGGGACTATGAGATTTAGGCAGAGGATCGCACAGTTTATGTATGGCCGGCGGGGGACGGACGCGTTTTCCCTGTTTTTGCTGGTAGTCGCTATTTTACTGAGCCTGATTTCCCGGTTCTTCCAGAGCGCGATCATCGCCACAGTGCTTCAGCTGGCCGTTCTGGCGGTGATAGTGTATTGCTGTGTGCGCATCCTGTCCCGGGATATCTATAAAAGGCAGAAGGAAAACGACTGGTATCTGCAAAAGCAGCGGGCGGTGACCCGGTGGTTTCGCTCATTAAAGGACCGGTGGCAGCAGCGAAAGGAATACAGATTTTTCCGCTGTCCTTCCTGCAAGACGCTGCTTCGGGTCCCCAAGGGGAAGGGAAAGCTGCTGCTCACGTGCCGCAAATGCGGCCGCCGCTTTGAGCGCAAGACATGAATCCGTATGATGTTTTGGGCGTTCAGCCGGATGCCTCGGACGAGGAGATATCCAGAGCATACAAGAGACTGGCAAAAAAATATCACCCGGATCTGAATCCAAACGATGCTGCGGCGGCGGAAAAAATGGGGCGGCTCAACCGGGCCTATGACGATATCAAGGCCATGCGCCAGGACGGCGCGCCGTTCAACAGCCCGGGTCATGAGAGCGCCGGGGGATATTACTCGGCCTATCAAAATCCCTTTGATCCGTTTTCTACCCAGCGGACGTATTATTACACCCGCCCGCGGCACAGCCTTATTGGCATGATCCTGGCGGTGGTTGTAATGATCTTTCTGGTGCGGCTGATATTGAGCATCCTCTTTGGCGGCTATGTGGGCCAGTATTACTATGGGCCCGCTCCTGAGGGCGGGAATATGCCGGGCTACGGGTATTACCAGACTATGCCATAGAAATGAAACGGCAGGCGGACAGTGCGAGGCACTGTCCGCCTGCGGAGCTTATTGATATCACCGCCGTCCGCCGCCACCGCCGCCGCTGTGGCCGCCAAAGCCCCCGCCGGAGCGTCCCGCGCCGCCGCCGCGGCCGCCGGGCGCGCCGGGCCGGCCGGGAGAGGACATGCGGCGCGGCGAAGGACCTCCAAAGCCGCCTGGGCCGCCAAAGCCGCCGGGACCTCCGGGTCCCCGGGGCGGCCGCCTGGAAGGTGGCGGCTGCCGTCTGTACCAGTTGCGGTACATCCTGCCGCCGCCGAACCAGAATATGGGCCAGAAGCCGCCTGTGTAGCCCCAGCCGCGCATACGTCTGAAGCGGCGGGCGGCGCCCACGATCCATACAAGGATCAGAATGATAATGATTGCCAGGATCGTCATAAAAGAGCCTCCTCTTCTTTGCGGGGCGGGGGACGGGATCGCGGTCCCGGCCGCCGTGCCCGCGGCGGGTGTGTTATAGTCGTAGTACTCCAGATACCAGCTGTAAAGATGTGCGGTCAGGGCCTGTACGCCTTCGTCAAACTCATCGTTGTCGATATAGTCCCAGAAATAGTCGTCCAGGTACCGATCAGCCATATCGTCGGTGAAGCTCTCGTCCAGACCGTCGCCCACCGCCAGCCAGCCCCGGTGTTCGTTGGCCACCAGCAGCAGGAGCATGCCGTTGGATTGGCTCTCGCTGCCCACGCCCCAGTCGTTCATCAGCTGCGTGGCCGCCAGATCGGCGTCCTCATCCAGATAGCTGACGGTGACCACCACCAGCTGGGCGTTGTCACAGCCGGTTTCCAGATCGGTATTCCGGGCGGCGATGAGGCTTTCCGTCTCCGTGGACAGAACATCCGCCGTGTCCCGGACATAAAACCCGTCTCCCGCGCCGGGGTCCAGGTCGATGGCCAACGCCGGGGCAGTCAGCATAAACGATGCGAGAAAGGCTGCCGCCGCGCATTTCAGCAGTTTCATACGGTCACCTCACGGAAAGGTCTCCGGGGCTTGCACGAAAGTCAGCCGCCGGAGGATGTCGGTGGGGAAAGGCTCCAGGACCCGCTCCTGAAAGGCCAGAATATAGTCGTTGTAGGCGGGGTCGTCCAGAACGGCCTGGGCTCCGTGGATGCCGTCGATGATGGCGGCATAGTCGTCATGACTGTCCGCCAGGGGCTCGCCCGCGTCGTGCCGGGCCTCCACTGCGGCCACCGCCTCGGTGAAAGCCTGATTTGCCTTGCTGATGGCGGGGATGTCCCGGCTGTCCAGCGCGTCTATCAGCTCCAGGCGGGCGGCGCGGAGCAGGCCGTACTCTTTTGCGTAGGCCCCGCTGCCGCCGCCTATCACCGACAGCAGCCGGTTGGCATAATCAACGCAGTACTCCAATTGATCGCCGGGGCAGGTGTAATAGCCCTCCGTCTGGAGCAGACTTTTGTCGAAGAAGGCGCTTTCCGCCCTGCGGCATGCCTTGTCCAGGCTGATGTGACAGCCGACGAGGCTGAACACGATCACGACCGCCACAAATATGGCGATGGCAACGGAGCGATTTTTGAAAAAGTCCATTTTCCTGTGAGCGGGGGCGGATCATCCGCGCATTTCCAGCAGCTTCTGCTTCAGCTCGCCTTCGATGCGGCCAAGCTCCACCTCGGCTTGGGCCCGGCGGGCGCGGCCGTCGTCCTGGATCTTGCGAACGTCCTCCAGGGTGGCGATGAGCTCCTGATTGGTCTGCTTGAGGGTTTCCAGGTCCACGATGCCACGCTCAGCCTCCTGTGCCACGCCCACGGAGCCGGTGTGCAGGGCGGCGGCGTTTTTCTTCAAAAGCTCGTTGGTGACCTCGCTGACGCTGTGGGTGGCCTCCATGGCCTGCTGGGAGTGATACAGGCTCATGGCCAGCACCATTTGACTTTTCCATAGAGGGATGGTGTTGACGATGGCCGTCTGTATTTTCTCCGCCATGAGGGCGTCGTTATTCTGGATCATGCGGATCTGGGGTCCCATCTGGATGGAGATGATCCGCGTCAGCTCCAGATCGTGTATCTTCTTCTCGAACCGGCCGAGGAGGCTGGCATAGTCGTTGGCGGCCTGGGCGTCCTCAGGGGCGCCGGTTTCCTCGGCCTTTTTGAGAAGGACTGGCAGCTCCGTCTCGCGCAGCTCCTGGACGCGCAGCTTGCCGGCGATGATATACATGGTCAGTTCCTTGAAATAGGACTGATTCAGCTCATACATCTGGTCCATCGTCACGATGTCTTTGTTGAGGGTGGTCCAGTGCTGGTCCAGGGCGGCGGTGATCTTGTCCACATTCACCTCGGCCTTGTCATACTTGTTCTTCAGATCGCTGATGCCCCGGCTGGCACGCTTAAAAAGGCCCTTTATACCCTTGGGCTCCGCCTCGGCGGCGTCAAGCCCCTGGAGCTGGGAAACCAGGTCAGACAGCATCTCGCCCACCTCGCCCAGGTCCTTGGCGCGTACCTTTTCCAGCGCCTGGGCGGAGAAATCCGCGATGTTCTTTTGGGCGGCGGAGCCGTAATTCAGCACCTGGGTGGAGTCGGTGATATCGATCTTCTTGGAAAACTCACGAACGACCGCCTGCTCAGCCGGGGCGAGGGAGTCGATATCCAGCTTTTCCACGGGCGTTTCCGGCGCGGCCGTCTCCTGAGGCTGGGCCAGGGACTCGCTGCCGAGGGTCAGCGTGGGGAGCTGCTGCGCCTGGGCGGCGGCAGCGGCCGGCGCCGGGTCCAGAGTGAGATTGAAGTCAAAGCTGCTTTCTTCGTTGGCCATGGTGTTCTTCCTTTCCTGTATTCCGTAATAATGTTGTTTTTGTTATATCAGCTTGTCCGCTATGAGCCATGCCGCGGCGGTCACCACGGCGGCGATGAAAAAGTGCGCCAGACGGTACAGCGGGAACAACAGCGCGTATGCCGCGTACACGGCGGCGGCGATATAGACGGGGAGCGCCGGCCGGCGCTTGCTCTGCCGCATAGACATGTCCCTCCAGGTTCGTGATATCGTGATATATTTATTTTATGCGAAAGAGCCGATAACGTCAAGGTCTACTTGCGCGTTTTGGTGAAGTCGTGTTATACTATACCCGCAGAAGACGGAGATCATATCCTGCCGGGAAAACGATGGGGACAGACCGGCGCAGGACCGGTCCATCCCCTATATAAAAGCCTGTCGTGCGCGGCGCGGCTGAATCATATTATGCAGTTGGAGAAGGTCATGACAACGGTAAAAATCGCGCCGTCCATCCTGTCCGCGGATTTTGCGCGGCTGGGGGACGAGGTCTCTCAGGTGCTGGCGGGCGGCGCCGATTACATCCATGTGGATGTGATGGACGGGCATTTTGTGCCCAACATCTCCGTTGGGGTGCCGGTGGTGGAGAGCCTTCGCCGGGCGTTTCCCGCCGCTTTCCTGGACGTGCATCTGATGATCACATCGCCTGTGCGGTATGTGGAGGTGTTTGCCAAGGCGGGCGCGAGCCTGCTCACCCTCCATGTAGAGGCGGACACGCCGGAAAATATCACCGCCGCGCTGGACAAGACCCGGCTCATGGGCGTTGGGGCCGGACTTTCCATAAAGCCCCGGACGCCGGCTTCGGCTCTGGGGCCCTGGATAACGATGCTGGATCTCGCGCTGGTGATGACCGTGGAGCCGGGCTTCGGCGGCCAGCGCTTCATGGCTGACCAGATGCCCAAGGTGGCCGAGCTGCGCGCATGGCTGGATCGTGTGAATCCGGACTGTGACCTGGAGGTGGACGGAGGCATCGGACCGGCGACGGCGTCTGTCGCCCTGACGGCCGGCGCCAACGTGCTGGTGGCCGGCTCCGCTGTGTTCGGGCAGACGGACCGGGCGGCCGCCATTCAAAAACTGCGGAATAGGTAGCGTATTTTTATGCCTTTTTTTCCTGTATCCTTTGAAGAACTGATAGACCGCTTCGCGGCGCTCCCCGGCATTGGCCGCAAGAGCGCCCAGCGGCTGGCGTTCCATGTGCTGGCCCTGCCGGAGGGAGAGGCGGAGGCGTTTGCCGAGACCATACTCCGGGCGCGCCGGAGCGTCCATACCTGTCCTGTCTGCCAGAACCTGACGGATGGAGAGGTGTGTTCCATCTGCGCAGACGACCGGCGGGACCGGTCCGTGATATGCGTGGTGGCGGAGGCCAGGGACGTGGCCAGCCTGGAGCGCAGCCGGGAGTATGGGGGCGTATACCATGTCCTCCATGGCGTTTTGTCGCCTATGAACCACATCGGCCCGGACGATATCCGCATCTCCGAGCTGGTGAAGCGGGTGGCGGACGGCGATGTGAGGGAGGTCATCATGGCCACCAACCCGGACACCGAGGGCGATGCTACGGCCATGTATATCGCCCGGCTTTTGAAGCCCTTTGGGGTGCGCGTCACCCGCCTGGCCTACGGTATCCCCGTCGGCTCCAACCTGGAGTTCACCGATGACGCGACGCTGGTGCGGGCGCTGGAGGGACGCCGGGATATGTGACCAGTTGCGATGGGCGCTTATGCTGTGCTTTTACGGAATATTTTTCCGTTATCGGGTTATGATTTTTACGGGCAGGACATGGGCCGGCCCGCTGTTAGACTACATTTTTACTACATAATAAAGGAGCTAATATTGATCTTATGGCACAAAAATTGAAGATCATGGCTCTTGGCGGTCTGGATGAGATCGGCAAGAACCTGTATGTCTATGAGTACGGGAAGGATATCCTTGTCGTTGACTGCGGTATGGGCTTTCCCGATGAGGATATGTACGGCATCGACGTGGTGATCCCGGATATCACCTATCTTACGCAGAACAAGGACCGGGTGCGGGGCATCGTTTTGACCCACGGGCATGAGGACCACATCGGCGCGGTGCCCTATGTGATGAGCCGCATCGACTGCCCTATATACGCCACCCGGCTCACGGCGGGGCTGGTCCGGCTGAAGCTGGAGGAGCACCGCATAGCGGACAAGGTGAAGCTCGTGACCCACTCGGCGGGGGACCGGTTTCATGTGGGGTGCTTTGAATGCGAGTTCATCCATGTGAACCACTCCATCGCGGACAGCGTGGCCGTGGCCGTCAAGACGCCGGTGGGTACGGTGATCCACACCGGCGACTTCAAGATCGATCTTACGCCCATCGAGGGCGGCGTGTTCGACTTCCACCGCTTTGCGGAGCTGGGGAAGGAGGGCGTGCTGGCCCTTCTGTCCGATTCCACCAATGTGGAGCGCCCGGGCTATTCCGAGTCCGAGCGCCACGTGGGGGAGACTATGGAAAAGCTGTTCCGGGGCTGTGATAAGAGGATCATCGTCACCACCTTCGCCTCCAACGTCCACCGCATCCAGCAGATCATCAACTGCGCGGCCAAGTATAAGCGCAAGGTGGGCGTCACCGGACGGAGCATGGAAAACGTCCTGAAGCTGGCCATGGAGGAGGGCTACCTGGCGGTGCCCAAGGACGTGTTGGTGGATATGAACCGGATCAACTCCCTGCCGCCGGCCAAGGTGGTCATCATCACCACGGGAAGTCAGGGAGAGAATATGTCCGCTCTGTACCGCATGGCCTTTTCTGAGCACCGGCAGGTGAAGATCAGCGCCGGCGACCGGGTGATCATCTCCGCGTCGGCCATCCCCGGCAACGAGCGGACCGTGACAAAGGTCATCGACGAGCTGTTTTATAAGGGCGCGGAGGTCATCTATGACCGGAGCATCGATATCCACGTGTCCGGCCACGCCTGCCAACAGGAGCAGAAGATCATGCTGGCGCTGACCCGGCCCAGATTCTTCATTCCTGTCCACGGCGAACACCGGATGCTGTGCCGCCACGCGGAGCTTGCCCAGGAAATGGGTATGAGCCGGAACGACATCGTCATAGCCGGGGTGGGGGAGATCATTGAGGTGACCCCAAAGAAGATCTCGAAAAACGGAACGGTGCCCTCCGGCCGGGTCCTTGTGGACGGAACGGACGACGGCGGCGTGGAGAACATCGTTCTCCGGGACCGGCAGCATCTGGCCCAGGACGGCATGCTGGTGGTCGTCATGACCATGTCCACCCAGGACGGCACTATGATCTCCGATCCGGAGATCATTACCAGGGGGTTCGTGTATGTCAAGGACAACGCCCAGCTCATGGAAGAAATGCGCCGGGTGGTATATGAGTCCATTGAGTCCTGCGAGCGGCAGCATATCACCGACTGGGCCGAGATCAAGGGCAAGGTGAAGACACAGCTGAGCGGGTATCTTTATAAGGTCACCCGCCGCAGTCCCATGATCCTGCCGGTGATAATGGAAGTATAAAAATGAACGTCCAGATATTCGGAAAGAGCAAGTGCTTTGATACGAAAAAGGCCCAGCGGTATTTCAAGGAGCGCCGGATCAGATTCCAGTTCGTGGACATCATGAAATACGGCATGAGCCGGGGCGAGCTCACCAGCGTGAAAAACGCGGTGGGCATCGCCGCTATGAGCAGCGCGCCGGAGATACGCTGTCTCGCGTATGACGGGGACAAGCTGGAAAAGCTGTTTGAATGCCCGGAGCTTCTGGATACGCCGCTGGTGCGCAACGGGAAACAGGCCACGGTGGGCTACTGCCCGGATGTGTGGAAAACATGGGAGTGACCCATTTTTATTTGAGAGGCATACATAATAGTGAACGTATTTATTTTTGGCAGCGGGGCCTGGGGGACGGCTCTGGCGCTGCTGCTGACAGATAACGGCCACGCCGTCACGCTCTGGTCCCGGCGGCCGGAGAAGACCGCCGCTATGGCGCGGGTGCGGAAAAATCCGTCTCTGCCCGGGGTGGCGCTGCCGGCCTCGATGGCGCTGACGGCGGACGCCGCCGGGGCGGAGGCGGCGGATATGGTTCTGTTCGTCACGCCGTCCTACGGACTGCGGCAGACGGCGGAGCTGGCCGCGCCTCATATCCGGCCCGGCACGGTGCTGGTGTCCGCGACCAAGGGCATCGAGGCGGGGACGAATCTGCGCATGTCCCAGATACTCCAGGGGGTCGTGGCGCAAGACTGCCCGGTAGCGGTGCTGTCCGGCCCCTCCCACGCGGAGGAAGTCTCCCGGCGGATGGGCACAGGCTGTGTGGCCGCCTGCGCGGACAAGGCGGTGGCGGAGCTGGTGCAGCGCGTTTTCATGAACGACACCTTCCGGGTGTACAGCAATCAGGATGTAGTCGGGGTGGAGCTATGCGGCGCCACAAAAAATATCATCGCGCTTGGTTGCGGCATCCTTGACGGGCTGGCTATGGGGGACAATGCCAAGGCGCTGCTCATGACGCGGGCTATGGCGGAGATCGCGGTGATGTGCCAGCAGGCGGGGGGCCGACGCAGTACATGCTCCGGCCTGGCTGGCATGGGGGATCTGATCGTCACCTGTACCTCCGGTCACTCCCGGAACCGGCAGGCGGGGCTGCTGATCGGCCGCGGCGCCCCTGTGGAACAGGCCATGCGCGAGGTGGGCGCGGTGGTGGAGGGGTATTATGCCGCCGCCAGCGTCATGTCTCTGGCCGGGATGCTCTCGGTGGAGCTTCCTATCTGCCGGTGCATCTATGGGATACTCTATGAGAACGCCGACCCGGAACGGACGCTGCGGGAGCTGATGAAGCGGGATGGCCGCAGTGAGTTCGACTACGATTGGGAGAGAGCGTGAAACAAAAGCCGGAAGTCAACGACCTCCGGCTTTTGGATTCATTCCGCCTCGCAGGCGGCCACAAGGTTAGCGTATACGTCCGGGACGATATCGTCCAGTGGGTGGCTTTTTAAATGCTGGCACCAGATATGAAAGCTGGCGGCGCGGTTGACGCATGTCTCCCCCACGCAGCACTCATAGACGATCTTCATCTTCTTAGGCTGGGCCAGGACGATTTTCGAGCGGATGGTGACCGTGTCCGGGTAGCGGACCAGAGAGAGGTAGTCCAGATCCAGATTCACCATCACCGGGTCCACATCGTACTCATGCTGGCGGGTCCAGGGAAATCCAACGCTCTCCAAAAGGTCCATCCGAGCGACCTCATACCAGACAGGGTAGACGGAGTGGTGGACCACGCCGCCGGCGTCCATGTCCCGATAGCGGACCTGAATGACAGTTTCTACCATATAAAATCACCTCATGGATAAAGCCGTGTCTACATTATAGCGGACACGGCTCGTTTGAGTTCAGGGCTGAACGCTGACCGGTTCTGTTTTGCCGTCCCGGAGGCAGTGGCGGGTGATACCCAGAAGCTGACGGGCGTCCTCGGCGGTGGCGATCTCGCGGCCGGCCAGCTTGGCCAGCTCCACGGCCCGCTCCACCAGCATCACGTTGGTGGCGATGATCTTGTTGCCATCGGCGTCCTTGCCGTACATCACGTTGTCCTCCAGACCCACGCGCAGACCGTCGCAGCCCAGGGCCAGACCGGCCAGCATCATGGGCATGTGGCATCTGCCGATGCCGGAGACAGACCAGGTGGCGCCTTCAGGAAGCTTGTTCACCAGGAAAGCCAGGTTCTCGGCGGTGCCGGGCATGGAGCCGCCCACGCCCATGATGAACTGGATGTGAGGGGGCTTGGGGATGCCGTGCTTGTTGACGTAGTACATGACCGAGTCGATGTGACCGGTGTCGAAGACCTCGAACTCGGGCTTCACATCCTGCTTGACCACCTCCTGGCTCAGCAGGTTCAAAAAGCGGGGGCTGTTCTCGAAGATATAGGAGTTGGCCCAGTTGATGGTGTTGGGATCGAAAGAGCACATCTCGGGCTTGAGCGCGCCCAGGTGCTGGAGCCGCTTGAAGTCCTCATACTCGCCGCCGGAGGTGGTCAGGTTGATGAGGATATCCACGCCGGCCTCCCTGCAGTACCGGCGGCTGAGCTCCACGGTCTCGGTGAATTTCTGCAGGCTCATGGACTTATAGCCGATCTGCATCTCTCCGTTCACAACCTTGTCCTCACGGACATGGATATGGGCGATGGACGCGCCGGCCTTGGCCACCTCCACCACCTGGCGGGCGATCTCCTCGGGGGTGTAGGGGACGGTGGGGGCCTGGGCCTTCTTGGTGCCCGCGCCGCAGAGGCAGGCCTGGATGATGATCTTGTTGGACTTGGACATGATCTATTACCTCACAATCAATATTTTAATGATGAGTCTTATTCACACATTTCGATGACGGTGGCCTGGCCCATGCCGCCGGCGATGCAGAGGGTGGCGAGGCCGTACTTCAAGCCGCGCTTTTTCATCTCATGGATCAGGGTGACCATGATCCGGCAGCCGGAGGAGCCCACGGGATGGCCCATGGCGATGGCGCCGCCGTTGACGTTGATGATGTCCATCTTGTCCTCCCAGCCCAACAGCTTGATGCAGCCCAGGGATTGGGCGGCGAAAGCCTCGTTGAGCTCGATGAGCTGAATGTCGTCCATGGTTAGGCCCGCATGCTTGAGGGCCTTGGGCACGGCGTATACGGGACCAAGTCCCATCTGCTGTGGGTCGCAGCCAGCCTGGCCCATGCCGATGATCTTCGCCAGGGGCTTCAAGCCCAACTCGGCGGCCTTCTCCTCACTCATGAGCAGCATGGAGGAAGCGCCGTCGTTCCGGCCGGAGGAGGAGCCTGCGGTGACGGAGCCGGTCAGCTCGCTCACGTTGTACATTTTACCGTCTTCGTCCACCCGGATGTTGAATACGGGCTTGAGCTTGGCCATTTTCTCCTCGTTTGTGGTGCGGTTGGGGAACTCGTCGGTGTCGAAGACGATGGGGTCCTTTTTCCGGCCCTGGGGGACCACCAGAGGAACGATCTCGTCCTTGAAACGGCCGGAGTCGATGGCGGCGATGGCCCTGCGCTGGCTCTCCAGGGAGAAGGCGTCCTGCTCCTCCCGTGTGATGCCCAGCTCCTGGGCGACGCGCTCGGCGGTGGCGCCCATATTGTAGTGCCCATACATCTCTTCGGGCTGGCTCTTGAACTGGCCTTCGGTCAGGGCGTCCACGAATTCGGTGGTGCCGGTGCCTACGCCCCAGCGGGCGTTGCGCACATAGAACACGGCGTTGGACATGCTCTCCGTGCCGCCGGCGATGACCACATCGGACACGCCGGTCATGATCTGCATGGCGCCGTTTTGCACGGCTGTCATGGCGGACGCGCACTGGCGCATGACGGTGTGGGCGGAGCATTTTTCCGGAATGCCGACCTTCAGGGCGGCTACCCGCGCAATATTGGGTTCATCGGAGGTCTGACGGCACTGGCCCAGAATGACCTCGTCGATCTCATTGGGGTCGATTCCGGAGCGGTCCAGGTTGCCCTTGATGACGGCGCAAGCCATATCCAGGGCGGACAGGGGACGGCAGGCGCCGCCCATCTTGCCTACGGCGGTGCGGCAGGCGTCCACGATGACAACATTTCTTGTTTCCATTACAGTAGCTTCTCCTCCACGGACGGGCAGAGTGACGCCCGATTTTGTTTTCTATATAATAAATATAAACCTTGGAATTGTGCGAATGTCAAGGGCTGATCATAAAAACAACAAAAAACAGCGCTGCCACCGCGGCAGCGCTGAAAGATTGCTCAGATGAGGTTTAGGACCAGTGTCAGCAGTACAAAGACGATGGCCACCCACTTCGTCATCTTGGCCAGGCGGGCGTCCCAGGTCTTAGCCTTGGTCCTGGTCATAAAGGTGTCCGCGCCGCCGGCAATGGCGCCGGAAAGACCGGAGCGTTTGCCGCTCTGGAGCAGGACAACGATGATGAGAAACAGGCAGGAGATAAGCTGCAATATAGTCAAAGCAATTGTCATGATATGTTCACCCTTTTCAAAAATTCGCTTTAAAACTATATCACACTTGATATGGTAAATCAAGTATTTTCTCCAAGTTCTCCAAGTTTTTATTGGAGCATCCGACGTAATCATGAGAATACCATCCAGA
>CAZVRP010000046.1:0-13222 GCA_964630255.1 uncultured Oscillospiraceae bacterium | reverse complement strand
TAAGATAAAACGGCAAGCCGCTCACCTGGAGCGGCTTGCCGTGCAATTCCAGCAAAACGCAAGTAAAGACAGCATCTCCCGTGCGCGGAAAGAGGGACTATCCGGCGCTTCAAGGGACAGGGTCCCTCCAACAGAGACATAGCCCGAGAGATGTGGTTAAGGCCGGTATGCGGGAAGTTCCTGCCTGCCGGCCGGACAATGTGATGCTCCCGCTAGGTAGTGCGGCAGCCTCTGTGCGCCATAGTTCTAAGTCGCGTCAGCTGCATAAGCAGCAAAAACGAACGGCATCGCATTATGCGCAGTTTCTTATGCCGAAGTAATAAATACTTGGACGAGCGCGTCCAAAAGGTTCGCGCCGCCGGCGGCCAGTACCGCATCCGAGGTGAACAGGGGCAGACGGGCGTTCAGATCCGTCACCCACCAGGCGTTCTGGCTGCGGATGGCCTCCACCTCCAGGATGCCCCGCAGGTCCATGGCTCCTGCAATGTCCGCCGCCAACTTTTCCAGCGCCGCCCCGTCCGGGGCGGGGACGCATGCGGCGCCCGTACGCTGACGGCCGATGAAATCCAGCTTCGCGGGGGCATGGACCGTGTAACTCCCGGCCCTGCCGGTCACGGCTGCGGACCACACGGGGCCGTCCAGCTCCTCCTGAGCCACGAACCCGGCATTCACCGCACCGCCCACCTCGCAAAAATCCTCCGTCACCCATATACCCTTCCCGGCGCCGCCCCGGTCCGGCTTGACGATATAGGGCTCGGAGCCGCCGGGGAAATAAGCGGGCACGGGAAAGCCGTGGGACTGCAAAAAGGCGTCGGACACCAGTCGGGAGGAGGCCATAGCCCAGGCGTCGGGATCGAACAGCGCCCCTGTTCCGGCAAGGGCATTTAACACAGCATCGTCTCCCGTGACGGGCAGCACAAGATCCCCTTCGGGCATGGGACCGCGCCCGTTCCATAGCTCGTATGCGTCGATCAGCCCCGAAGCCTCCGCCAAACGGCATGCCTGCCGGCCCAGAGCGCCCTCTCCTGCGATGATAAGCTTCATGGTTCGCTCCTCTCAACAAACGAAAACGCCCGACAGGTGCCGGGCGTTTTGCGCACAGCGGCGGGCGTCAGCCCTGAAGTCCGTTCTCCTGGCGCTCCATGTTCTCCACGACCACATCGAAGATGTCCCCCAGAGAGGAGGCGTACTCCAACACCTTCCAAGGCACGTTGGTGTGGAAATGGATCTTGATAAGATCCTCGTCTCCCACCGCCAAAAGGCAGTCGCCGGGGATGTTCTCCATGATATAATCGTGGATGATATCCTCGTCCAGATCATGCCCCTCGATGAGGAGCTGGGTGTCAAAACGGAATTCCAGCATAGTTTATCTCCTGTTATGCAGAGTGATATCGCTTTCTGTCCATCTGGATCGTGCCTGCATTATATAATAGAATCGTAAGGATGTCAAATCCGGATGTTATACCATCCCCAGGCAGAAGCATTATCACTTCGGCAATTAGGCCGGAAAAAGACCGCTTAAGCAGTGCTTAACCCTCGTGGATACAGGTCCTTAGCTGCCGGAGCGTTAAAACAGTGCTATCAGCTTTTGCCAGAAGGTGGTTTCCGGCTCCGCCTCCGGTTCCTGCTCCATCGGAGTCTGTTTTTCAATGGCCGGGGCCGTGATGACGAACTGCACCGCCCGCACATCGGTATTTTCCGCCGAAACGAAGGATACGATCTCTCCCTCGCCGCCGGTAACGCTCTGGAGCATGTCATCGATGCGCTGTTGGATCTGTTCGTCCATGCCGGCTGTCTCATCCCGCATGGCGGCAGTGCCGTCCTGCATCTGGCCCGCGCCGTCTCCCAACTGGGCGATGCCCTCCGCCAGGGCCGCCGCGCCGCTGTCCATCTCGTCCGCGCCGCCGGTCAACGCCGATGCCCCGGACCGAAGAGCGCTGGTACCGCCGACCAATTGAGAGGCCCCGTCTGAGAGGACCCCATAGCCGCTATAGAGCTGGGCCACGCCGTCCGCATACGCCTGGATACCGCTATCCAGCGTCCCATAGCTCTCTACAAGACCGTCTACACCCGTCTGTATCTCGCCGACCAGCGTGGGCAGCCCGCCCACATCCCCGCTCAGCGCCGCCAGTGCCTCGCTGACCGCCGCCAGTCCCGTCTCCAGCCCTTCCGCCGTGCCGGACAGGGACTCCATCCCCGCCAGGGCTGCATCGAAATTGGCGTTGTTGGCCTGGAGCTTCGCCTGGGCGGCCAGCAGAGCCGTCGTATCCGTCTCATCCTCCAGTGCGATGATGGCGGCCGTCAGCTCCGCGTCCACCTCTCCGTAGACCGCCCGCACGTAGGTGAGAGCGTTTACCGTATCCGAAAGGCTCTCCAGCCCGGCTATCAGGCCGTCCACCGCCGTCTGGGCATCCGCCAGTCTGGCCGCCAGGACGGCCAGGTCCTCCTCTGTCAGATCCACCCCGTCTATGGCCGCCTGGAACTGCCGGAGGACCGCCATGATCTGGCCGGATGCCTCCACCAGCTGGGATGACTGGCTGTTCAACTCCGCAAGGCCCGCGCCAAGGGCATCGATCCCGCTTTGCAGGTCCTGGGCACCGCTTTGCAGCTCCGCCGCCCCTGATTGGAGGCTGGCCGCCCCGGAACGGAGTTCGCTTCCCCCGTCTGCCAGGGCCTGGGCGCCGCTTTGCAGCTCCGCCACGCCGCCGGACAGCTCGCCGGCACCGTCGTCCAGCTCCGCGATGGCGTCCGTCAGCTCCGTGATCCGGTCCATGAGCTCGTCATCGTCCACCTCGATATCCAGGGACAGGGGGACGCCGTTGATGGCGATGCCGTCCATTTCAAAATCACTCACCTGGGCAGTGATGGTAATATCCGCCCCCGCGCCGGGCAGTATGGTATAAGTCAGCTGCTTATCGCCGCCCACATTGGCCTCCGTGGCCCCGGGGGCCTCGATGCCCTGACACACAGACGTGTCCAGAGTCACCGTTGCCTGGAGGGCATAGTCCTCAAAAAACGTCCCGCTGCATTGGGCGTTTTCCCCGATATGCAGCCGTATCTCCAGCTCGCCGCTCATTCCGGCCAGCTCCTCCGCCGTGCGCTCCTGGCCATCCAGGTAATACCCCAGGGAGATATCCCAGGGGATGGTCGTATCCTTTAGCCGGCCCTCGTAATACAACCTCCCGGCCCCAGCCTCGATGACGGCTGTCTCGCCATCATAGCTGATGGGCTCGGTTCCGGTCATGTTGCGCACGGACTCATAGGCCCCGTGGTCCACGATCTGTCCGGCCTGGGCCAGATCGAAGATATTCACCACGTCTATAGCCTCCACCCGGCCATCTGCTTCCAGGCGCACGTAAACGACCTCTTCCTTGACCGTATCCTCCGCCGCCAGGGCGCTGGCCTGTCCCAGAGCCAGTACGACGGCCGCCAGTGCCGCCAGCGCTCTTTTTATACGTCTCATTTTGCCGCCCTCCTTGGCATCTCATGCTTATGCAGCTTCCGCCGCCGTCCCACCGCCAGCCGGTCCGTTATGCTCAGGAGTCCCGGCAATACGAACAGTACAATGACTAGGGAGAACAGCGTCCCCCGCCCCAGCAAAAACCCCAATTGAGCCAGAAGCTGGTTAGAGGACAGATAGCCCATCAAAAGGCCCACCACCGCCAGGACACTGCCGGAGGTAAGGATGGACACGGCCACATCGGACACCGTCTTCACCAGCGCGTCCTTTCGATCCAGCGTCTCGCGGTTTTCCCGGTAACGGTCCGTCATCAAAATAGCATAGTCCACCGTGGCCCCCAGCTGGATGGAGCTGATGATGAGATAGGTGATATAGAAGATGGGCGTGCCGGCAAAGTACGGCACCGCCAGATTCAGCCAGATGGCCGTCTCGATGCTCAGCACCAGCAGAACCGGCAGCCACATCGAGCGCATGGTAAGAAGCAGCACCAGAAATACCGCCCCCACAGCCACCAGATTCACCTTCATCATATCCGCCGTCACGGTATCCATAAGGTCATACGTGCTCACGCCTGAGCCCGCCAGATAGTATTCGCCGGGGTAATACCGCTCCGCCGCGGCCCGCACCTGCTCCACCAGAGCAAAGGTCTCCTCCCCCTCATAGGGCACATCCACGCTCAGCACCATCCGGCTGTAGTCGTCGCTCATCAAAAGAGCCAGCGTATCTTCATCCAGGTATTCCAGGGGGACTTCGGCCCCGGCCATATCCACATAGGAGATGATGCTGGTCACATGGTCCAGGTCATGGAGATCCCGGGACAGGGCCGCCTGGGTGGCGGTATCCCGGCCGGGGACCAGCAGAACGTATGTATCGCTCCGGCCGAACACCTCCTCGATGGCGGCAGTGTCCTGGCCATACTGGGACTGCGGGCCGAACATCTGTGCGGAGCCGTAGTAAAACTCGTTGGCGTTGGAGGCCAGGAACGCCGGGACAATCACCACCAAAAACACCAGCACCAGCGGAGCTGTCACATGGCGGACCAGTCGGCCAAAGCCCCGGAGGCTTGGTACCAGCGGCCGGTGACGGAGTCGGTCGGTCAGCCGGCAGGCCGTCAAGATCAGCGACGGCATGAACAAAAACGCGGTCATCAGGCTGATGGCGATGCCCTTGGCCAGGGCCAGGCCCAGATCCGGCCCCAGACGAAAGCGCATGAGCGCCAGCGCCAGAAATCCGATGACCGTGGTCAGGCCGCTGGAGAGGATGGAACCGGTGGACTTGCAAAGCGCCTCCACCATGGCCTGTCTCTCGTCGGCGGTCTCCGCCCGGCACTCCTCGAACCGGTGAAGCAGGAATACGGAGTAATCCAGGCTCACGGCCATTTGCAGTATGCTGCCGCAGGCGTTGGTCACAAAGGATATCTCCCCAAAGATCAGGTTCGTACCGGCGTTTATGAACACCGCCACGCCCAGACCCGTCAGCACCAGAAGGGGGTCCAGCCAGGAGCTTGTGGTCAAAGCCAGCACCACCAGGGCAAAAGCCACGCCGAACGCGCCGATGAGCCGCACCTCCCCCACCGTGCCGGTGGCGGAATCGGCCTTGGAGATGCCGCCGCCCGTGGCGGCGCCGTCCTCGCCTATCAGCGCCCGAATAGCGGAAACAGCCTCCACATACCCCTCTTCCGCCACGGTGACCGTGAATAGGGCCGCACCATCCTTATAATATGTCTCCAGAGTGGAAGGGTCCATAGCGGACAGAGGCACGGCGATGTCCACCGCATCGTCCAGCCAGGACACGGCGGTGACGCCGGGTATTTCCTTCAGCCGGGCCTTGTATTCCAGGGCCTCCGGGATGGTGACATCTCTCACCATCACCCGGGCGTTGGGGATACCCCCCTCGAACTGCTCCTCCAGGACCTGAAGAGACACCGTGGAGGCCGTCCCCGCCGGGAGATAGTCATTTACGTCGTAGTTGACATAAACCAGTCCCTTCAGCGCCAGGCATACCACGGCGGCCAGGATGAACACCACCAGGATGAGGGTCCTGCGCCGCACTACGCCGGTATAAAATTGTCTCACGGCCCATCCCTCCCGGTCGTTACTTCGGCAATGAAACAGTTTCCAAAGCAACAAGCGATAGCATTGATTGATTGATTTATATTATACGCCTCTGCCGAAAAATATCAATGGACAGTTCTTCGGAGATACCTGACAAAAATGCCCGCGAAACTGGACGCGCTGTTTACTCCATATAATACTCCTCCAGCCGGGATATCTCCGTCGGGCCAAGGCCCATGACCATCTCCAGATATACCTGGATGGAGCTGTACTCGATCTGGATGCAGTCGAAATAATACCGCGCATTGCGCTCGAACACCGGGTACACCTCTCCCATAAGGGCGAGCTCCATCTCGTCGGCACGGGCAAAGCGCATGGCGTCCATCTGCTTTTGGGCGAACAGATTCGTGCGCAGATACTCCTCCATGACCGACTCCCTGTCAAAGCCCAAAGCGCTCATGAGCAGCATTGCCGCCACGCCAGTCCGATCCTTCCCCTGGGTACAGTGGAACAGGACGGGCCTGCCCTCCGAGGCCAGCAGCCTTTGGAAGAAGCTCTCATAGGCTTCGATGGCCGTCGGGTCCAGAGAGAGGAGCCGGTAAAACTCATGGAACACCTCCCGGACATCTCCGGGCGTCGTGCTCTTGATGGGGATGACCGCATCCAGATCCGGTACCGGGGGCAGCCACACATTTTCCGCCCCGGGCACGTGTTTATCCGGGGCGCGCTTTCGCTCGGTCTTGTCCCGCATATCCACGATCAGCGAAAGGCCCTGATCGGCCAGACGTGCGACATCACTTTGGGACGCCCGGCCCAGATGGCCGGAGCGGAACAGGACCCCCTCCCGGATATGGGCCCCGTCGGCCCGGACAATGCCCCCCAGCTCCCGGAAATTCTCTATACCGTCGAATTCATAAACCATTATGTATGTTCCCCTTCATAGGTCTGGCAGAACCGCCGCACGCAGCAGTTTTCACATTTGGGCGCTCTGGCGGAGCACACCGCCCGGCCGTGGTACACGATCCGGTGGCAGAAGTCGGAGCACTCCTCCGGCGGCAGGACGGCCCGCAGGGCCGTCTCGATCTTTACCGGGTCCTTCAGGCCGTCCACCAGACCCATCCGGTTGGAGAGCCGGATACAGTGGGTGTCCACCACCACGCTGCCGGGCCTGCGGTACACGTCCCCCAATATGAGATTCGCGCTCTTGCGGCCCACTCCGGGCAGCTTCAAAAGATCGTCCATGTTATCTGGGACGATCCCATGGAAATCCTCCACCAGCATCTTCGCCGCGCCCACGATATCCCGGGCCTTGCCATGATAAAACCCGCAGGAGCGGATATATGGCTCCACCTCCTCGGGCGAGGCCGCTGCCATGGTCTCGGCGTTGGGGAAACGCTCGAACAGCGCCGGGGATATCATGTTCACCCGTTCATCGGTGCACTGAGCGGCCAGGCGTACCTGCACCAGAAGCTCCCACGCCTCATGATAGTCCAACGTGCAGTCGGCCAGCGGATACTCCGCAGCCAGACCCTCCACGATTCCTTTTACCTGATCAGGCGTTCTCATATCCAATTCCTGCCTTATCTGTCTTTATAGAAAATCTTATCACGGACTGTTGCAAATTCCAAGCACTTTCTATATAATTTATTTGCATCATAATGATAAAGGACTGACAGTATGTACCGCCCATTCGCCGATGAATTCCGCCCCCAGACTCTGGACGATGTGTTTGGCCAGGAGCATATTCTGGGCCCGGGGGGCATGCTTCGCCGCATCGCGGAAAGCGAGCACATCCCCTGCATGATCTTCTACGGTCCCTCCGGCACCGGCAAGACCACCGTAGCCCGGATCATCGCCCATCGAACGAACCGGCCCCTCCGGCGGCTCAACGCCACTACCGCGAGTCTGGCGGACATCAAGGACATCATCGCCGAGCTTGACACCCTGCTTGCCCCGGAGGGCGTGCTTTTGTATCTGGACGAGATACAGTACTTCAACAAGAAGCAGCAGCAGTCCCTCCTGGAGTTCATTGAAAACGGCAAGATCACCCTCATCGCCTCTACCACTGAAAACCCCTACTTCTGCGTGTTCAACGCCATTTTGTCCCGGAGCACGGTGTTTGAGTTCAAGCAGCTGGAGCCGGCGGACGTGAAAAAAGCCCAGGAACGGGTCCTGGACCTTCTGCAAAAGCGGGACGATACGGTCATACGCCTGGAGGACGGAGTTCTGGACTACATCGCCTCCGCCTGCGGCGGGGATGCCCGGAAGGGGCTGAACACCCTGGAACTCCTGTATAACACCGCCATCCCCAGCCAGGACGGCAGTCTGGACTTCACCCTGGCCGACGCCCGTGCCGTCACCCAGCGCAGCTCCATGCGCTACGACCGGGACGGGGACGTACACTTTGACATCCTCTCCGCCCTAATGAAATCCATGCGGGGCTCAGACCCGGACGCGGCGGTCCACTATCTGGCCCGGTTTTTGGAGACCGGCGACCTTTTGGGCGCCTGCCGGCGCATCTTGTGCTCCGCCAGCGAGGATATCGGCCTGGCCTATCCCATGGCGGTGCCCATCGTGAAGGCATGCGTGGACTCAGCGCTGCAGCTTGGTCTGCCGGAGGCCCGGCTGCCTCTGGCCGAGGCAGTCATCTTTTTGGCCACCTGTCCCAAGTCCAACACCGGCTGCATGGCCATCGATGCCGCCATCGCCGACGTGAAGGCCGGCAAGGCGGGACCCATTCCCCGGCACCTGCAGAACGTCCACGCCGACGGCACGGGCTTTGAGCGGGAGCAGGGATATCTGTACCCCCACAGCTTTCCCCACCGCTGGGTGGCCCAACAGTACCTGCCGGACAGCCTCAAAGACGCCCGTTACTATGAATACGGCGACAACAAGACGGAACAGGCCGCCAAAAAGTATTGGGACCTGATAAAGGGGCAGAATTAAAGTACGCGGCCCTTTACCGTGGCGATGATCTCTCTGGCCCGGAGAACCTGATCGGCCCGGACGTTCAGCGTAAGTCTTGCCTGCCCGGCAGAGACGGCGCTGCGCTCCATCACGGCCCGGGAGCTCAGCACTGCCGCATACATTTCCCCGGGCATGATGCTGTCGGTCATGGTCAGGCCATAGGATGGACTCATGTTCAGAAGGGGCATATCGGATTTCACCTTCCGATCCGGGGCCCGCATCTCCTCGATGGAGTACTCGATACCGTTGCGCCGAAGGCGCATCAGCGCCAGGTCGGCGCCGTCCCTGTCGTCAAATACCGCTGTCAGCTGCGTTGTCATCCAGATCACCTCATACGTGTTCTTAATTGTTAGATTGCCCGAAATCAAGGAGGTTCATACCATGCGCTACGAAGGCGATATCTACCGTCCGCCCGGGGAGTGGAGGAGCTATCTGCTCCAATGCACCATCGGCTGCTCTAACAACACCTGCACCTTCTGCTCCATGTACAAGGCCAAGCGCTACCGGGTCCGGCCCCTGGAGGATGTCCTTGAGGACATCCGGATGGCCCAGGGCACCTTCTACCGGAACACGGAGACGGTATTTTTGTGCGACGGCGACGCCATCAACCTGCCCATGGACTATCTTTTGGCCGTTTTGAAAGCCCTGTACGACGCCTTCCCCAACCTGCGCCGGGTCACCACCTACGCCGGACCCCTGTCCACTCTGCGCAAGACGCCGGATGAATTGCGGACCATCCGCCAGGCGGGCTTGCAGCGGACATACCTGGGCGTAGAGACCGGAGATGACGAGCTTTTGCGCCATGTCCACAAGGGCGTGGGGGCAGATGGGATGCTCAAGGCTGGCCGGGCCCTGGTGGATGCGGGCTTCGATCTCTGGGCCATCGTCATCACCGGTCTGGAGGGCGGCGGCCGGGAGGCCCTGGAGCGCAACGCCGCCCTCACCGCGAAGATGATAAATGAGATGCGGCCCAAGCACCTGTCCTCCATGACCCTCATGGCCATTGATGGTACGCCCCTGTATGAGGAAGTCCAGCGGGGAGAGCTGACCTTGCAGACGCCTTTCGAGACCCTGCTGGAGACCCGGGAGCTGGTGCGGCAGATCGAGCTGAGCGGCCTGCACTATACCTCCAACCACGCCTCCAACTATCTGCCTATCAAATGCACCCTCAAGGAAGAGCGGGAGAAAATAATCGCCATGCTTGACGACATCATCGCCAAAGAGGACACCTCCCGGCTGAGGGACGATATGTACCGAGGGCTGTAATGTCCGAACAGATATTCCTCACCACAGGCCGTAACAACTGCGGGGGCTGCTGCCGTCTGCGGGTGCACATGGAGGGCGGGCGCATCATACGCCTGTCACCCGACCCCGATGACCCGGAGCCTGGGCGGAAGCCTTGCGCCCGTGGGCTGCAATACGCCAACACCTTTCTGGGTCCCGACCGGCTCCTGACACCCTTAAAGCGCACCGGCCCCCGGGGTTCCGGACAATTTGCGCCTATCAGCTGGGGCCAGGCGCTGGACGATCTGACGGAAAACTGGGTCCGCATCCGGGATACTTATGGGCCGCAGTCGCGTTATGTTAACTATGCTTGGGGCGAAAACGGCGTTCTTAACGGCACGGGCCTGGCCAAGCGGCTGCTGCGCCTAGATGGCGGCCATCTGGACTACTACAACTCATATTCTACCGCCTGCGGGGCCTGCGCTACCCCCTACGTATACGGCACGGCCCAGTCCGGCAGCAGCTATTCCACCCTGGTGGACTCCAAGCTCATCCTGCTCTGGGCCCACAATCCGGCGGAGACGGTATTTGACGATCTGATGTACTGGCTGCGCCAGGCCAAGAACGCCGGGGCCCGCATTCTGGTCATCGATCCCCGGAAAAACGCCACCTGCCGGACCCTGGGGGCTCAGTGGATACCTATACGGCCTGCCACCGATGCCGCCATGCTGGACGCCAT
This sequence comes from uncultured Oscillospiraceae bacterium, assembly GCA_964630255.1. Lineage (GTDB taxonomy): Bacteria > Bacillota > Clostridia > Oscillospirales > Oscillospiraceae > CAJOIG01. The sequence continues at coordinate 2,778 of CAZVRP010000046.1, read as the reverse complement.
GGCATATATCATCTTCCAAAAAGATCTGTATGACCGGGCGTTTTTGGAGAAATATTGCTTGGGCTGGGAGGCCTGGAGACAGTTTTTGATACAGGACAGGCGCACCCCCGCCTGGGCGGAGGAAATATGCGGCGTGCCAGCAGCGGTAATCGAGGCGCTGGCCATGGACTACGCTGATGCCAAGCCCGCCGCCCTTCTGGCCGGTTACGGGGGCCAGCGCCATGAAAACGGCGAGCAGTTCGCCAGGGCCACCTGTGCCCTGGCGTGCCTGACCGGCAACGTGGGCGTTCCCGGCGGCTGGGCCGGGGGCATCGGCTGGTGCGACACCCATCCCCTGCCGAAAATGCCCGCCGTGGAGAACCCGGTGAAAGCGGAGATACCCGCCTTCCTGTGGGCAGACGCTATCCTGCGGGGTCCGTCCCTGACCGCTGGCGACGGCCTAACCGGCGCGACAAGACTGGAGACAGGTGTCAAGCTCCTGGTCAATCTGGCAGGCAACCAGCTCATGAACCAGCACGGGGATCTGAACCGGACGGCGGCCATTCTGCGGGACGAGAGCCTATGCGAGTACATCGTGTGCAGCGATCTGTTCATGACGCCCAGCGCGAAATACGCCGATCTGCTGCTGCCGGGGGTATCCATGTTCGAGCAGGACAACATCACCGTCCCCTGGTCCCAGGGAGATTTCGTGGGCTTCTCCCAAAAGCTCATAGAGCCTCTGGGCCAGTGCCGGTTTGAGTATGACTGGCTGGCAGAGCTGGCGGAGCGGCTGGGACTGGGCGACGCCTTCACCGCCGGACACGCGAGTTCTGCGGGCTGGCTGGAGGATATCTATAACGACCTCCGGACCCGGGAGCGGGAACTGCCCCCCTTTAAGAGCTTCCGCACCATGGGTACATACCGGTATAAAACGCCCATCCAGCGGGTGGCTTTCCGGGAGCAGATCGAGGATGATGTGCCCTTCCCCACCCCCAGCGGGAAGATCGAACTGTTTTCCCCCGCCCTTGCGGCCTTGGACGATGCACGCATTCCGGCTCTGCCGGTGTATGTGCCGGCGAGGGAGGGCTATGGGGGCAGCGATGTCTATCCTCTCCAGCTGGTGGGCTGGCACACCATGGCCCGGACCCACTCAGTACACCATAACAACGCCGCCCTGCGCGGCGCCCATCCCCAGCGGCTGTGGATACACCATGCCGATGCCCTCGCCCGGGGCATCTCGCAGGGTGACACGGTGCTGGTATACAATGACCGGGGAACGGTGCGGGTGACCGCCCACGTAACGGAGGACATCGCCCCCGGCGTCACGGCTCTGGCCCAGGGGGCATGGTACGATCCGGATGAGACGGGCGTAGACAACGGGGCCAACATCAACGTCCTTACCAGCCACGAGTTCACGGCCCTGGCCCACGGAAACGGCCAGCATACCATTCTGGTGCAGGTGAAAAAGGAGGATCTGCCCTATGGATAAAAATAACGCCGCCCGCAAACAGCGGCGGCAGCTTTTGAGAAAGCAGTATCTGCATGAAAAGTGGCCGGACTTTGTTTTGAAGGCCGTTATGACCCTGGTTCTCGCCGCTGTGGTCCTGTATATATGCCGGGACGGTATGCTAAACCGGGCCGCAGTGGTGATCGTGCTGTACGTCCTTATTACCCTCGCCAACGAGGTCAAGGTCTATAAAAAGCAATGGCTGCCGGAACAGGAGCGGGAGATCGCCAAATACCAAAATGACGGCAAAAACGGACAGGCATGACACCTGTCCGTTTGCCGTATCATCAATAAGGGCTGATCTCCATGGCGCCATCGTCCGCACCCTTTTCGATGGCCCGTATCTCGACCCAATAGCCGCCATCGCCTATCTTCACAAAGGCCCGGTCCCCCACCTTGCGTCCCATGACCGCCTGGCCTACGGGGGACTCCTTGCTGATGAGCCCCTTGGCCGGATTCTGCCGGATGGTAGTCACCAAGGTTATGGCCTCCTCCTCGCTCTCATCCTCCATGAACAGCGTCACCCTGTCGAACAGGCCCGCCTCGTCGTCGGCGGACCGGTCCTCGATGATCACTGCGGAGGCGATCATCCGCTTCAGATACCGGATGCGGCTCTCGTTTTTATTCTTTGCCTGCTTGGCAGCCTTGTACTCAAAGTTCTCCGACAGATCCCCGAAGGCCCTGGCGGTTTGGACGTCTTCAATGAGTCTAGGCCGCAGCTCCGTCTCACGGTAGTCGATCTCCTCCTGCATCTTGCGGATATCGGCCGCCGTCAATTCATCGTGCATATTGAATCCATCCTTACATAAAGAGGACCGCTGAGACAGCGGCCCTCTCTTTCTGCGGCTGAAACGTTCTTTTGGTTGCTTTCCTTCCGCGACAAGTAACTCAGAAGTCCTCCTCGCAGCGCTCCAGGATGCCGGCAGCGCCCATACCGCCGCCGATGCACATGGTGACCAGGGCATACTTGCCGCCGATCTCGCGCAGGCGGTCGATAGCCTTACCCACCAGAACAGCGCCGGTGCATCCAAGGGGATGGCCCATAGCCAGCGCGCCGCCATAGGGGTTGACCTTCTCCATGGGGAAGCCGAGCTTGTCGATGCAGACCATGGACTGGGAAGCAAACGCCTCGTTGATCTCGATGGTGTCCATATCGGCGACCGTCATTCCGGCACGCTCCATAGCCTTCGGCGTGGCGAAGATGGGACCAAGGCCCATACGGGTGGCATCGCAGCCGGCAACGGCAAAGCTCTTGAGCCGGGCGATGGGCTTAATATTCTTTCTGGCGGCCA
>CAZVRP010000045.1:5611-13466 GCA_964630255.1 uncultured Oscillospiraceae bacterium | reverse complement strand
AGTTGCCGGTCTGGGAGTGGGAGCAGTAGCCGCCGTTGCCGGAGTTGCCCACCTCGCCGATGTCCACACGCTCCAGGTTGGTGCAGGCCGGCAATATCACATCGGCCATGCGGCCCTCAGGGTTGAGGTGGATGTCCTGGTTGACCACAAACTCCAGCTTGGGAGATTTATACATCTTGACCCACTTGTTGGTGTCCAGCATGGTGCCCATGAAGGAGCCGCCGTAGCGCCAGAACATGTGGACCTCGCTGCAGCCGGGCATGGGATACACATGGCGGGTAAACTCGAAATCCAGGCCGCCTCCGCAGAAGCCCTCGCCCAGCCATTCATAGTGGCCGTCCAGGACGGCATCGGGAAGGTTGGTACGGTACAGGGTCTGCTCCACGCAGTTGACGGCCGGATGATCGGCCACAGGGGCGTTGGCAATGGAGGACAGGGGGTCGGAGTAGCCGCCGAACCAGAAGTTATAGTTCATGGGGCCGCCGCAGGTGCCGGTCCACATATTCTGGCCGGGCTTGCCCATGCCCTGCATGGCCAGCAGGCACACCAGGAGCCGGGCGAAGTCGGACCCACCGGTAGTGCGGCACACGCCGCCGAAGCCGCCGCGCATGCCGGAGCCGGCCATGGTCTTGGTGGAGGCCCAGCGCCGGGCGATGGCCTTGATGTCGCATGCCTTGACGCCGGTGAGTTCCTCGGCCCACTGGGGCGTCTTGGCCGTGGCGTCGGGACCCAGGCCCAGGATGTGATCCCGCCACTCGTCAAAGCGGTGGCCGTGCTTGGCCACGTATTCGTGATCGTATGTATCCTCGGTGATCCACACGTAGGCGATAGCCTCGCACAGAGCGGCATCGGTGCCCATCCGGGGGCCGATCCACTTGTCCGCCTGCTTGACGGAGGAGAAGTTGTTGAAGGGATCGATGTATATGAACTGGACGCCAGCCTCCTTCATCCACCAACGCCAGAGGGCGGACTCCTGGGCGGAGTAGCCGCCCCGGGTGGTGTCGGGATCGTGGGACCACATGATCATGGTCTCGGTGTTCTTCATGGCATCGTTGAGCATATCGAAGGGCTCCGGGCCGCCTAAACGCCAGTAATAGCCGTAGGTATGAGGAGTTCCCCAGTGGAAGCCCTCCCAGGAGTCGGGGTTGTCCATGATGCGGGTATAGCCCAGCATGGAGAAGAAGCGCTTGAACAGGCTGATCTTATAGCCGCACAGGCCCCAGGAGTGGTGGCTGGAGGTGATGGCCGTGACGGCCTCCTTGCCATAGGTCCCCTGGATGCGCTTGATCTCGCGGGCCACCAGGCCCAGAGCCTCGTCCCAGGAGGCCCGGCGGTAGCCGGACTTGCCTCGGTTCTCGGTGTGGCGGTTCTGGCCGTCCGGCGTCTCCACAAAGTCCTCCCGGATCATGGGGTACTTGACCCGGTCATAGGAGTAGGTCCGGTCCTTCTCCGTAAAGCCCAGCAGGGACAGGGTAGTCTTCCGCTGGGGGGTGTATTCCCGGCCATGGGCCTTGATGACCCAGCCGGGAGCGTCGTCATCGGTGAAGACGATGGGCCGGACCCGGCGGATGACGCCGTCCACGGTATGTACTGTCAACGGGCCGCCCACGCAGATGGAATGGGTGATTTTTTCCTTCGTCATGACTGCCTCCCTCCTCTCACTTCACTTCGACCATGGCGCGGGCATAGTCGGAGTCGGGGTCGATCTCCACCATGGTGCCCACATACTTGCCGTCCTGCCACTCAAAGCAGCGCAGATCGAAGGTCTCCACCACCGGGACCCAATAGATCTTCCCGTCGGGACCCTTGTACTTGGCGCCGGCATGGAACCGGTGCTGGATCATGGTGTGGCCGCCGACATTCTTGGGCGCGGCGGCGTACTTGTTGTTGGTATAGGCGTTGACCAGGCCGTATTTCTCGAACCGGCGGGGACCTACATTGGTCCAGCAGCCGCTCTCGGCGATGCCCTGCTCGATGGCCGTGACCACCTCCCGAACGGGCATGCCGTAGCCCTCAAAGCCCTCATACCAGATGCGGAACGCGCACGTCAGCTCGCTGGGACTCTCCTTCGCCAGCTTGGCCGCGCGTTCTGTGATGTCCCGAAGGGAGAGCGCTTGGACCCCCTCCGGGGTGCGGATCGACACCTTCATTCATCATTCCTCCTCACATAATAAGTTTCAAGTTAATAGTTTTGGGTATCAGCAGGCTTAGAGATACCCGTGATACAATAGCTGCAGGACGGCTTGGCCAGCCCCGGAATGATTCTGACAATCACCCCTTGACTTCATACCACTGGACTTGATAGTTGCGGTCTTTTTGTATGATTTTTCTTTTATGATTTAATGATGTCTCCCGACATAAAATCCACATCGTCGGCGGGCAGCTCTCCTATGGAATCCAAAAATTGGATGATTCCCTTCTCTGCCGCCACCATGACGCCCATAAAATCCATCTGCGCACCGAATCTGATTTCAAAGAGCTGGTCGGCCAGGTTCGCCAGATTCTTTATCATGGCAGTGTTCTTCTCGCTGACCGTCCAGTCCTTGCGGCGCCCCTCCTCTGCGGCCAGGGGGTGGATGAAGCACTGGTAGCGTCCCCTGTAAAGGAAGGTATACATGACCTCACCGCCAGATAGGATGGCCACCATGTTCCCCGCCCGGATGGAACCGATGAGCTTCTCGCCGTCCTTGGCCAGCGGGCCGATCTCCACATCGTTTTTTCTGTCCCGGCGGTCCTGCTGGTCCATATCGTCGCTCCTTGATCTTCGGCGGTTTACGCCTATATTCGCACAACTAAAATATACTCTTTACAAATCATCCTGTCAATGATAATATAAAAAATATTATTTTGGAAATAAATAAAATTTATTACCAACCATTCCGGAGGCTACCAATGGACATCACACGGCTTCGATACTTCATTTCCGTGGCCCAGACGCTGAATTTCACGGAGGCCGCCCGGCGCTCAGGAGTGACACAGCCCCTCATCAGCCACCACATCGTGGAGCTGGAAAAGCAGCTTGGGGGCAAGCTGTTCCTGCGGGACCGGCACAAGGTGACGCTGACGGACGCGGGCCGCCGGTTCCTGCCGGCGGCTATGGACCTGGTGGATCTGGCGGACAGGGCTGTGTTCCAGTTCCGCCAGGACCAGCAGGGCCAGTCCGGCCATCTGTCCATCATGAGCCTCACCACCTCCTCCGCTGTGCTCTCGGAAACGCTGGCGGCCTTCGCAGCCCGGTACCCGGACATCACGGTGGACATCAATGTGGCCCCGGGGCGGCGGCAGATCACGGCCATGAACGACAACCGCTACGACTTCCATTTCGCCGCCCTGGAGATGGTCCCCGTGGGGGAGACATACGACCATGTGATTACCCACAGCGACCGCCTGTGCGTGGTATTCCCGGCAGGACACCCGCTGGCACAGGCGCCGCTGGATTTTTCCCGACTGGCGGACGAGCGGTTCATCTCCATCGCGCCGTCGGACGGCCCGGCACTGTACGACTGGATGTGGGAGGTATGCCGGACCCGGGGCTATGAACCCAACGTAGTGTATCAGTATGACCGCATCGAGGCGGTGGTGCTTTCCGTGGGCGCGGGGCTCGGCATCTCCATCCTGCCAGAAGCCCTGAGCCGTGTCTTCTACTCAGAGAGCGTGGTCTTCCGGCCTATCCCCGGAGAGGACACCGTCCGGCCCTATGTGGCCGCCTGGCGAAAAAACGCCACCAACCCCGCCGCGGCCCTGTTCATAGACACATTGCGCGAGCTGTTTGACAAATAATACACCACCGGGACGGCCATGCCGTCCCGGTGTTCGTATATTACTCCGCTTGCCTTACGCCTCGCCAGTCAGACGCACCGCCGTGGGCTTGTGCCCCATAGCGGGCAGCAGCTTCTCCGTCAGATCCTTTGTCAGAAATTTGATGGAGCTGGTATTCATGCAGGGATGGCAGGCAAACCACTCCTCCGCCAGCACGTCCTCGTCCATGATGAGCCGGACCCGGTCCTCCCGGTCGTTCATCAGCCCCATGACGGACACGCTCCCCGGTGTGATGTCCAAAAACGCCGCCATATGCTCCGCGTCGGCAAAGGACAGTCGGCTGACGCTCAGCTGGCGACTGAGTTCCCTGGTCTTGAAGGGCTTGTCCCCGGGCATGATGAGCAGATAAAAATCCGTCTTCTGCCGGTTGCACAAAAACAGGTTTTTGCAAATGTGTACGCCTAAAACGGCGTCCACCTGGGCGCACACCTCCATAGTGGTGGAGGGCGCCTCCGGGTGGTCTGTGCGGTAAAAGTCCACGCCCAGCCTATCCAGCAGCCGGTAGCAGCGTATCTCCTTATCCTCCCTGCCGGTCATGTCCGCCGGGGAACCGTGCATCAATTCCATCGTTCTTCCTCTTTACAGCGTCTCCAGTATGTCCGCGATGCGCTCACTGGCGTGGCCGTCTCCGTAGGGATTTACGGCCCGGACCATGGCCGCATAGGCGGCGGGATCGTCCATCAGACGGCTGAACGCTCGGTAAACGGACTCCTCGGCCGTGCCCGCCAGCTTCAAGGTCCCGGCCTCGATCCCCTCGGGCCGCTCCGTGGCGTCCCGCATGACCAGCACCGGTCTGCCCAGGGCCGGGGCCTCCTCCTGGATGCCCCCGGAGTCGGTGACCACAAGATAGCTCCGGGCCATGAAATTGTGAAAGTCCACCAGGTCCATGGGCTCCGTCAGCCGGATACGCTCACAGCCGCCCAGAACGGCTCGCGCCGTCTCGCGCACCGCCCGGTTCAAATGCACAGGATAGACGGCTTTCACGTCCGGCCGCTCCTCCACGACCCGGCGGATGGCCCGCAGCATGCCCTCCATGGGTGCGCCCAAGCTCTCCCGCCGGTGGGCGGTGACGAGTACCAGCCGGCTTCCCGCCGCCCAGTCCAGCAACGGGTTTACATAATCTTTTCTCACGGTGGTCCGCATGGCATCGATGACCGTGTTGCCCGTCACATACACCCGCTCCGGCGCCGCGCCCTCGGCCAAAAGGTTTTGCCGGGCGGCCTCCGTGGGCGCGAAGTGGTACCGGCTCATGAGGCTCACGGCCCGGCGGTCAAATTCCTCCGGCCAGGGCCTGTCCATATCATAAGTCCGTAGGCCCGCCTCCACATGGCCCACCTCGACACGGGCGTAAAAGGCCGCCAAGGCCCCGGCGAAAGCCGTGGTGGTATCCCCCTGCACCAGCGCCAGATCGGGCCGCTCCCGGGCCAGCGCGTCATACACGCCCTCCAGCACCGCAGCCGTGAGACCGGGCAGATCCTGCTCCGGGCGCATCACGCCCAGATCGATATCCGGCGTCACGCCGAAGGCCGTCAGCACCGGGTCCAGCATCTGGCGGTGCTGGCCGGTGACACATACCGTCACCGGAAAGCCGCGACGCTCCAGCTCCGTCGCCAGCGGGCACATCTTGACGGCCTCCGGACGGGTGCCGAAGATCAGCATAATCGTTTTTTTGACGGGCTTATCCAATATGCGTCTTTTTCAGCGTGACCCGGTCGATCTTGTCGTTGATGGTCATAGGCAGGGTATCCAGCTTCACATAGCGGTTGGGCATCATGTAGGCCGGCAGCTTTTCCGCCAGCTGCTTACCCAGCTCGGCGGGCTCCTCCGTACCTATGTACACGCATACGATCTCATCCTTGGGCTCATCGAACAGGCAGCAGCCGTTTCGCACGCTGGGCGTCGCCAGCAGGGCGTTTTCAATCTCACCCAGCTCGATTCGGTAGCAGCCCTGGTGTTTGATCTGGAAGTCCTTCCGGCCCAGGAACATGATCTCTCCCCGCTCGTTGTACCGGGCCAAGTCGCCGGTGCGGTACATCCGCTCGTGGGAATAGGGGTTCAGGGGGTTCTGGACGAACGCCTTATTTGTCTGCTCCGGGTTATTGTAGTAGCCCATGGAAAGGCAGGTGCCCAGCACGCACAGTTCGCCAGTCTCATCCGGACCCACGGGCTTGTTGTCGTCATTCAGGATGAGGATGCGTGTGTTGGCGCAGGCCCGGCCGATAGGCAGAGGCTCATCATCGTCAAATTCACGGTCCACGATGTAATACGCACACACGTCGGTGATCTCCGTGGGGCCGTACATATTGCAGAAGCTGGCCTCCGGCAGGGCCCGCCGCCACTGGTTCAGCTGGCGGTTGGGCATGACCTCGCCGCAAAAGTACACCCGCTTCAAGGTGGTTGGCCGGGTGGTTTCCAGAATACCGGAGTTGGCGATGGAGATAAGGGCCGAGGGCACAAAGAAGATGGTGTTGATCGCGTGCTCCGCCAGAAACCGCATCATGGTCTTGTGGAAGGAGAAGCACTTTTTCGGGATAATCCAAGTGGTGCAGCCGTTTTTCAGGGTGCTGTATATATCCAGGGTGGAGTTGTCGAACACAAAGGGCGCCTGGTTGCCCAGTATGCAGTTCTCATCGATATCCAGCGCGTCGTGGAGCCAGTCGGCATAGTCGATCATGCTCCGGTGACTGATGGTGACTCCCTTGGGCACACCGGTGGAGCCGCTGGTGAACAGCACGTATAAAAGGTCCGTGTCTACGTGCTCGTCCCGGATTCTCGTCAGCACGGCTCCGTCCGGTTCCGTCTCACAGGCGGCAGAGAACAAGGCGCTGCCCGCCTGCCCCGCCACGGCTCGGGCGGCATCGGCGTTTTTCTCGTCATAGAACACGAAAGCGGGATGGAGAGTATCGAATATCAGCTTGATCCGAGCCTCGGGCATCTTGGTGTCCAGGGGCACATAGAAGCACCCGGCGCTGACAGCGGCGAAAAAGGCCGCCAGACACTCCGCCGTCTTTTCCATGAACACCGCCACCGGCTGGTTCATGCCAATACACCCGGCCAGATAGGTCCCGGCCCGGCGGGCCTTGTCCCGCAGCTGGGCAAAGGTCAGGGTGTTCTTCTCATCGCCGAAGGCGATCTTATTTGGAAACCGCGCCGCCGAGGCGTCCAAATAATCCAGTACGTTTCTGATCATGGTGGCCCCCTATGTCATTTCTATATTTTCAAATACGCTTGCCCGCTATATAAACAGCCTCACAAACACGGTGTCGCTCAGCACACCCGGCGACAGACGAGGGCCATTCACCGCCTCCGCCAGGATCGCCAGCACCATGACGTAAATGTACGCGCTGAGCAACCCCTCGCCCACGCCCAGGACGCCGCCCAAAAAATGATTGGTCCTGTTCAGAACGCCGCCCCGGCCCCGTCTGGCCCGTACCATCCGGGCCAAGAGGCGGAAAGCGATAAGGCACGCCAGCACGATCGCCACGCTCAGCACGATCCGCACCGCATTGATGAGCACCGGCTCCAAAATAGTCTGGGTCACGAGCTGGGCCAGGCTCCCCGCGTCCTGCTGGAACAGGGAGATGATGGAATCGGCCTGGGCCGCGCTGACGTTCTGGCCGCCCATGATGCCGCCTAAACTGTCCAGGGCCGCCTGCAGGCTCTGCATGGCCTCCGCGCCGTCGTTCATGGCGGCGATGGCGTCCGCCGGGATAGCGGCGGACACGGCCTGCTCCACCCGGGCCTCCACCACGCTGTGGTACACGCTGGCGGCCCAGTCGGCGGAAAAGCTCACGATGAGCGTCACCGCCACGATCCAGCCCAGCAGGCGCATGACGACCGATAAGACGCCCTGCCTCCAGCCGCTGTACACGATACTGACGAACAGCAGGAGCAGGATGATATCATATACATAGTTCATAACGCTCTCCCGCGCTCCTTTCGCTGGCTACATCAGACCATATTAAATTATATTATAATCGCAATCATGCCCAAATGCAAGCGCCGGACGGGAAAAGCCCCGCCCGGCGCAGACCGG
>CAZVRP010000045.1:0-5511 GCA_964630255.1 uncultured Oscillospiraceae bacterium | reverse complement strand
CGCGTCCTGGTAGCCGGAGCCACGGCCCACCGCAGTGACGGACTCCACCTGCGCCGGATCGATGATCCGGTTGAAGACCTGTAACATCTCGTTATCCGCATCATAGCAGCCCACCGTTATGTTGTATGTATAGGGGTCCGACTGCCGCACCGCATAGTCCGTACCGTCGGCCATGTGGATGACCAGGTCCTCGAAATCATAGCTCGAGCCATAGGGGTTGCCCTCCGGTGGCGTGATCACGAGGCCCACCGGGGACACGCTGGCACTCCAGCCATCGGGACCTGTCAGGGCCGTAACCGCTACCGCGTCGGACAGGGAAAAGGACACGCTCCCCTCGTCCACTACGTCGGTATAGAGCTCCGCATCCGGGTCATGCTCCTTGACCACGCTAAAGGTCACGGTCAGGTTTTCCGCCCCGTCAATGCTCTCCATGGGAGCAAAGTACGAGACCACTGTCTTTCGCGTGTCGGTACCGTCAGCGGACATGAGGTCTGTGCTGTCAAGAAAAGCGACCTCCTCGCCGTCCGCGGCCGTCAGGGTCAGCCGCGCTACCCTCTGGGAGCCTGCGGCTTCCGGGTCCTCGAACTGGAAGCCGCCGCCGTCAAACCGCGTCAGTCCCGGGAAACCGTTAGGATCCTCCATGGTATAGGTCAGCGCACCTATGCCGTTAACGTCTATGATGAAATCCTCCACGGTGAAGGTCACGTCCTGGACCTTGACGGACTTTCTGACGCTTACGGTCTCGCCGCCTACCAGCTCCTGCGCCTGATCCGGGTCCACGGCCACCCGCTCCTCGGCGGGCAGGTCGTATTCCTTCCAGACGTCCCCGTCCTCGTCCGTGAGCCGGACATGCTCCCCGTCACGGCTTTCGATGCTCCCGTTCCCGAACACCGTCTCAAAGAACCCTGTGTACGCCCCCACGGCGTAGGCCGTCACGGTCAGTGCCGCCGCTGCCGCCGCCGCGATGAGGACGGTCCGGACAGTCCGGCGTCCGGCGTGCTTTTTATATCCGGTCACATTTTGTTTTTGTCTCGCTGCCATTTTGAATACCTCCTCCAAGGTGTGTTCGGAGGCATGCAGGGGCGTCAAGGCCCGGCGTATCCTTTCCTGTTCCGTCATATCATTCCGCCTCCGTCAGATAGTTTTTCAGCTTCTCCCGGGCCCTGGCCAGCCGTGTGCCCACGGTGGCGGCGGGGACGTCCAGGAGCCGGGCAGTCTCCGCGATGGAGTAGCCCGCATAATAATAGAGAACGATGACGGCCCGGTATTTTTCATCCAGGTCCATAATGGCGGAGAAAAGCTCCCCATCCTCCGGTTGCTGAAAGACCAGCCCGCTGGCATAGTCCTCGTATGTACCGGCCCGTCTCTTCCGCCAGTGGGAACGGAGCAGCTTTTTACACTCATTCACCGCCACCCGTATCAGCCATGCCTTCAAATGCTCTTCGCTCTGAAAATCCCTGTCCGCGCGGTACAGGGCCAGAAGCGTGTTCTGCACTACGTCGTCCGCGTCCTCCCGGCTTTTCATATAGCCGAAGGCGATGCGGAAGATCATATCCATGTATTCCTGGGCCGCCTGGGTGAACCGTTCCCTTGTGAGCATCTGTTGTTCTCCTTGCAAAACGCGTTTCACCTATAATATTCGCCGCCGCCCCCTGATTTTTCAAGAGGCGGCGGAAAAAATTCCGATTTTTCTTGATCGTCCCCGCGGGAGAGAGGCTTTTTATTCCTCCAGGACGATATCCGTCTGGGCGGGGCCGGACAGGAGCCCGCCGTCCTGATCGAACCGGGAACCGTGGCAGGGGCAGTCCCAGGTGCTGTCGTCCGGGTTCCAGCTGAGCTCGCAGCCCAGATGGGGACACCGGGCGTCCACGGCATGCTCCGCGCCCGCCGCATCCTTATACACGCCGGCCTTCCGCCCTTCCAGCTCCACCACGCCGCCATGGCCAGCCGGCAGGTCCGCCGCGCTCTTATCCGGAAAGACAAAGACGCTCCGGCAAAGATTTTTGACCGATTTTATCCCATCCGCCGCCAGGCTCTTCAGCACCGGGCCCCGGCCTATGGGTCGCTGGGGCGAAAACAGCCCGGCATATTCGTTCTCCCGGCCCAAGACGGCGTCGCAGAGGATCATGGCCGCCGCCATTGAGCTGGTCATGCCCCATTTCCGAAAGCCTGTGGCCACATACCAGTTGGGCCGGGCGCGGGCATACCGCCCGATATAGGGCATGCCATCCGCCGGCATGCAGTCCTGGGCCGACCAACAGGCCGTCTCCCTGCTGTCCGGCCACCAGGTCCGGGCCGCCCGGCGCAGCCGCTCATACCGGCCGCCCAGGGCATTCTCCCCGGTCCGGTGTCCCGCCCCGCCCAAAAGCAGCAGCGGCCCTGCCATGCGAAAGGACAGGCCGTCTATATCCGTCCCCAGATACATGCCGTCCAAGGTCTGGGCGTTTTCAAGCGCCAGCACATAGCTTCTGTCCTGGTGCATCCGGGCAAAGTAGCACCCCGGCACGTTTACGAAGGGGAAGTGACAGGCGAACACAACGCAGTCCGCCCATACCTTGCCCCGGTCCGTGACGACGCTGCCGCCCTCCACCTCCAGCACACGGGTATTCTCATATACCGTCAGCTCCTGGGAAATGGCCCGGAGAAACTTCAACGGGTGGAACTGGGCCTGATTTTCAAAGCACAGGGCCTCCGCCACCGGGAAGGGCAGCGACGTGGCCGTTGTGAGCTTGGCCGGGATGCCCAGGCTGTCGGCGGCCTTCCACTCCGTCTGTAATGACCCCGGCGCTGTGCTGGTATAGAGATAGGCCGGGCGCTCCTCAAAATCGCAGTCGATGGCGTTGCCCCGGATGAGACTGCGGTACTTCTCTATGGCATGCTGATTGGCCGCAGCGTACAGCCGCGCCTGGTCGTGGCCGAAGGTCTTGATGAGCCGGTCATAGATGAGTCCGTGCTGACTGGTGATCTTGGCGGTGGTGTTTTTTGTCTGTCCGCTCCCGATGCGCCCGGCCTCCAGCACTACCGTTCCGACCCCCTGGCGCTGCAAAAAATAGGCGGCGAGGCACCCCGTCAGGCCCGCGCCGATGACGGCGGCCTCTGCCCGGATGTCACCCGGCAGCGTCCCCCGGGGCGCGAACTGGACCGTTTTGCTCCAAATCGATTCCATATCCATCCCTCCAGAGTTATCCTAAACAACCGGCGGAAAAAATAAACGTTCCCGTTTGCTATTCAAGCCTGTCCATGGTATACTTCAGCGTATCATACAAACTGAAAACGAGGAACCGACATGATCCGCTTCAACAACGACTATAACCGGGGCGCCCACCCCGCCATCCTGGAGGCCCTGGCGGCCGCCAACTGTGAAAGTTACGGCGGCTACGGCATCGACCCATGGTGCGAGGCCGCCGCTGCGGAGATCAAAAAATATCTGGACCGCCCTCATGCGGCCATCCATTTTCTGGTAGGCGGCACTCAGGCCAACTTCACCGCCATCTCCGCCTGCCTTCGGCCCTACCAGAGCGTCGTCAGCGCCGATACCGGCCACATCCACGTCCATGAGACCGGCGCGGTGGAGCACGGCGGCCATAAAATAGAGGTCCTGCCCGCCCGGGGCGGCATCCTCACCGCCGAACAGATCGCCGCAGCGGGCGAGCGCTACCGCACGAGCCCCGTCCGGGAGCATATCACCCAGCCACGGCTGGTGTATCTGGCCCACCCCACGGAGTATGGCGCCGTCTATTCTCTGACGGAGCTGGAGGCCATCCGGGCCGTCTGCGATGAATACGGCATGTATCTGTTCGTTGACGGGGCTCGCCTGGGGTACGGCCTTGGCGCGGAGGGAGCGGATGTGACTTTGGCCGACCTCGCCCGGCTGGCGGATATATTCTATATCGGCGGGACCAAGTGCGGGGCGCTGTTCGGAGAGGCCCTGGTCATCACGAATCCCGTCCTCCAGCCGGATTTTCGCAGCTATATCAAACAAAACGGCGGGATGCTGGCCAAGGGCTGGCTTCTGGGGCTGCAGTTTTACACCCTGTTCAAGGACGGGCTGTATTTTGACATCACCCGTCGGGCCGTGGTCCAGGCCATGCGCATCAAGGACGCTTTCGCCGCCCGGGGCGTCAACCCCTATGTGGACAGCCCCACCAACCAGCAGTTCGTGGTGCTGGCCAACGGGCAGATGAAAGCTCTGGCCCAAAAATATATCTTTGAATCCGATCATGCGGCGGACGGAGAGCACACCTGCGTGCGCTTCTGCACCAGCTGGGCCACCACGGATGAGGAGATCGCCGCTCTGACGGAAGATATCGGAAAGCTGTGATTTGGGTGTTGACATTCCCGCGCAGCGTGCTATAGTATACATGAAATCTGAATAAGCGATATGTCTTCAGGGCAGGGTGAAATTCCCGATCGGCGGTACAGTCCGCGAGCGAAAGCAGACCCGGTGGAATCCCGGGACCGACAGTTACAGTCTGGATGGAAGAAGATGTGTTGAATGGTACTATTTACCTGGGCGGCTCCCGCCTCCGATGAAAATACGTCCTCGTTTGACACCTGAAGGGCATGGAACTTTCAGGTGTCAAATTTATTTGGGAGGTATAATCTATGGACAGCAATCCCACCATCAACAGAGCAGAAACCCGCAGGCACACCGCCACGGCCATGCTTTGCGCCGTGGCTTACATCGCCATGCTTCTGGGTCAGCTCATCCCCCCCGTTCTGGGCTTTCTGAGCTATGACCCCAAAGATGTGGTCGTGGTCATCGGCGGCTTTATCTTCGGGCCTGTGACCAGCCTTATCATCTCCGTCATCGTCAGCGTCGTGGAGATGGTCACCATCTCCTCCACCGGCTTTTACGGCCTTATCATGAACATCTTCTCCACCTGTGCTTTCGCCGTGCCCGCCGCTTTCGTTTATAAACGTACGCGCAGCATGAAGGGCGCCATCCTGGGCCTGGTGAGCGGCGTGGCCGCCATGGCCGTGGGGATGGTGCTGTGGAACTGGATCATCACGCCGTTTTATCTGGGCATGCCCCGGGCCGCCGTGGCCGCCATGCTGCCAACGGTGTTTCTGCCCTTCAACCTCATCAAGGGCGGGCTGAACGCCGCCATCACCCTGCTGCTCTATAAGCCTATCGTCACCGCCCTGCGGAAGGCCCGGCTGGTCGAGTCCACTCACGAGGAAAAGATGAGGGTAAATCTGACTGCCACGATCTGCGCCGTGGTGCTGCTGGCAGCCTGCATCGTCCTGTTCGTGCTGCTTTCCATGTAAGGCGCGCCGTCTAAGCGCGGACGTTTATGCAGAATTTTCAGCGTGCGGGGGCTGTCTCACTAAGAGGCAGCGCCAAAATAGCAAAACAACGGGCAGCCGGCTCTATGCAAGAGCCGGCTGTCAGCGTAGTGCGCCCGGTGAGCGCAGGTTCTAGCGGGAGCAAGACCCGTACTCGCCCGGCAGCAGGAAGGGTTAGTCAAAGGCAAGGGTGTCCATCGTGAGGTGGAATCTGAAGAAAGC
>CAZVRP010000044.1:0-13547 GCA_964630255.1 uncultured Oscillospiraceae bacterium | reverse complement strand
CGCAACTGCGGGAAAAAACTTTTACAATCTGTTAAAGATCTGTTCAAATTTCTACCATACCATTCCGGCAGTATGTCGGAGTACCTTTGAAAATGCCGGAAGAATATGCTTTACAACCGCAGCTAGATATGATAAAATACTGACGTATATACATAGTCTCATAGTCTGTCCTGGCGGCAAACAGTCCACACTCAATATAATAAAAATGACAGGAAGGTAGGTTTCCATGGCAAAAAAAAGCAATGGTACGGTGACGCCGGATGCGGCGGTATCCAAGAAGACATTGAAAGCGGCCAAAAAAGCCGCCAAGCAGAGCAAGGCCATTAGTCCCGGAGAAGAGACCAGCGCCAAAAAGAGCGGTGTTCTCACCAATCCGATACGCAACCTCATCCTCACAGCACTCGTGTTCATCGTTCTGGGCGCGGCATTCATCGCAAAACCCATCTATGTCTACACCTATTGCTGCTATGTGATCGGCGGCCTGATCGGCCTGATTGGCATCGTTTATCTCATCATCTACTTTGTCCGCCGCCCTGTCAGCGGCGTGTACCGCTCTGAATTTGCAGTCGGCCTTGTGGTCCTGCTGGCGGGTGCCTATGTTGCCTTCAGCAGCCTCATCTCCGATGATTTGGGCGTCTCCACCATCAGCTTCTCCCTGGCGGTGATCGTGCGCCTGCTGGGCATTTTGATCGCGGCGGACGGCATCCTAAAGCTGCAATACACCCTTGACCTGGCCCGCATGCGCTATGCCAAGTGGTGGATCGGTCTTATCCTGAGCGCCCTGGGCATAGCGGTAGGCGTTCTGACCACTCTCGGCATCATCTACAGCCTGGGCGATACGCTGGGTACCAGCGGCATGACCATGCTGGGCATCTTCTTCATCCTCAACGGCGTGTTCGATCTGTTCATGATGGTCCTTGTGGCCGTCCGCAACCGGAAGGCCAACAAGGCGGAGGCCCTGGCTCTGGCCCAGGCTATGACCGCTGCGGCAGCCGGGGGAGAGCCCGTGGGTTTTACCCCGACGGTCCCGGAAGCCAATACCTCTGCTCCCGACAAAGCTGCCCCTTCCGAGACCGTCCCGTCTGATCCCCCCGCCCCGGAGCCAGTCCCCGAGCAGGAGGAGCCTCAGCTCCCCAACCCGGCAGCCGCTTCCCCTGTCGAGGAATGATATAACGGCATACCATCCCAAAAACAGCCTGTCCTCGCGGCAGGCTGCTTTTTTGCCCTGCCGGACCGCCGGGAAACCTCCGGGAAATAATTCTTGTAAAATCTGCCCGGGGGGAATATAATAAACTGATTTAACAATATGCTACTGTAACACGATGGGCAAATGGGGTTTAGCAATATGGCATCTTTTGAAGACTTTATGACCCCCGGAAAGCAGGGATATCTCATTGGCATCGGCGGCGTCTCCATGGCGCCTCTGGCGGAGGTCCTGCACGACGAGGGGCTGCACATATCCGGCAGCGACATCCAGCGCAGCGACAAGATCACCCAACTGGAGAGCCGTGGCATTCGGGTGAATATTGGCCACCATGTGGAAAACATCCGGCCGGAGTTTGATTTCATCGTCCGCACCGCCGCCGCCCGGGATGACAATCCGGAGGTCCAGACCGCCCGCGCTTTGGGCATTCCCGTCTTTGAGCGGACCCAGGCATGGGGCGCGCTGATGAAGCGCTACCGTCACGCCCTGTGCATCTCAGGCACCCACGGCAAGACCACCACCACGTCCATGTGCACCCATATCCTCATGGCGGCAGAAAAGGACCCCACCGTGATGATCGGCGGCACGCTGCCCCTTCTGAACGCCGGGCACCGCATTGGTCAGGGCGACACGATCGTGATGGAGTCCTGCGAATATTATGACAGCTTCCTATCCTTCTGTCCTACCATCGCCGTGATCCTTGACATCGAGGCGGATCATCTGGACTACTTCGCCAACCTGGAGGCGGTGAAGGCCTCTTTTTTGAAATTCGCCCGGCTGGTGCCCCCCGACGGCACGGTCATCGCCAATATCGACGACGAGAATACCATGGACGCCCTGTCGGGCCTGGACCGGGACCTTATGACCTTTGGCCTGTCCCCGGAGGCGGATGTGCAGGCCGTGAATATCATCAGCAGAGGCGCACAGTCGGAATTCGACATTCTCCATAACGGCAAATTTTTTACCCATCTGCACCTGCAGGTGCCCGGCATACACAATGTGAAAAACGCCCTGGCCGCAGCGGCCGCCGCCATCACCCTGGGCATCTCCCCTACCGCTGTCAGATACGGTCTGGCCGGATTCAGGGGCGCCAACCGGCGCTTTGAGTTCAAGGGCAAGTTCAACGGCGCGGATGTATATGACGACTACGCCCATCACCCCGGTGAGCTGAAGGCTCTGCTGGACGCGGTGGAGCCTCTGGGCTACAAGCGGGTAATCATCGTATTCCAGCCCCACACATATTCCCGCACCAACGCGCTGTTCGACGACTTTGTGGAGCAGCTCAAGCGCCCGGACCTGACCATCCTGGCGGAGATATATGCCGCCAGGGAAACCAACACCCTGGGCATATCCTCAGAAGCTCTGGCCAAGGAGGTGCCAAACAGCATCTTCTTCCCCACCTTTGGTGAGATCGAAAAGGTTCTGCGGGCCAGCATCGTGCCCGGCGACATCGTCCTGACTGTGGGCGCTGGCGACGTCTATAAGATCGGAGAGGACCTGGTAGCCGACAAATAACATCCAATCATTATCATAAACCGGGCCTGCCGCAACACATGTTTTGCGGCAGGCCCTTCTTTTATATCAGCCTGTTATTTTATGCGGCCGGGATCACGCGTCCGGCGGGGCTGGGCTCGTCGGGATAGACGGTGTAATCCGCCTCGGCTAGGAACTCGCACCAGTACCGGGCCATATCGGCGTTGGAGGCCACGATGGTCGTCCCCTCGGGCACGGTCATGTCCCCGCCGCCTTTTTCCGCAGCGCAACCGACGGTCCAGCTGTCGTCCACCAGGTATTCCCCATGGTCGTAGATGAGTTCATCCCCCACCACCAGCGTGGTGACGGCAAAGGTATCCGGGTCATAGGCGCACGTCAGGCCCGCCACCTGGAACATGCTGTTGTTCTCCTGGCCCAGTTTGGCGCAGGAGGTGGTCATCAGGCTCACCAGCTCCTGGGCGGTATACTCCTCATAATAGATGACCAGCGGGTTGGCAAACACGCTCATGGCGTCCACCAAGGTGATGTCCCCGGCGGGGATGGACGCCCGGACCCAGAAGCCCGGATACAGTGCGATGGAGATAGGGTCCCCCGTCCACAGCTTCTGCGCCGTGTACAGGATGCCGTCCGCCACCAGGTCCCCCAGGTTCGTCTCATTGGCGCGGACGCCGCCGCCCGGGTCGCCGGAGCTGATGCGTTCGCCGTTGAGGAATACATCGGTGGTGGCATACACTGTGGTATAGCCGTCGGCGGCCAGCCGGTCATAGCACCG
Organism: uncultured Oscillospiraceae bacterium; assembly: GCA_964630255.1. Lineage (GTDB taxonomy): Bacteria > Bacillota > Clostridia > Oscillospirales > Oscillospiraceae > CAJOIG01. Next base: position 10,077 of record CAZVRP010000044.1, on the reverse strand, counting down.
ATCCACCATAGCCTGGACATTCGCGTCCGGTATGATGCCCGGCCACTCGCCGGTGTCGTCCGCCACAAGATTCTCGCAGTCCTTGGCCACCACATGACCGTCCTTCAGATAGAGGTACAGTACGCCGATGGCCTCGCCCTTGCAGTTGGCCTGGTTGACGATGGTGTCGCTGTCGCTCTCATCGAACAGCCATCCCTCGCCATCGTTGATAACGGAATGGGTATGGGCATCGATGATGGCGTCGATGCCATGGGTGTTCTTGGCCACCTGAGCTGTATTTGTGTCGTTGGAGCTGGCCTCGGTAGAGTTCTCTCCCATCCAGCCGGTGTGGCAGAGCATGACCACCGCTCCGGCCCCTTGGGCCGTCAAGGCGTCAGCGGCATTCTGGGCCACAGTCACCGTGGACTGGCCGCCGGCAAAGTAGGCATCCGTGATGGAGCCGCCCTGGGTGGACTCGCCGAACAGACCGATGACGGTGCCGTTGGCCGTCTCCGCCAGGACGCCGTCGGGCAGGGCGTTGTCCCCTGCCGCCAGGGCATAGTCCTCCAGGCCGAGGGCACTGTAATCGATGGAGCCATCAGCGCTCAGGGCCAGCAGCTTGGGATACAGCTCCACAAATTCCTCCGCCCCCACCGCCGGCTCATAGGCTGCGGCAAAGGCCGCTATATCGATGTCCTCGCCGGCGTTCTGGTTGGCCAGAAGCGGGGTCAGGCCGGACTTCTCGGACAGGATGGACAGAAAATACGTGCCGATGGCCTGGTCCGCCACGCCGCCGTCGTTGTTGCCCCAGGTGAAATAGTCATAGGTAGGGATCATCACATAGGGGATATACTCGCCGTTATACACATGGGCTGCGGCATAGCCTCCGGCGTAGATGTCGCCGCCGCTGACGGCCAGCACCAGACTGTATTTGCCTGACTGCTCCAGCTGGGTTTTGAGGCCCTTCACATAGGGCTCGCTGTCCAGAAAGCCGTGGGTATCGTTGGTGTGCACGATGGCCACGACCTCGTCATAGTCGCTCACAAACTGGACGTTGCCCATCACCTGGCCGTTTTCCACGGTGTCGCTCTCGGAAAAGAACACGACCACCGGCCAGTCCGCCGCAACAGCGGCCCCGTCCTCAATCTCCAGCCTATCCACCACGCAGCTGTCCGCCACGGTCCAGGTATCCCCGGCGGCTACGGTCACGTCCCCCAGGCTGTCCCCATAGTCCTCGCCGGTATAAAGGCCGGTCAGATCAAGGCCCAGATCCTCCGCTGGCCCATAGGGCCGCTCCACCAGCACCATATCCTCCGGCGCGGCTTCCTCCGAATAGGCGCTCCCGCTTCCCCCGGGCTCGCCGGAGGCCGCCGCCGTGGCAGAAAACAGACTCAGGCCCATGGCCAGACACATCACAACGCATAATAACCTTTTCATTTGCTTCTCCTCGTATTTTCTAATGATTTTATCCTCTCAGCGCGGCCAGGAGCCGCGTCTGATCCACCGTGATAAGGGGGGGAATATCCTCCCGGGCGCACACCGCCGCCAGATATCCGTCCTCCAGGTCATATTCCGCGAAATACCAGCCCGGCAGATCGTGGATCACATCCGCCTGTCCCAAGGACAAGAGCACGTCCCTGCTCACCGCCTTGACCCACGCCTCCTTCCGGGTCCATATTCGGAAAAACGCCCTGTTCTGATCCTCACCGGGCTGCTCCGCCAGCCAGTCCCGTTCCCCGAAGTGGAACCGCCGGGCTACAGACAGGCGGACGGGCTTGATTTTCTGCACGTCCGCCCCGACCTCCCGATCGCTGACGGCGCACATGGCATAGGACCCGGAATGGGAAAGGCTGAAATACAGGTCCTCCCGCTCCGCCAGCACAGGCTTACCCGCCTGGAGAAATCTCACCGGTTCCTCCTTCTGCACGCCCTGCAGCGCCATGGCATACCGCCACAACAGCCCCGCCGCCAGGCTCTCCTGCCGGGCAGGGGCATAGCGCAGGCGTTCAAACCGCCGTCGCCGCCATCGGGGCAGCAGCTCCGACCCCGCCTCCGCCAAGGCGCCGTCATATTTGAAGATATAGACCTTCGTCATGTTCCTCACCAATCCGGCGTATACCAATAGTCGTATATGGAAAAATTTTCCACTCTAAACAGCCCGAGGTCATCGAATCGGTAGGGCCTGGCGTCCTCCAGCTCCACATCGTATATCCAGTTGACGCCGTCCTCCGGTATGACAACAAAGCTATGTGCGCCATACAGATAATTGATCTGTGCGGACACGATATGGGCCTCCTCCCCCAGGCACCGGGCCAGCAGGCCAAAGGCCGCCGCGTAGCCGTAGCAAGTCCCGCCGCCGTTACGGAAAAACCGCAGGGCCCGCTCGTTCTCCCAGCCCACGGCGCCGACCTCCTCCGGGGTCATATCCTCCTCGGTGACCAGATACTCAAAATTACGCTTCACATAGAGATAGACAGCCTCCAAGGCCGCCCGCCCTGTGAGCTCGTTGGCGCCGCTGGCCTCCAGGGCCGCCCGGAGGTACTGGTCCAATTCCCCGTCTCCGGTGGTATAGGCGCCGTCCGGCCCAAAGTGGCACAGCCCGTAATCTCCGTCTGTGATCATCGATCCGTCTTCCCCGGCGGCATACAGCCATCCGTCCAGCCGGTAGGGGCCGGGTTCCAGGACCGGGACCACGCCTTGTCTCACCGCGTCGGCCATATAGTCCCACGCCTGATCGTCCCGATCCAGGTCCGCCGGGACCAATCCCAGGAGAAACAGGCTGTCGCTGTTGGGAATGCGCCCGGCCAGCCGTTCCAGGATCACGGCGATCTCCCTCCGGGTCAGCGCCTCGCCGCTGCCGGCGGCCGTCCCGCTCTCGGAGAAATACCCGTTGGTCACATCCTGCGCCAGCTCTTGCGCCAGGTCCTTTTCCTCCCCGTCCAGCCGGGCGGCAAGCCTGCTCAGAAAAGCCGCCAGATCCCCCCGCAAAGCGGGCTCCTCCGGCCGGATGGCCTCCCCCGCCGCTTCCTCCAGCAGACCGGCATCGTACAGCCTGGAGACAGCCCGGTAGGCGGCGTCACCGGCCGCCAGATCGGAATAGTCCGCCGTCTCCCTGGCTGGGAGGCCGTCGATCATATTTACCAGAAGCTGGAACAGCTCGCCCCGAGTCATGCTGTCCTCCGGGTGGAAAAGGCCGTCCTCCTCCAAGCTCATGAGCGCCGGATGGCCGGACTGGTCCGCCAGCGCCAAGGATATGGGCGCGGGCGTGGGCGTAGGCATCGGCACGGATGTCGCCATAACGGCGGGCGTCCGCTCCGGTCCCGGCTCCGGCATCAGCCCCGCCGTCAGTTTGAGACTCAGCAGAAACAGGGACAGTATGATGGCGCCCAACGCCATATATATCAGTTTTTCTCTATTGCTCATGCTCAATGACGCGTCCCGTTCCCGAACGGGAACGGGACGCCATAGTGGTTATCTTTTCAGTTATCCCAAGCCGCCCAGAAGCGCGCCCAGCGCACCGCTGCCGTCGGTGATGGTGATGGTGCCGGTAGCTTCATCGTAGCTCATCTCCGCGCCCAGGGCATCCAGCAGGCCGCTCAGGGAGATGGTATAGCCGCCGTCCTCCAGAGCCGTCTCGATGCCCAGCCCGGCCAGGACCGCCTCATCCAGGGTCACCTGCTGGCCGGCGCTCTCGCCGGAGGCCTCGCCGGTCACGCGGATGACCACGCCAGTGTACTCCACGCCCGGCTCAAAGGCGTCGATCCTGGTGCCAACAGAGGTGTCATACGCCTCCAGGGCGTTATCCATGGCGCAGTCCACATAGATCTCCAAGCTCTGGCCCGCCGGAGCCTGCACCACCGCGCCGTCGGCCATGGTAAAGCTGTAGAGGTTGGAGTCGCCGGTGACGGTCCACGTGGAGCTGCCGTCCATGCTCATGCGCACGCCCCACAGGGTCTCATAGGTGTCGTTGTAGATGCAGCTGACCAGGGTGGACTCTAGGGCCGTCATCTCGTCGGACGCCTCGCTGAGCTCCTCCTCAGGCAGAGCTTCCACGGCGGCAGTCCAGTAGCTGTTCCATCCGGCCAGGGTGGTGCCAACCACCTTGCCGGTCAGCTCGGCATTTTCGAGGCTCAGGTCCATCTTGCGCATATAGTCCTCATGGAGGATATCCCCTTCGGCGGACATGTTGGCGATGGTCACCGCGTCACCCACGTACTCCGCTCCGTCCACGGGATAGATGCCGGAGGCCATGGAGTCATAGGAGAACAGGCTGTGGACCAGTACACCGCTGCGGGCGGCCACCTCGGCCCCATCGAAGACCACCTTGCCGTTGTGGCTGGCGATGATGACGGCGTCGCCGCTCTGATAGTCGCTGATGAGGCCGCTGACGCCGGAGCTCTCGCTGGCCCAGTCGGCATAGGTCGTGCCGTCTGCAAACTGCACATCCTCGTCCATGGTGGACAGATAGGTATTATTCAAATAGGCCACGGCCTGGGAGTCCGGGCCGGACATATCCGCGTGCATCTTGATGGCGTAGTCATGGGCGATGATCTCGGTGCGCCCGTCGGCGGTGGCGGCTGGCGCGGTCAGATCCGCGGCGCCGTCATAGGGTTCGGTAGCGGCGGCGTCCGCCTTGTCCAGGGTGTCGGTGGTCAGCACGGCGTTGCGGCAGACGGTGATGCCGGTGCTGCCGCCGATGACATGACTGCCGTACACATAGGCGGTGCAGCCCGCCGCGTCATAGATGGCGTAGCCGCCGGAGCCAATGTTCTCCACATCGGAATTGACCACGTACATGGTGGTGGAGGTGTTGTCATAGCTCAGGCCGCCCCAGGCGTTGGTGTGGACGGTGGAATTGAGGAACCACACGTCGCCGCCCATGAGCAGCAGGGCCCTGGTGTCGTGGTTCACGAACATGCTGTCCACGCAGATGAGATCGCCCAGCTGGGTGGTATTCGCGTCCCGGGTGGTAGAGGGGATATGTACGCTGGGCCGCCCGGTGCCGTTGGACTCCACATAGACGTTCTTCATCTCGATGGCGGAGCCGTTGAAGGCGATGCCCACGCCGGGGGCCGTTTCCGTGGCGGAGGAGGGCAGAGCCTCGTCCGGGTCCACGTTCATGATGATGACGGAGTTGTACGTCTCTCCGTCGGGGGCGTCATAATAGTCCGCGTCTCCGCCGAAGAGGAAGGGCGTGGTCTCATCAGCGAGCTGATTGATGACGATGCCGGAGTTACCCACGGTATTCTCCTCGTCCCAGTCCTCGGACGCGCAGGCGATGTAGACGCCCTCCAGAGTATAGGGCTGCCCGGCCACAGGCGCCGTCAGCTCGCCGGAGGCCCGGAAGTCATAGGCGTCCGTCACATTCTGAGTCAGGGTATAGCCGTCCTCGCCGTATTCATAATACAGCGCGGCCCGGCCGCCCAGGATATCCACCGCCTTGGTGGAGTTGTCGGGGGGACGGCTGGTGGCCGAACCGCCCTGGGAGGTATCCGGCGTACCGTCGGAGGCGTACGCCCCCACGGACAGCACCATGCACAATACGAGGATCAGCGCCAGGATCTTGCAGGTTTTCATAGACAGCTCCTTTCCCGCTTAAAACGATGTTGATGATGTTGATAATAAATTATCGTTAATACATTATATACTATGTCCATCCAAAAATACAATCCCCAATTTACATTGACAGGTATGGTTTTCTTGCGCTATATTGTGAACATGGATATGAAACGATTTACATTGCTCCCGCTGGCGCTCTTACTGTTTGTGTCTGCGGGATGCGCCGCCCGGGCTGCGGCGGACCCGGTCTCCGCGCAGACACCGCCCCCCCAAGCGCAGATGGCGGAGGAGGAGCGCTCCCGTTCCGCCGGCGGCGTCGTACGCCTTGCCGGGGAGGAGACGGAGATCACCGGCGCAGCCAGCTATGACAACGGGCTGGTGACGGTCCCGAGTCCGGGGACGTACTATATCTCCGGCAGTCTGGCCGGGCAGGTGGCCATAACGGCCGAGGGGCCGGTGGAGCTGGTGCTGGCCGGAGCCCATATCACCGCCCCCGCCGGGGAGAGCGCCATATACACGCTCTCGGACGACGCGGCGTTGACCATCACCCTGGCAGCGGGCACGGAAAACACCCTGTCCGACGGCGCCGCCAGCCCGGACGCCGCCAGTCAGGCGGCCGTGTATACGGAGGGGCCGCTGACCATCGGCGGGGAGGGTGCGCTCACCGTATCCGGCGGGGCCAATAACGGCATGCAAAGCAAGGGCGCGCTCACGGTCACCGGCGGCAGCCTCACCGTGACAGCGGCCAACCATGCCATGAAAAGCCGGGGCGCGCTCACCGTATCCGGCGGGACCCTTGTCCTGACCGCAGGCAACGACGGTCTGTGCGCCGAGGACGGCCGCCTTGACCCCGGGGATGTGACCGTCACCGGCGGCGATGTAACCATCCATGCCTCCGGACGGGGCATCGATGGCGACGGCGCGGTGGAGTTGGCAGGCGGGATCGTACTGCTGGCATCGGCGGAGGACGGCATCCGGGGCAATACCGTGACACTGGCGGGAACCTCGCTGTCCATAGACGCGGGCGGCGACGGCGTCCAGGGCGCCTCCGCCCTCACCGTAACCGGCGGCGCTATCTCCATCATCACCGCCGGAGGCGGCGGCAGCGCTATCGATCACGCCGGGGAAATGATGGGCGGTCCGGGTCCTATGGGTTCTCAGGAGGCGGACGACAACCTGACCCTGGATGTGAGCGCCAAGGGCCTTAAAAGCGACGGGGATATCACCGTCACCGGCGGAACACTGGACTTGAACACCGCCGACGACGCCGTCCACGCCGGCGGCAGCTGCCGCATCGACGACGGCACGCTCATCATCTGCTCCAACGACGACGGCATCCACGCCGATGCCGGCCTTGTCATCAACGGGGGCGACATCGACCTGAACGACTGCTTTGAGGGCCTTGAAGCCTATACCATCGACGTGAACGGCGGAGATATCCTTATCCGCTCGGTGAACGACGGCATCAACGCCAACGGCCCGGAGATGATGTTCGGCGGACCCGGAGGCTTCGGCGGCAGCACATCCGCCGATACCGCCGAGACCTATTTCCGCCAGACCGGGGGCGTCATCGACCTGGCCGTCACGGGGAATATGTCCAACCTAGGCGACGGTGTGGACTCCAACGGCGCGGTGTATATCGAGGGCGGGGTCCTCTTGGTGTCCACCGTGGGCAGCACCATGGAAAACGGAATCGACACCGGCGGCACCCTCCGCATCGACGGAGGCATCGTGGTAGCCGGAGGCTCCGCTACCATGATGGAGGGCGTCAGCGCCGACTCCGCCCAATGCGCCGCCACCCTGAACACCGGCTCCGTGGCCGGCGGGACAGAGATCACCGTCACTGACGGAGAGGGCAATGTGATCTTGTCCGCCACGCTGCAAAACACCTTCAGCAGTCTGATCCTCTCCCATCCGGATATGCTGCCCGGCAATGTCTACACCGTCACCTATGGCACGGACAGCGCCACATTGGACTTCACATCCTCCACCGTTATCAATAACTCCTCCTTCGGCTTTGGCTTCGGCGGGCCGGGGGGCTTTGGCCAGCCGTAAAACCGCATATATATTTCCGGGCCCGGCGTCTGCCGGACCCGTTTTTCTGTTGTAAATCCCAAGGAAGTATGGTATGCTTTTGTTAATCTAAACACAAGGAGGAGATCATATATGCGGAAATTCCTGGCACTGATGACAGTCCTGGTCCTTCTCTTATCCCTGGCCGCCCCGGCCATGGCCTCGGGAGAGGCGTCCGGGGAGACCGCTGCGGCGGAGGATACCGGACCCAAAGCCGCTATCGTCCTCACCGATGAGGGCGAGGACCCGACCCAGGAGCAGACGGAAAACCTTGCGTTGACCTACTTCCCCGGGGGTGAAAAGACAGACGCGGGCGTGACAGGCTTTCTGTTCACCTCCCCCGCCTCCGCGACGGCCTTTCTCTTCTCCGAGCTGAAGGAGGACGCCGGCACGTGGTATACCGTGGGCGGCGAGGGGCAGAACGTGGCGGCGGACGAGTATCCCGTGACGGCGGAGGCTGCGGATTACCTGGGAGGCCTGGGCGTGACGGCCTTTGACTCCGCCATCGTCCTGGCCGACAGCGAGGCGGCGGATTCCTGCCCGCCGGTGCTGTCCGCCAAGGGCTATACCTATCTGGATATCGAAGGGGTCCTGATTCTGGCCGATGGCGCGGCCCGGAGCGCTTTCTATGCCGACATATCCGGCGGCACCACCGTCCCCGGTTCCGGGGCGGGCGGGACCCAGGGCGACGAGACGCCCGTAGTCATCGTGCGCCGGTCCTTGCTGGAGACCACCGGCGGCACCGCCGGCGGGGATGAGGAGACCTTCAGCGTTTTGTCCACCGGCTCCCGGGCCCGGGGCATCCAGCCCCAGGGCAAGAGCATCACCTACCTCTACGACAGCGCCATCGTGTCCCGGACTTGGGGTGCCTGGAGCACGGACTCCGCCCGGAGCAACCTGGATCTGGTGGCCTATAGGAGCCTAGGCCTGAGCCAGGGCGGCTATGGGGCCTACGCCGACACCAGCTGCCATCTGTACCTGTACGGCAGCGAGGTCCGGGGCGCCTCGGACGGCATCGTTGCCTCCAACAACGGCGAGATATACGCCGTGGCCAGCGACAGCGCCGAGACCAGCGGCACGCTTCGCTCGCTCATGGGCAAGGACCCCGGCAGCCGTGACCTGAGCTGGACCGACTACGCCGACGGCAGCGCCGCCAGCGGCGAGTCCGCCCGGCAGAGCGTCATCATGGGCGGTCAGGCCGCCGTCCAGTTCCACATGCCCGACATGGGCCACTCCGGGGCCGCCAACGGCCAGAAGGCCACGCTTTACATGGATGGCGGTACTCTGGCCACCTCGGCAGACCTGCTGGGCGCGGATGGCGTTCAGTCCCTGGATTCCCTGGACGTCTATAACCAGCGCTATGCCGGAGCCTGCATCGTCACCAAGTCTACCCAGGTCAACGCGCTTTTAAAGGGCGTGACCATGGAAAGCTGGAGCGGCGAGCTCATCCACACCATGATTAACTCCGACTCCAACGTGAACGACATCGCCGACGGGGACGAGGCCCAGGGCAGCGACATCACCTTTGAGAACATGGACGTCACCGGCGACATCGTCAACGACGACTACCAGCGCACCCTGCGGCTGTATCTGAACGGCACCACCCTCACCGGCGCCGTCTATTCCAACACCTGCGAGGACTGGAACGCGCTGTGCCAGGAGGAATTTGACGGCCAGTACATCCTCAACCCCGACGGCTACGAATCCGTCTGGGGCGTGGTAGTCACCCTCTCCGACGGGGCGGTATGGAACGTGACGGATACCTCCGTGGTCCAGGACCTGATCATCAACGACGGCTGCACCGTCAACGGCGTCATCTCCGAAAACCCCGACGGCACCCTGACCGTCTCTCCGCTGACCTCGCCGGAGGCATCGGGAGAGGCCTCCTGAACCGACAGCGCCCTGCCCGGCCTTTTCTGCAAGGCCGGGCAGTTTTTATGCCCGCTTGAAACATTTTCCCCGCCCCGTGCGTATCCCATATGAAAGGCCTTTCAAGGAGAGACGCGATGCTGACAGAGGAACGGTTCACAACCCTGGCGCGAAAATACATGGACACGGTATTCCGGGTGGCTTACAGCTTTCTGAAAAACAGCGCCGACGCGGAGGACGTGGATCTGGTATCCCTGGCGGAGAGCGTTTATCTCACCGGCAAAACGCCGCCGACCGATGAAACTGCTTTGGCCGCCATCGACCAGCTGGGGGACTGGGGCGTCACCCGTCTGCCGGAGGGCTATGAGCCCTACTTCTCCCAGGGTGCCCCGGCTCCGCCTCCAGCGGCTGGTATGCCTATGTACACCGCTATTACACCGATGCAGCGGATCATATCATCGACCTCTTCTATGAGACGCCCATCAACGACTCCTATGACAGGTACGTGACCTACTATCGGGAGAGCGCGGATGTGCCCGTGGCCGTCCAGGACGTGACTGTTCAGGGCCTCCCGGCAGGGCTGGTGGAAAATCCCAA
>CAZVRP010000043.1:5410-14318 GCA_964630255.1 uncultured Oscillospiraceae bacterium | reverse complement strand
TGCTATGATTTATGTAAACTTAGATGCCATGCTCGTCAAGCGGAGGATGAGCCTGACCCAGCTTTCTGAGAAGATCGGCCTCACCATCTCGAACCTGTCCGTCTTGAAAACAGGAAAGGCCAAAGCCGTGCGCTTTTCCACCCTTGACGCCATTTGCCGGGCTCTGGACTGCCAGCCCGGGGATATCCTGGAATACCGGGAGGACGAGGGTAATGGGTGAAGAAAAGAAAACAAGTGTTATGGAAACCAATGCGACTCTTCCCGCTTCGGCAGATCCTTTGACCTAGCGGGACGAACAGACTGCGGCCGGTGGCTGGCCATGCCGGAGGCAGTCAAGCTGTCCTTTCTGGCGTTCTTCTCCCGGACAGGCCGGCCTTTCCGGGCGATGGAAAGGCTGAGCGGGCCAATAAAAACAGGCCGGCTATGCCATTTTCTGTTTTATTTGCCGCAGATATCCGCGATGGCCTGGGCAAATATCTCCGCCGCAGTGATCAGATCATCCACCGGGATGTGCTCGTTGGCCCCGTGCATGTTCACGTCCACCCCGGGCATCACCACCCCGAAGGCCACGCCCCCAGGTACGTCGTGGACATAGGTGCCGCCGCCCATATAGTAACAGCCGCCCGGCCGGCCGGAGTATGTTTCATAGCTCTGGTTCAGAGTCCTGATAAAGTCCCCTGACGCCGGGGTGTAGTGGGGCGGTATCATCATGCCCGCGCTCTCATAGCCCAGGGCGGAGAGCTTGCCATCCGCCACGTCCTTGCAATTCTCCGCCGTGGCGCAAAGCGGGATGCGGCAGTCGCACAGCCCCTCCAGTCCGGTGTCTGTAAACTCGATCTGGGTGAAGGAACAGGTGAGCTCACCGGTCTCGGCGTCGGCCTGGGCGATGCCCAGAGCCCTGCCCAGCCAGTCTCCGTGGGGCAGGAGCCTATCCAGCTCCCGGATGGCCCGGGTGGAGGCGCAGTCTGCCAGGGGCAGTTCGCTTAGCACTCGGATGAGGGCGGTATTGGCGTTGAGGCCCCCCTCCGGCATGGCGGCGTGACAGCCCCTGCCGAGCGCCGTAAGGCGTACGCCCTGGTCCGTCTCCTCCGCCCGGCAGGACGCCCCCAGCTCAGCGCACAGTGGGGTGGCCCCCGCCAGCAGACTCATGATGTCCATCCCGGCAATGACGGCGTCGGCCTGGCCAGGCACCACGTTCACCCGAAAGCCGCCGCCGAGGGATACCACCCGGGGCTCCGCTGTCTCCGGCGCCCAGCTCTTGCGAAAGCGCAGGCGGTAAAAGCCCCTCTCCGCGTTGCAAACGGGAAATTCCGAGTCCGGGGTAAAGGTATGGGGTGCGCTCTCCACCCGCTCATAGTACCAGGCCACGTCGCCGGAGCCGTTCTCCTCGTCCGTGCCCAGGATGAGGCGGCACCGGCCACGGAGGGGCATGCCCAGCTCCTGTACGCAGCGCATGGCATACAAAGCCGCCACGGCCCCGCCTTTGTCATCCGCCACGCCCCGGCCGTATATACAGCCGTCGGCCTTCACCACCGGCTCAAAGGGGGCCGTGTCCCAGCCATCGCCGGTCCCCACCACGTCCAGGTGGGCCAGGATATCCAGGCAGGGTCCCTCCGGCCCCATATCCGCCGTCATCACCCGATCTCCATGGTTCGTCACCGCAAGGCCATAGTCCGCGCACATGGCCATAGCCGTCTCCAGGGCCGCCCGGGGTCCCGGTCCGTAGGGCGCACCCTCCTCCGCCGGGCCCGACACGCTCTCGATCCGGCAGAGGCTTTTCAGATCCTCCAGAAATGCCCCCCGGTGGTCCTCCATCCACTTTACGATCCTCTTATCCTTTTCCATGCCAACACTCCGTCCAGTCAGAATATCCAAGCTATTGTATCAGCATTTGCAAAGTAAATCCACCTTTGCTATAATCTTTTTCATAAGAGATATTTCAGGAGTGCGAATATGGTTGACATAACATTTGACAAAGACCGATGCATACAGTGCGGCCAGTGCGTGAAGCTCTGCTCCGTGGGCCATCTGCGCATGACGGAGGACGGCCCGATGGCCAACGGGCGGGGCCCCTGCATCGGCTGTCTGCAATGCGCGGCTGTCTGCCCCCGGCAGGCAGTGCTGGCCGGTGGCGAAAGCGCAGTCATCCCCACCCCGGAGGATGCTCTGGAGAAGCTCATCGTCACCCGCCGGTCGGTGCGAAAGTTTAAAGAGGACGTGCCGGACAGATCGCTCATCCAGTGGGCCCTGGACCGGGCCGCTTACGCCCCAAGCGGCAAAAACCGCCACGCCAACCGCTGGACGGTAGTCTACGGCCACGAGCGGATGGACGCGGTGAAGGAGCGGGCGCTCCAATACTGTGCGGAGAGCGGCTATGCCCCGGAGTTGCCGAAATTCGCGGCCAAGGGGCTGGATCTGCTCACCTGCGGTGCCCCGGCGCTGATCTACGGCTGGGCACCGGACGACTGTCTGAATCCCTGCGTGGACACGGTCATCGCCATGGAGACGGCGGAGCTTTTGCTGGTCGGCCGGGGCCTGGGCACCTGCTGGGGCGGCTATATGCGGCGCATCACCAACAACTGCCCGGACCTGCGAAAGATGCTCGGCATCCCGGGGGGATGCTCCGTCCAGTGCTGTATGGTAGTGGGCTATCCCCAGACAGTCTTCCTCAACGCCCCCGTCCGCCCGGCGGCGGACATATACTGGTGCTGACATGGATATCTGTCTTTTCGGCTCGGCCCGTGACACGGTGCCACAAGTTTACATAAAACAAACAGAGGTACTGGGCAGGGCCATGGCGGCACGGGGGCACGGCATGGTCTTCGGCGGCGGCGCCGCCGGACTCATGGGAGCGGCGGCACGGGGCATACGGGCCGGAGGCGGGCGCATCGTCACCGTGGCTCCGTCCTTCTTCCAAACGCCCGGCGTACTGGTTGGGTATGCGGATGAAGAGATCATCACCAAAACAATGGCCCAGCGCAAGACGGCCATGATCGACCGGGCAGACAGCTTTGTCGCCGTCCCCGGCGGCATCGGCACGCTGGACGAGCTGTTCGAGGTATTCACCCTTCTGAGCCTTAACAGGCATCAAAAGCCCGTGGCGCTGTATAACATCGACGGGTTCTTTGACGGGCTGCTTGCCTTTTTGAAGAAGCTGGAACGGGAGGATTTCCTGCAGCCCCGCCTGATGGAACGACTGGGCGTGTTCACCGGACCGGAGCCGCTGCTGGACTATCTGGAACGGTCCGCCGGGCCCTGACCTGCCCGTGCGGATTTTTCCGCCTATTATTCAAGGAAACTGTAGAATTCTATACTTATTTATGTTATAATAAATTGTTATTACGCAGCAGAGCTCTGGGGGAGTTTATGAAGCAACGGTTTTTGTGCGTATTGATTTTTCTGTGCCTGCTCCCGTGTCTCATCTCCGCCGCCGACGGCCCTGCGGGCTGGGTCGCGGAAGCAGATGGGAGCACATACTATTACAACGCGGATGGCACAACTGCCGCCGGATGGGTCTACATCGACGGCATCCGCTACTACTTTGAACCCAACTCCGGCATTCTGCAGACCGGCTGGCTCAAGATAGGCGGCGAACGCTATTATCTGGATCAGGAGACCGGCGCTATGGCCGTCGGCTGGACCGATATCGACGGCGTCCGCTGCTACCTAGGCGACGGCACGGGCGTTCTTCAGACCGGCTGGACCGATATCGACGGCAGCAGATACTACTTCGACCCGGACGCCGGCGCTATGGCCACCGGCTGGCTGAGCCTGGATGACAGTCTATATTACCTGGACCCGGATTCCGGCGCTATGGTCACCGGCTGGCTGGACCAGGGCAACAACCGCTACTATCTGGACCCGGATTCCGGCGTCATGGCCACTGGCTGGACCGATATCGGTGACAGCCGCTGCTATTTTGCCCCGAGTTCCGGCGCTATGGTTACCGGCTGGCTGAGTCTGGATGACAGCCTATATTACCTGGACCCGGATTCCGGCGCTATGGCCGCCGGCTGGACAGGCATCGATGATAACAAATACTATTTTGATCCCGACTCCGGCGCTATGGCCGTCGGCTGGACCGATATCGACGATGGTCGCTACTACCTTGATCCCAGCTTTGGCGTCATGGCCGCCGGCTGGACCGATATCAACGGTGAGCGCTACTACTTCGACCCCAACTCAGGCATCATGCAGTCCGACTGGCTGACCATCGACGGCGATCGGTTCTACCTGGACCCCGATACCGGAGCCATGGCCGTTGGCTGGACCGACTTGGACGGCAATACATATTATTTTGACCCGGAGACCGGCGCCATGGCCACCCGGTGGACCGTTGTGGATTACGAACGGTACTATTTCGACCAGGACACCGGCGCTATGATCACCGGCTGGACCAAAGTCCTTAACTCCACCTATTACTTTAGCCCGGAGACCGGTGCCATGATCACCGACTGGCATGAGATCGACGGCGAACTCTATTACTTTGCGCCCCTCTCCGGCATCCTGCTGACCGGCTGGCAGGATTTAGACGATGGCCGGTACTATCTGGATGCCGCCTCCGGCGCCATGCGATCAGGCTGGATGGACCTGGATGGCAGCCGCTATTATCTGGACCCCAACACCGGCGTCATGGCCGCCGGCTGGCTCAAAATAGGCGGCAGCCGGTATTATCTGGACCCGGACACCGGCGCTATGGCCACCGGCTGGCTGAGTCTGGACGACGGCCGCTACTACCTGGACCCGGACACCGGCATCATGCAGCTCCGATGGCTCCAGCTGAACGACAGCCGCTACTACCTGGACCCGGACACCGGCGCTATGGCCGCAAGCTGGACCGATATCGAAAGCAGCAGATACTACTTTGACCAGGACGACGGAGCCATGCTCACCGGCTGGCTGGGCCTGGACGACGGCCGTTACTACCTGGACCTGGATGATGGCTCCATGGTCACCGGCTGGACTGATATCGATGACAGCCGGTACTACCTGGACCCGGAAACCGGCGCTGCGGCCACCGGCTGGCTGGACCTGGATGGCAGCCGGTACTATCTGGACCCGGACACCGGCGCTATGGCCACCGGCTGGCTCAAGCTGGAGGGCAGCCGCTATTACCTGGACTCCGATACCGGCGTTATGGCCGCCGGCTGGGCTGATATCGACGGCAGCAGATACTACTTCGACCCGGATGACGGCGCCATGCTCACCGGCTGGTTCGACCTGGACGGTTCCCGGTACTATCTGGACTCCGATACCGGCGTCATGGCCGCCGGCTGGACCGACGTCAGCGGCAGATATTACTTTGACCCCAGCTCCGGCGCTATGCAGTCCGGCTGGCTCGACCTGGATGACGGCCGGTACTATCTGGACCCCGACTCCGGCCTCATGGCCGCCGGCTGGCTGAAGGTAGACGGCAGCAAATATCACTTCAGCGCCGACGGCGTCATGACCGCCGGATGGGCTGATATCGATGGCGACCGGTATTACTTCGACCCCCAGTCCGGCGTTTTGCAGACCGGACAGCTCGTGCTGGATGATATCCAATACGACCTGGACCCGGACTCCGGCGTTCTTCGGTCAGATTCCGACCCTGCCGCCGGCATCTCCCGGTCCGGCTGGCTGGAGATAGACGGGAACATACGCTATCGGAACACCGGCACGGGCCTTATGGCCACCGGCTGGCTCGACATCGCCGGCAGATACTATTTCGACCCTCACACCGGTTTCCTGGCCTTTGGCTGGACCGAGGCGGACGGAGAGCGATACTATCTGGACCCCGACTCCGGCATGATGCGGTCCGGATGGTTTGAACTTGACGGCAGCAAATACTACCTGGGCTCCGACGGGGCCATGGCTTCCGGCTGGACCGATATCGGTGACGCCCGGTATTACTTCGACCCGGATACGGGCGTCATGCAGACCGGCTGGATCGACTTGGACGGGAGCAGGTACTATCTTGGACCCAGCACGGGCGTCATGGCCACCGGATGGATGGAGCTTGGCAGTGAAATGTTCTATTGCCAGTCCGATGGCGTCATGGCCACCGGTCTGGTACAGATCGGCGGCGCCTCATACTACTTCGATCTTCAGTCCGGCATCATGCAGACCGGATGGACGGAGATAGACAGCGAAACATTTTATATGGACCCGGACACCGGCGTCATACAGACCGGCTGGCTGCACCTGGACGGCAGCGACTACTATATGGACAGCAGCGGCGTCATGCTCACCGGCTGGCAAAAGATCGGCGGTTCCCGGTACTATCTTGACCCCGCCTCCGGCGTCATGGACATCGGCTGGCTGGAGATAGACGGCAGTATGTATTACTTCGCGGAGAACGGCGCCATGAATACCGACTGGCTTCTGCTCGATGGCGTCTACTACTACACAGGCTCCGACGGTATCATGGTCACCGGCTGGCAAAAAATCGACGGCAACTGGTATCATTTCGACCGCCACGGCGTTATGGACACCGGCTTCCAGACCATCAACAACCAGGTGTATTACTTTGGTTCCAGCGGCGCTATGGTCACCGGCTGGCAAAAAATCGACGGGTACCGCTACCACTTCAGCAGCAGCGGCGCTATGGATCGGGACGGCTGGGTGAAGATCGGCGGCAGATGGTGCGACTTCGCGGCAGACGGCAGGCTCCTGGCATTTTATCTGTAAACGACTATGTGAAAAAGCGCCCGGGAGCGGCTGCTCCCGGGCGCTTACTATGCTTTTATGCGATTCCCCGGCAGAAACATCAAGAAATTTTCGAGGATGATTTGCGCGGGGCGAGACGGACGACGCGGGCGGCAGCCGCCCTAAGGAGAGCGACGACGCCATGCAAATCTCCCCAAAAGGAATCCATGATTTTTATCTGGGAATAATATCATATTTATTTATATGTATTATGGAAAGTGATACTCGTAGACAGGATCGTAGGCGGGCTGCATGAACAGATCCACCATATTACCGTATTTGGGGTTGGAGAAATACCCGTAGTTGATCGCCCACTCCATCTCCGGGTCGAATATGTAGTCCACCCCGCCGATATTGATAACCACCCAAGCATGGAGTTCGTTTGCTCCGCCGGCTCCGCCGATCACCGACCGGGCCTGATATCCCAGCCTGCGGGCCAAGTACATGAATCCTGCCGCCCAGTAGAAGCATGAACCCCGCTTACTCTGATAGAACACCTTGGCCACCTGCAGCGTCCAGCCCGTGGCGCCCCGCTGCCAGCCGGTATTGCGGTTCATGAATTTATATCCTCCATCCCGTATAAGGCAGTAGGCCAGGTACAATTTCCTGGCGCTGGAGGTGCTCGGGTCGTTCACAACATTGGCCAGTATTTCGTCCACATAGGCATCTACCGTCTCATCGCCGGAGGTATACCGCCCATTTTCGCCAAAATGAAGGTATCCGCGCCAATAGTCTGTGGCAAACGGTCCATCTGTATCCTTCACATAGAACATGGACCCGTCCAGTTCCACATAGCCGGCCTGGAAGCGCTGGATAAAATACCCGTCCTCCGCCACATAGTACAGGCCGCCATCTATAGTGTGGAAGCCGGCCTCATAGTAGTCCAGGCAGAGGTCCTCGTTCACATGGCACAACTCATCGCCCAAAATCACGAACCCGGGCGCCGCATCCTCCGCCTCCCCCAGGGCATGGGACAGAAACTCATTGTCGTAGGATACATCGACTACGTCATAATAGGCCCATGAGGAGGGCGCCACATCCACATAGGGGTATTGCTCACAGGCAGCGTCGATAGCTAACTCATTGGGATTGCGTCCCCGGGCACGGTTGACCATGACCGCCGCGGCGGCACGGGTCAAGGGGGCGTCCGGATAGAAGTTCCCGTCGTCATAGCCCTCGACCCATCCAAGCCCCGCCGCAAGGCCGATACTGTTTGCGGCCCAGTGATCCGATGGGACATCTGGGAATACATCCTGCAGGCCTTCGCCCGCAACGCCCATAAAGCGGCACAGCAGCGTGATGAACTCCGCCCGCGTCATCGGCTCATCCGGCCGGAAATCACCTTCGTCATACCCTTCTATCATTCCCAGAGCCGCCAGCCGCCGCACAGAGACAAAGTACTCTGTGCCCCGCTCCACATCATAAAAGCCGCTCTCATTGCGCAAGGGCACGTATACGTTTGGGTCCAGCAGGCTGGATATGATCTCCGCCGCCTGCCCTCTGGTCACCGCCTCCGCGGGATAAAAGCGGTTCGTTTCGCTCTGCAAAACGCGCACATGGCGCCGGGATAAGTATGGGTTCTCCTGCACATAGAAATCCGTTTTCCCGGTGACCGTCAGTCTCTCCGGATAGACTCTCGCCCCTTCATCATCACACCAGGCCGCGCCGCTAGGTATGGCTGAGATGGTATCCCCCTCCAGAATCTTCTGACGGCTGAGCACCACATCCCCCTGATAAAAGGATACGGTATAGAGACCGCCCACCTCTCTGGCATATCCCAGCCGGTCCACATCCATCCATGGCGCGAACAGCACCACGCACAGCATCAAACACAGAAAGACCGGCGCCCCTATGTAACACCAACGTTTCATACTGACTCCCCGAAGGCAGCCCCGCTGCCATCGCATCATAAATCAACTGTCTATAGCGTTGATTATACCATACTTCATATAAAAGAACCAGACTTTTATATGGTTCTTGTGAAAAGGCCCGGAAAGACACGCCTTCCGGGCCTTTTTTAGGTACGCGCTTTTCACGCCTCCAGATCGTCACTCTGGACGGCTCCATCCTGGGTCGACGTAGACTGCTCCGCTGCCGGCGTGTTCGCCGTGGCCGCCTCTGTCGCCACCGGGGTCGCCGGCTGTTCCGTCACGCTCGGCTGTTCCGTTATGTCCGGCTGTTCCGTCGTGCCCGGCTGTTCCGTTGTGTCCGGCTGTTCCGT
>CAZVRP010000043.1:0-5310 GCA_964630255.1 uncultured Oscillospiraceae bacterium | reverse complement strand
GTGCCCGGCTGTTCCGTTGTGTCCGGCTGTTCCGTTGTGCCCGGCTGTTCCGTCTCCTCTGGCGGCGCGGTCACCGCGGGGGCGTCAGGGTCCCAATCCGGATCCCTTATGAGCCTTGTGACCACCTCGCCGGAATGGGACCCGGTCAGGTAGGTGAGGACGATGGTGATCGTGCCGTCGCCATTGTTGATCTGCTCGACAATATAGTCCACGCCCTCCACCATGGAACTGCCGTCCTCATTCTGGAGAAGATCATCGAAATTGTCATACACATCATCGGCGGGGTCCGTATCATCAAACAGATCCTCGTCATCGGAGGGCGGTGCATAATATGTATCGCCCGGGAAGATATACTGGAGCTTGGAATAGCCTCTTCGCTGCTTGAACAGGCTGCCGATACTAAGGTTGATCTGATACCGGCCGTTGGCGCCGGTACGATATCCCCAGTCCATCTCCACATCATAAATATATTCGATGCCGTTCTCATCGATCATGACCCAGGCATGCAGGTTATTGGTAGACCCGATGCCTCCGCAGATCGGATACGCCTGATACCCCAGCCGCCGGGCCACATACAGGAACGCTGCCGCCCAATAGAAGCACGAACCGCGCTTTGTCTGGAACATAACTTTGGCGCACCCGAGGGTCCACTCGGTACTGCCGCGCTGCCAGCCGGTATTTCGGGTCATATAGGAATACCCGCCGTCCCGAATGGCCAGATAGCCGGAGTACAGCTTGTCCTCATTCAGAAGGTTGGACGTCTTGCCATTGATGATGCCGGACAGGATCTGGTCCACATAGGCGTCAACCGTCTCGTTGCCGGATGTGTACCGGCCGTTCTCACCAAAATAGAGATAACCGTATTTGTAGTCCGTAAGGAAGGGACCGTCGTCCTTCCCCACATAGAACATCGACCCGTCCAGCTCGACCAGACCGGACTTGTTCCGCTGGACGAAATAACCGTTTTCAGGCACATAATACAGCCCATCGGTCTCCAGTCCGTCCTCAATGGTATGGAAGCCCGCAGCGAAATAATCCAGGCACAGCGTCTCCGCGTTCACATGGCACAGATCCTCTCCAATGAGGATGAAGCCGGGCTGAACGCCCTCCACCTCGCCCAGGATATAGGCCATCAGCTCGCTGCTGAAAGAGGCGTCGATGATGTCATAGAACGCCCAGTGCTCCCGGGGCACATCCAAATAAGGCAGCGTCTCGGTGACCATATCGATGGCCGTGCGGTTGGGCGTGCGGCCGCGGGCGTGGTTGATCATGACTACCGCCTCGGCCCGGGTCACAGGGTTCTCCGGATAGAAGCTGCCATCCTCATAGCCGGATATCCAGCCCTCCGCCGTCAGGGCGGCCACATTGCCCAGGGCCCAATACTCCGGCGCCACGTCCGGGAATGCGATGGCCGCTATCTCATCTATGCCCATCATGCGGCACAGCACGGTCACGAACTCGGCGCGGGTGATCTCCACATCGGGCCGGAAAGTTCCGTCGGGATATCCGCACATGATGCCCAGAGCGGCCATGGTCTGGATGCTCTCATAGTGATCGTTTACCTCCGGCACGTCGGTGAAAACCGTTTCGCGCTGAGTGGGGATCTCCGTCTCCGGCGCGATCAACGTGCAGAGTATGTCGGCCATCTCCCCTCTTGTGATGCCCTCATCCGGGCGGAACAGATTGTTCTCCGTTGTCATGAACCGGATGTGTTCCATAGTCATCGAGGACTGGCGGGCGTAAAATTCCATATCCTGCGTCACGGTCAGTGCGGTAGGGTCCACCATGGCGCCGGTCCCATCCGACCAGGAATAGCCCTCCGGCGTCTCCTTGAGCTTGTCACCCTGGACCACCATTTCCTGACTGATAACGGTGTCTCCCTGATAAAAGGTGACGACGCAGTAACCGACGCTCACAGACTCCTCCACCTCTCCCTGCGCCGTCATCTGGCGGGATGCGTCGCTGCGGCTGATACAGGAGGCAAATATACATAGGAACAAACTGAGAGAAACTAGAATGACAGCGTACAGACGTTTCATGTGTTCTCCTTTGTCATATAATCTATCTAAACACACTCATATCCAGTAAATCAGAAGCATTATAACACAATACGTCGGAATATGCCATAGTCACAATCAACAATGTCATATCCAGTATTTCTCTTTTCTTTACGCGGCGATTGTGCTATACTATATTATAGTATCTTATATTAGCCCAATAAGCCCTTCAAGTTGTTAACAGTTTATTATAAATCCATTCAGAAAGGCGATATCCATGACAAAAATCGACATTTTTTCCGGCTTCTTAGGCGCCGGAAAAACCACGCTCATCAAAAAGCTCCTGGCCGACGGCTACGCCGGGGAAAAGCTGGTGCTCATTGAAAACGAATTTGGTGAGATCGGCATCGACGGCGGCTTTTTAAAGGACGCCGGCATCATCGTGAACGAGATCGAATCCGGCTGCATCTGCTGCAGCCTCACCGGTGATTTCCGCCAGGCCCTGCACATGGTGAACGAGCAGTACCGCCCCGACCGCATCCTGATCGAGCCCTCCGGCGTGGGCAAGCTGTCCGAGATCGTGGCGGCGGTCCAGTCCGCCGGAGACGATTTCCAGCTGGGCGGTCTGACCACCGTGGTCGATGCGGCCAAGGCCAGGATATACATGAAGAATTTCGGTGAATTTTTCAATAACCAGGTCCAGTCCGCCAACTGCATCGTCCTGTCCCGCACAGGGAATCTGAGCGCAGAAAAGACCGCCCAGGCGGAGGCCCTGCTGCGCCAGGCCAACCCCGACGCCGTGATCGTCTCCACCGACTGGGACAAGCTCACCGGCCGTCAGATTCTGGACGCCATCGAGCAGAGAAGCTCCATTTCCGCCGAACTCGCCGCCCTGCTGGAGGAGCATTACCGGGAAGAAGAGGACGAGTGCGACGATCCGGACTGCGAGTGCCACCATCACCACCATGACCACGATGATGACCACGAGCATGACCACGAGCATGACCACGAGCATGACCACGAGCACGAGCATGACCATGAGCACCACCATCATGACGATGATGACGGCCATGAGCATCATCATGAGCATCATCATGAGCACCACCACCATCACCACGGCCATGACGCGGACGAGGTGTTCCAGAGCTGGGGCGCTGAGACCTCCAAGGCCTATGCCGCCGGGGAGATAGACGCCATTTTGGACAAGCTGGAGGACACGGATGCCTATGGCTTCGTGGTTCGGGCCAAGGGCTATGTGGCGGCGCCGGACGGCTCCTGGGTACACTTCGACTACACACCGGGTGAAAAGGACGTCCGCACCGGTCCCGCCAACGTGGCCGGCCGGCTGTGCGTCATCGGCGCGAACCTCAAGGAAGAGGCCGTAAAGGAGCTGTTCGGACTGTGAAGGAGATACCCGTCTATCTGTTCACCGGTTTTCTGGAGGCGGGCAAGACCCGCTTCATCCAGGAGACACTGGAGGACCCCCGCTTCAACAACGGGGAGCGCACCCTCCTTTTGCTGTGCGAGGAGGGCGTGGAGGAATATGAGCCGGAATCCTTCGCCCGGCCCAACATCTATATTGAAGCGGTGGACAACGAGGAGGAGCTGCAGTCCGCCTCCCTGCAGGCCCTGCTGGAAAAACACGGCTGCGAGCGGGTGATGGTAGAGTACAACGGCATGTGGATGCTGGATACCTTCTACCAGCGGATGCCCCAAGACTGGGTCGTGGCGCAGGAATTTCTGTTCTGCGATGCCAACACCTTCATCAGCTACAACGCCAATATGCGCCAGCTCGTCTATGATAAGCTGCGCAGCTGCGAGCTGGTGGTATTCAACCGCTGCGGCGACAACATCGACAAGATGGAACTGCACAAGATCGTCCGGGCGGCCAGCCGCCGCGCCGACATCGCCTACGAGGCCCCGGACGGCTCCGTCCAGTACGACGATATCGAGGACCCTCTGCCCTTCGATCTGGATGCGCCGGTGGTTGACATAAAAGATGAAGACTACGCGCTTTTCTACTCCGACCTCTCCGCCGACATCGGCAAATACAGCGGAAAGACTCTGCGCTACAAGGGCATGGTGGTCAAGAGTCCCCGCCTGCCGGAGGACACCTTTGTCTTTGGCCGGCAGCTGATGACCTGCTGCGCCAACGACATCCAGTTCACCGGCCTTATCTGCCGCTGGCCCCAGGCGGCCACCCTGGCCAAGGGCGAGTGGGTCACCCTCACCGCCTCGGTAGCCATCAAGTGGCACAAGGGCTACGGCAAAAAAGGCCCGGTCCTCACCGTGACCCACGTGGAGCACAGCGCGGCCCCGGACCAGCCGGTAGCTACCTATTACTGAACCGATACCCGTATGTATTTCAAGCAAGAGCGGCGAGGCCGACGGCGGGTGCGCCAGGGCCTTATTTCAAGCGCCCCTTGACTCTATGCCAATGGGCTTCCGCCCTTCGCCGCCTTTATGCGCCTCGCGGTAATACCGCTCCAAGAACTCGTCGTGCATCTCCTCGCCGCGTTTCCTGGCTTTCACGGCGTCTTCTTTTTTCTCGTATGCCCCCAGGAAATAAGTCTTGCCCTTGAATGTGATCTGCGCCGCCCATCTGCCTGTGGCTCTCTGGAGATACACTCCGGTATAGCCGCTGGTGTTGCTGCGGAGCAGATGCTTTTTAGTCGCCTCTAATACCGTCACTGAGGTGCCGTCCACCAATTTCAGATTTTCCCGATATGCCTCCGCCTGTGCGCAGCCGCAGCTGGTGGTGTGCCCGCACTGGAGATAAGACTGCCGCACTTCCGTCTCGTTGCCGCAGTCGCACCGGCAGCGCCAGATATGCTGGCCGTCACGCTTTCCCTCGTAGGCGGTCACTGTGAGTTTTCCAAAGCGCTTTCCGATGTAATCCTTTACCGGCGGATGGCTCAGACAGCCGCAGCTTTTCACATAGCCGGAGAGGAGCTGCCTGGCCGGAACATACGCTACTCTGTCGCAATCACAGATGCAGCGCCATACGATGCTGGTATTTTTCCTCTGATCGGTAGGAGCAATACAGACCAGTTTTCCAAAGCGCATCCCGGTCAGATCTCTGGCTCTTGGCGGCGCCTTCGTCTCGCAGCCGCAGTCCTTATACGCGCCCCGCTGGATGGCGCGGGTATCCAGTTCGATGGAACCGCCGCAGTCACAGTCACAGCGCCAGATGATGTAGCTGTTTTTCCGTTTACCGGTATCCCCTGTCACTGTCAGTTTCCCGAACCGATAGCCAGGACCGATTTTCTTTTCTGCCGCCTTGCTCATTTTTCACTCTCCGCCCTGTCGCACC
>CAZVRP010000042.1:7327-14359 GCA_964630255.1 uncultured Oscillospiraceae bacterium | reverse complement strand
AAGGCTGTGCCTTTATATGTATATTTCTCAGTCCGTCCAGACGATCCGGCGGTAATTTTCCCGGTCCGTGTCCCCCTCGGTGCTGATGAGCAGCACCCGGGAGTCCTTATCCAGCCCCAGAGCCCGCCGCAGAGGGACGAGCCGCTCCTCTGTCATGATGGCGGCCAGTGCGCCTGTGGTCACCGCGCCGGATTCACCTGATATAACCGCCGGGTCCCCGGGCTCCGGCCGCCCCAGAATACGCATGCCGCTGGCGGAGTAGGCGTCCGCACAGGAGATGAAGGCGTCCGCGCAGGTCTGGAGGATATCCCAGCTGACGGTACACGGCTCGCCGCAGCAAAGCCCCGCCATCATGCTGTTCATCGCGCCTGTGACGATGTGGATAGCGCCGTCGTCGGCTTTGGCGGTGCGGAACAGGCAATCCGCCTGATCCGGTTCCACGATGACGGTGACAGGGCCGTCGGGTCCGTAGGCGGCGGCGAAATATCCGGCCTCCGCGCCGGCCATACTGCCCACGCCGGCCTGGAGGAACAGATGGGTGGGCTTCACCCGGCCGAGCTGTTCCACGGTCTCCCGGGCGAGGGTGGTATACCCCTGCATGATCTGGGTAGGGATGTCCTCGTAGCCGGACCAGGCGGCGTCCTGAACCAGCACCCAGCCGTTTTCTTCCGCCATGCGTCTTGCCAGGTGGACGGTATCGTCGTAGTTCAGGTCGGTGACTTGGACCTGGGCGCCCAGGACACGGATGTTTTCCAGCCGATCCGCTGCAGTGCCCCTGGGCAGGCATATCACCGCTCGATGGCCCAGCTGTCGGGCGGCCCATGCCACGCCCCGGCCATGGTTCCCGTCGGTGGCGGTGATGAAGGTGACGACGCCCAGCTTCTGCCGCGCCTCAGGAGAGCGCAGGATATCAAAGGACCTCTCGTTCGGCTCCAGCCCCAGCTTTTCACACAGATACCGGGCGATGGCATAGCCCCCGCCCAGGGCCTTGAAGGAGTTCAGGCCAAAGCGCTTTGACTCGTCCTTGACCCAGATATTCGCCACGCCCAGCCGGGCAGAAAGGGCCGGCAGACTGACGAGAGGCGTGGGCTCATAGCCTTCCATGCCCGTATGGAACCGATAGACAGGCTCAGTGGCCTCCGGGGAGACGGCGGAGAGCGCGCCGCCGGACTTACGCTTATACAGTGTATATGTAAAATTTTCCATTTCACGCCTCCGGCACGCCTTTGACAGGTACAGTATAGCATTCGCTCAAAAATGTGTCAACGCGGCGCACACAAAAGCCGGGACGGCGCCGCGCCCGGCCCGGTCCGCTCAAAAGCTCTCTATCAGCAGGATGCGTATCTCCTGGGCCTGCCGGCGGGCGTCCGCGGCAAAGGTCTGGTACAGCTGGCGCAGCTCAGCGCTGCCGGCGGCGTACGCCGCGTTTTCATAGCCGTCAGCCATGCGCCGGTCCTGGAGAAGGATGGCGCGCAGAGAGGCCAGCTTTCCATTGGCCCTCCGGCAGCCGCCGCCCGGCTCGGGCATGGCACCGGTGCGGATAAAATATTCTGCCCGGAGATGCCGGGCATGACGGCTCGCCTCGGCGGCATGGCGCAGCAGCACGGCGCGCCTGCTTCCCTGGAACATTCGTGCCAGAGACGCGGTATGGGATGCGGCGCACAGCTCATCGCGTATGAATCGGGCCAGGGCATCCTCCTCATCGTATAGGGGCGTCCTGCCGTCGGGCCGCGCCTCTTCGGTCCCGGTGACCCGTCTCCAGACGGCGTTGAATCCCGCAAGGCTGTCTTTGATCCTATTGTCGTCCATATAAAACCCTCCCGGCCATATTATATGCGCCGGGAGAGGGAAGCGACAAATGCGCAAAAGCGCCCCTGTCCGGGGGCGCTTTTGCGCTATTGATATGCATGGGTGCGGATATATTGAAGCACGGCGTTTCCGCCGTCGGCGTTGAGATGGATGCCATCGCCGTTGGAATATTCCGTGCGGAGGTTGCCCGTATCGTCTGTCAGCGCGTCGTGGGTGTTGAGATATCGTGTGCCCGTGGCCGTAGCCACATCCAGGACCCAGCCGTTGGCAGTGTTGATGGCGCTGTTGCTGATCCCCTCAGAGGCCAGGCTGTCCACCACCGGGAAGATGGACTGACAGATGATCCTGGTGTTGGGGCTCACGGACAGGACGGTGGTGATAAGGTCGGTATAGTATCCCTTGAACTCCTCCTCCGACAGGAAAGAGATGCCGTTGACGCCCAGGGTGATAACCAGATAGTCCGGCTGGCGGAGGGTGGCGGCGTTGCGGATGAGCATGGACTGGGCTTCGCCGCTGTCATCCGAGTAATACTCGATATAGGCGGTGGCCTCGTTGTTCAGGGTAAGGGTACCGGACTCCGGCGTCCAGACCTGGGTGCTGGGAAGGACGCCGTAGTACATCATGCCATAGGTGGTGCTGTCCCCCAGAAAGACCATCTGCGCGATATAGGCCGGACCCTGATCGTCCGATTGGGCCAGGGTGACGGGAGCCGCAGCGGCCGGCGTCTCGGTGGGCTCCGGCGTCTGGACGGACTCTGCGGAGGCGTCCGCCGCGTCTGCGGCCGACTGGTCGGGGGCCGCGTCGGCCTCGGTTTTCCGGCCGCCGCCGATGATGGAGGTATACAGAAGCACGACAAGGCACGCCGCAAGGCACAGGATGATGGCGATCGTCCAGAGAGCATAAAATCCCTCCCGGGACCTTTCGCTCATATATATCCCCCCTTATCTGCGCGTGATACGAATCCCTGACAGAAACAGTCCGAAAGAGATTGACGCTTTCTGCCAAGGGCTCGTATGGAATCAAGCCAAGGGGAAGCAAACGCTCCCCCTTGAAAAGCCATATTGCCGCGGAATCACTCGGCCTCGGCCAGAGCTTTTGCCTCCTCGATGATCTTCTGCTGGATGTTCATAGGGGTCTCGTCATAGCGGATGAAGTCAAGGGTGAAGGAGCCGCGGCCCTGGGTGATGGAGCGCAGGTCGATGGCGTAGGTAGTCATCTCTGCCATAGGGACCTCAGCCTCCACGACCTGCATGCCGTCGTGGGCGTTCATGCCCAGCACGGTGCCCCGGCGCTTAGAGGGGATGTCGCTCATGATGTCGCCCAGGTTGGCGTCGGGCACGGTGACTTTCAAAAGGCCGATGGGTTCCATGATGACAGGGTTGGCGTTCACCAGCTCCTTATAGGCCAGGCCGGCGGCGGTCTTGAAAGCCATTTCGGAGGAGTCAACGGGGTGATAGCCGCCGTCGTACAGCACGGCCTTCAGATACACCATGGGATAACCGGCCAGCACACCATGGAGGCAGCACTCACGCAGGCCCTTTTCCACGGCGGGGAAGAAGTTTTTGGGCACGCTGCCGCCGAAGACCTCCTCGGCGAAGATCATATCCTCCTGCTCGGTCTGGGGTTCGAAGCGGATCTTCACGTCGGCGAACTGGCCGTGACCGCCGGTCTGCTTTTTGTGGCGGCCATGGGTGTCCAGCACCTTACGAATCTTCTCCCGGTATGCCACGCGGGCGGGGCTCAGCTCCACCTCCACGCCGAATTTGCTCTTCAGCTTGGAGCAGAGCACATCGATGTGCATATCGCCGGCGCCGGCCACCACCTGCTGGTGGGTCTCGGCGTTCAGGGTCACGGTGAAGGCGGGGTCCTCCTCGCCCAGACGGGCCAGACCCTGGGCGACCTTATCGTCCTGGCCCTTGACCTTGGGGGAGATGGCCATCTGGTAGCAGGGCACGTCGAAGACGATGCCGGGCAGGGCCTCCACTGCGCCGGCGGCGCAGAGAGTATCGCCGGTCCTGGTATCGCTCAGCTTGCTCACCGCGCCGATGTCGCCGCAGGCGATCTCGGTGACCTCGGTGTTCTTCTTGCCCTGCATGGAGTAGATGTGGCCCAGCTTCTCCTGGGCTCCGCTGCGGGCGTTGGTGAGGGTCAGATCGGCGGTCACCCTGCCGGAAACGACCTTGAACAGGGAGAACTTGCCGAACTGATCAGATACGGTCTTATAGACGATGGCCCTGGCCGGACCGCTGGGGTCGCAGGGCTTGCCGCCTTCTGCGGGGGTGGGGAAGATGTTCACGATGGCGTCCAGCAGGACCCGGGTACCCAGGCCGGTGAAAGCGCTGCCGCAGTAGACCGGGCAGATGCTGCCGTCGGCCAGGCCGGCGCTCAGAGCGCCGGAGATCTCCTCGGGAGAGAGCTCCATGGTCTCAAAATACTTCTCCATCAGCTCCTCGCTGGTCTCGGCGGCGGACTCGGCCAGCTCCGTATAAAGCTCATCCAGCCGGTCGGACATATTGGCGGGAACGGTCATCTCCACACGCTTGCCGCCCTCCATCTTGTAGGCCTTCTTGGTGATGACGTCCACCACGCCCACATATTTGTCGCCCTCCTTGATGGGGGCGGTCATGGCGCAGACGGAGCTGCCGAAGCTCTCCCGGAGACCGTCGAAGGTCTTGTCGAAATCGGCGTGCTCCTCATCCAGCTTGGATATATAGATGGCCCGGGGCTTTCCGGCGTTTTTCAGGTATTTCCAGCTCTTCTCGGCGCCCACGTTCAGCCCGTCCTTGGCGGAGACGCAGATAATGCCGCAGTCCGCCACGCGCAGAGCCTGGTATACCTCGCCCACGAAATCGAAAAAGCCCGGGGTGTCGATGATGTTTATCTTATGATTCTGCCAGGTAGCATACATGGTGGCGGCGGAGATGCTGATCTGGCGGCGGATCTCTTCGGGATCGAAGTCGGAGACCGTGTTTCCGTCCGTCACCTTACCCAGCCGGTCAGTCATGCCGGCCACAGACAGCATATTTTCGGCCAGGGAGGTCTTGCCGTTCCCGCCGTGGCCAAGCAGGCAGATGTTGCGGATATTCTTCAGTTCGTAGCTCATAGGTCCTCTCCTTATATCAGATACTATTATGACTATGACAAAACACGCGTATAGAAACCCTTTCGGGCTGTTTCCAACTCAAATATTATACACGATTGCAAAAATCTTGGCAATACATATATTGAATTTATTTCCGCTTCCGCTACCGGCTCTGGCCGTAGGACAGGATCAGTACCGGCAGGGTCCAGAGGAACATATAGGACAGGACGTTGCCCGCCGTGGCCGTTTCCAGGGACCCGGCCCGGCACAAAAGGAACATGGTCAAAAGCCCCACCACGGTACCCGCCAGGGAGATGATGGTGCTGATGCGGCAGGTATTATACAGCTTCCGGCCGCATTCGGCGGCGTCCACCATGGGCCCCATGCCGCCCCGGGAGAGCACGGCGGAGACGGGGGCGCGGCCGCCGGAGGAGGCGGTGATGCGGTAGCGCTCCCGGAAGGTGGGAAAATTGAAGTTGTCCGTAGGCATGCGGAACAGCTGGCGGATCATCAGCGGGGTGATGTTGAAATCCCGTATGGCAAAGACAGGCTGGGTACGCCCGTGGAGCAGGGTGACCAGCGCCTCCTGGACGCTGGTGACCGGGATGTATTCCAAGGTGAAAACGCCTACCAGCTCGCCGCTGATGGCGGTGCATATAGCGTTTTTTGCGGTCATGTTCTGAGGCAGGCGGATGCCCATCAGATTCATGAAGCCGGGGGAACCCACCAGCACATGCTCACCCGCCGCCCGGGCGGTCAGGCCGCCGCCCTCGTGGCACTTGAATTCCTCCACCTCCACCAGAGAATAGCCCCGCCTGGTCACCAGCTCCATGAACACGCCGGTCACGCCGCTGCCGGCGGCGGCCAGAAGGCTGGCGGTGCAGGAGATGACCTTGTCCACAAAGGCGCCCTCCTGGATGTTGATGCCGGAAAACCGTACCGTACCGGGGGGAAAAATGTCGTTGTCGCCAATGACGACCCGCTTTGTCCGGCCGATGTCAGCGCAGCCGGCATAGCCAACGATAGCCGCCCCGGAGGCCTGAAGCTTCCGGGCGATCATGGAATAGGGCAGGGGGAAGCTGATAAAGGAGGTGAAGGAGGCGCTCACGGCCAGCAGCGCCGACAGGGTGTGCAGGAAATATCCGCCCTGTCCGCCCAAAGAGGCCAGAACAGCCAGAAACAGAGAGGCAAATAGGAGGATCGGGGCCGCCGCGGCATAGACGGACTGGCAGAAATCAGGCTCCTCCGTCCGCCGGACGATGCCGGTAATGTTCTGCTGGGCGCGGAAAAGATACCGCTTGCTGTCATCGGTGGTGAGGGCAGAGGGCGTCTTGGACAGAGCCGCCGTGCGCAGGGTGCAGGCCCGTGCCTTGCAGCTCAGGCGCTCGCCCCATAGCGCCGCGGTGAGGGCCGTGCCGCCCACGGCGCAGAAGGGGAGGTAGTCCCCATAGCCCATCATGACCGTGACCGCGTCTACACAGGCCAGCAGCGCCGCCAGGGTGGCCAGCGCCTCGCTGCCCGGATGCAGATCGAACAGCTGTCCTATGCCTGTGGCCAGGATGTCCAGTGTGGCGAGCATGACCGTCATCAAAAGGATGAGGGAGACGCCTGCCTGCACCGCCACGCTCCTGCCCAGGACGCCGGCCATGGGCAGACCCAGGCTGATCCAGGCCAGGGTGACGCATAAAAACAGGCACACCCGGCAGCGGAAGCGCAAGGGCCTGAGCTGCTGATAATAGAACTTGGCGCCCCGCTTGGGGGACATCTCGTCCGTTTCCCGTATCTCCACCGGGTCCGGCCAGTTGGCGGCCTCCGCCTTTTGCAGCTGCTTCCGGGCCAGGGATGTGGCGATCAGGCGGATCAGAGGCATCAGAAACCGCTCCGCAGCGCCGGGGGCCTCCCGGTCCGCCTGATCGCGCCGCCGGGACGGGCGGGCTCCCGTCCTGCCGGACGGAGCGGTCTCCGTCTCCGGCCCGGTCTCCGTCTCCGGCCTTGCGGCGGTCTGGGAGACAGGTTCTGCTTCCGCCGGTTCTCCCATCTGTTCTGGAGCGTCCAGGGGGCTGTCCAGGCTGATGGTGATAATCCCGTCGGGGGAGATATGTATCTTGCGCTTCGGCTTGCTTTCCGGGCGGGCGGACGGG
>CAZVRP010000042.1:1873-7227 GCA_964630255.1 uncultured Oscillospiraceae bacterium | reverse complement strand
CGGCGTCTTCGGCCGGTACTGGCTCAGCGTCTCTCCCAGCGCCTCCATAACGATCTGCCGGGAGCGCTGGGCGATGCCCTCAGCCGCCCGGGCCGGCTCTCTGGCCGGCGGGGCGTCCGGGTAGATCACGCGCTGCCGGTAATCATCCAGGATGGATTCCAGGGAGTATTCTCCGAAATCCGGCAGCAGGCTGTCCAGATAACGGTCACTCATGGCGCTGCCTGACGATCTCATACAGGAGGACGGCCGCCGCGGCGGAGGCGTTCAGGGAGTTGACCCGGCCCATCAGGGGGATGTCCATGATAAAGTCGCAGGTCTCCCGCACCAGCCGGGACATCCCAAAGCCTTCGGAGCCGATCACAAGACAGATAGGGCCTTTCATATCGGTCTTCCACAGACGGTTCTGGCCGCCGGCCTCCGCGCCGTATATCCACAGCCCCTGCTTTTTCATGGTATCCAGGGCCGCGATGAGATTGGGCACCCGGGCGATGAGTATATGCTCGGCGGCTCCGGCGCTGGCTTTGTCCGCGGCGGCGGTGATGCCGGCGCTGCGGTGCTTGGGAATGACGACCCCATGGGCCCCGGCGCACTCCGCGCACCGGATGACGGCCCCCAGGTTCCGGGGGTCCTCCAGTCCATCGCAGACTACCACGAAGGGGTCCTCATCCAGCTTTTTGGCGCGGTCCAGGATATCCTCCAGGGCGCAGTATTCCCGGGCGGCCGCCACGGCGATCACGCCCTGATGAGCGCCGGTGTCGCTCATGGCGTCCAGCTTGCGCCGGTCGCAGTCCGTAACGGCGATCCCGGCGCTCTTGGCGCTGGAGGCGATAAAGGCCAGCGCCTTGTCGGCGCTGCCCCGGGCAAGAAATACCTTGTCCAGTGGCCGGCCGGCCCGGATGGCCTCGATGACGGCGTTCTTGCCCTCTATTATATTTTTTTCCGACATATTCATACAGGTTGTACTATAACACAATCCTCTATAATTTGAAAGAGAAAATTATATGGACTTTGCCGGCAAAAAAGGGTATGATTGGTTAGAGGTGAGTTTGCTTGAGATCCTTAAATCGCTTGATTGATAACTTCTGCCGGGAGCATCCCCGGTTCGGGGTGCCCCGACTGATGCTGTATATCGTGGCGGGCAACATCCTGGTCTGGCTGTTCGGGCAGATGGATACCACCGATACGCTGTACAGCCTGCTGTACTTCGACCCGGCCATGTTCCTGCGGGGGCAGGTGTGGCGGCTGGCGACCTTTGTGCTGGTGCCCACCTCCAGCGGGGTGCTGTGGCTTGCCATCGCCCTGTATTTTTACTACTTCATCGGCACCAGTCTGGAACAGGCCTGGGGCGCTGGAAAATTTACCATCTACTATTTGACCGGCATGGTGGTGATGGCCCTGTATTCCATCCTCTGCTATCTGATCTCCGGCGTCCGGATCGCCGTGACGGCCGAATATCTGAATCTGTCGCTGTTTTTTGCCTTTGCCACCCTGTGGCCGGACCAGCGGGTGCTGCTGTTTTTCTTCATCCCGGTGAAGATGAAGTGGCTTGCCTGGCTGGACGCGGCCATGTTCGCCCTGTCCGTGGTCCAGTACCTGATGATGGGAAACGTGGGGATGGCCCTGGTGCCGGTGGCGGCGGTGCTCAACTACCTGCTGTTCTGCGGCCAGTGGCTGTTCGACGCCCTGCGGCCGTCCACGGTGAAGAACAGGACCCGGCAGACGGCCCGCACCATCCAGTTCAAGCAGGCGGTGAAAAAGACCCAGGCCCAGCAGAGAAGTCAGGGCTACACCCGCAAATGCGAGGTATGCGGCCGGACGGACCGGGACGATCCCTCCATGGAGTTTCGGTATTGCAGCCGCTGCGCCGGCTATCACTGCTTCTGCCGGGAGCACATCAACAATCATATCCACTTCACGGAGTGACGGACGGAGCATGGATCGTTGAGCAAAAAGGAATTTCGCCGGGGCCTGGCCCGCGTTCTGGCGCTGACGGCCCTTTTGGTGTGCCTGTGTATTTTGATGTACAATCTGGCGGGGATGCTGGCCCCGGAGGGGACGTTCCTGGCTCGTATCACCGCAGGCTCCGCGGCCGCATCGCCCACGCCGCCGCCCACGCCCACACCCTCGCCAACCCCTTCGCCTACGCCCACACCCACGCCGGAGCCTACGCCGGAGCCCACGCCCCTGCCGGCCTTTGAGCCGGTCCGGTCGGTGTCCGAGGCTATCACCGGCACCGCCGTCATGGTGGGGGGAGACGTGGTGGAGAGCTACGCCGCCGATGAGGCGCACTATATCGACTTCGGAGGCGCGGAGGATTATGCCCAAATAGAGGGCATTGTCACCTTCCGGGGCAACAACTTCCGGAATACCTCCAGCTATGGACAGGCCGAGATCGAGTCCGGCAAGTTCGGGGATTATTGGTATCACACCACCGACGGCCAGACCGGAGGCGGCGTTTACTGGGGCGGGAGCGGCTGGACGGGACAGCCGCTGATCGTCCGCTGGCCCGATGAGACAAGAGAGATCATGAACATGTACGACTGGGCCAAGGAGAAGGAGGACCTGGTGGAGGTCATATACGCCACACTGGGCGGCAGCGTATACTTCTACGATCTGGAGACGGGGGAGAAGACCCGGGACGATCTGTATCTGGGCTATACCTTCAAGGGCGCCGGGGCCCTGGACCCCCGGGGGTACCCGCTCCTGTATGTGGGCGGCGGCGTGGTGAATCCCTATGGGGAGACGCCCCGGATCATGATCGTGAGCCTCATAGACGGGGAGATCCTGTATACCACAGGCAACGGGGACGACTTTGCCCCCCGGAGCTGGTGCGCCTGGGACAGCTCTCCACTGGTGGACGCCGAGACGGACCAGCTCATCTACCCCGGTGAAAACGGGGTGCTGTACCTCATCGATCTGAATACGGACTATGACCCCGAGGCCGGTACCATCTCCGTAGAGCCGGAGGAGGTCAAGTTCACCTATACATCCGAGACGGCCGACCAGTACCTGTACGGCATGGAGGACAGCGCCATCGCCTGGAGGGACCATCTGTTCATTGCCGACAACGGCGGGGATTTCCTCTGCATCGACCTGAACACGCTGGAGATCGAGTGGCGCTTTGACTGTCTGGACGACACCAACTGCACCGGTGTGCTGGAGGTGGACGAGACAGGCCACCCGTACATATATCTGAGCACGTCGTTCCACCTGGGCTGGCGGAGCTACTCCACGGCCGCTATCCCTGTGTGGAAGATCGACGCCGTGACCGGGCAGGCGGTGTGGAGCGCGGAGTACGACTGTTATTCGGAGTCCGAGCTGTCCGGCGGCGTGCAGGGGTCCCTGTCCCTGGGAGAGGGGCCTTTGGAGGGGATACTGTATGTGTCCATGGCCCGCTATCCGAACGGGTATAACGGTCAGCTCCTGGCCCTGGACACCGAGACGGGAGAGGAGCTGTGGAGCTATACCTCCGACAGCTATTCCTGGTCCACACCCGTCACTTTCTATGATACGGATGGCGGCGGCTATGTGCTGTACACCAGCTGCATCCAGGGAAAGATGCACCTGTTTGACGGGCTGACGGGGGAGCTGCTGGACGTGTTCGATTTCGGCTGCACCATGGAGGCCACCCCCGGCGTGTACGGCAACACCGTGGTTATCGGCACCCGGAATCAGGAGATATACGGCATCACGCTGGAGTGAGTGCCTCAAAAATCGCAAAAAAGCGCCTCCGGTCCTTAAACAGGGCCGGAGACGCTTTTTCACCGGGACCGCAGGGGAGAGGCGGCTTATGCGGACCGCTCCGCCTCGTATGCCTCCCGGACGGCACGGGCCAGCTGGTCGGCGCAGGAGGTGCTCCGCCGGCCGCAGGTGTTGCCGATGAGCTTTTCCTCGATCTGCTCCACCGTCCAGCCGTCCACCAGCTTGGCGATGGCCTTCAGATTGCCGTTGCAGCCGCCGTCAAAGCGGATGTTGGTGATCACATTCCCCTCGATATGAAAATTGATGGCCGTCGAGCAGACGTTTTCTGTCACATAAGTATAATCCATTTTCTCGCTCCAATATATGGCGTGTTTACTCCACGCTTATCATGTAGTAATATACAGGCTGGCCGCCGCGGATAAGGCTTGTCTCCGTATCGGGGAAGCCGGCCCCCAGGGCGTTGGAGAAGCTCTGGGCGTCCGCCTCGGCCACGTCCTGGCCGTAGTAGACGGTGACGAATTCTGGCTCAAGAGGGGAGATGGCCGGGGCCAGGCTGGACACCAGCTGCTTTGTATCGGCAAAGGAGCCAACCAGCGCGCCGTCCATCAGCGTCAGATACTCTCCGGCGTGGATGGCGTAGCCATCGAAATCGGAATCCCGGGCGGCGTATGTGACCTGGACGGTGTGGACCGTCTCCAACGCGTCGTTGAAATCCGCCTCCAGGGCCTCGGGGGTGCTGTCCGGGGTCAGGCGCATCATGGCGCTGATCCCCTGGCAGACGGTGCGGGAGGGGATGACGATGACCCGCTTGGTGGTCAAGGGGACGCACTGCTCCGCCGCCATGATGATGTTTTTGTTGTTGGGGAAGACGAACACCGTCTCCGCCGGGGTCAGGTTCACAGCCCGGAGGATATCCTCCGTGGAGGGGTTCATGGTCTGACCGCCGGACACGATGCCGTCCGCGCCCAGCTGACGGAACAGCTCCTCCAGCCCGTCGCCGGCGCAGATGCACACGGCGCCGATAGCCTTTTCGGCGGGGACCGGCTCGGGAATGGCGTCGGGGTCCTCCTCCGGCTCGGCAGGGAGTTTCGGGGCGGTGTGGGCATTTTCCAGGGAGGTGTGCTGCTCCCGCATGTTCTCGATCTTCACGGTGATGAGCTCGCCATAGGTCAGCGCCTGGGTCAAGGCCCTGCCGGGGGCGTTGGTGTGAACGTGGGTCTTGATAATCTCGTCGTCGTCCACCAGCACAATGCTGTCGCCGATGTTGCCCAGATAGGCCCGGAGCTGGTCGGCGCTCTTTTTGCCGGATTTGCGGACGATGAACTCTGTGCAGTACGTATACTTGATGTCCTCTGTGGCGAAGGAGGAGAAGTCGGCCTTGGCCTTCGCGGGAGCGCCGGCGTTCTGATTCACCGTCACCCGGCCCTCCAGATAGCCCAGCATGGCGTCCAGCATCAGCACATAGCCATAGCCGCCCGCGTCGATCACCCCTGCTTTTTTCAGCACGGGGTTTTGGTTGACGGTGTCGTCCAGGGCCGCCTTGGCGGCCTCCAGGGCGGCATAGATCATTTCCTCAAAGTTGGGAGACTCCTTGGCCTTGGCCACGGCGGCGTCCGCCGCCAGGCGGCTGACGGTGAGGATGGTGCCCTCGG
>CAZVRP010000042.1:0-1863 GCA_964630255.1 uncultured Oscillospiraceae bacterium | reverse complement strand
CCCTCGGCGGGCTTCATAACGGCCTTGTAAGCGGCTTCCACGCCGGATGCCATGGCCGCGGCGTATTCTTCGGTGGTACACGTCTGGGTGGCGAGCTTCTTGAGGCCCTTGGAAAGGCCCCGGAACAGCAGCGAGAGGATAACGCCGGAGTTGCCCCGGGCGCCCCGCAGCAGGGCGGACGCGGTGCGGTTGGCGATATCCGTCACGGCGCCGCCTTCCTTTTTGCGCAGATCGGCGGCGGCGGAGCCGAGGGTAAGCCGCATATTGGTACCCGTGTCCCCGTCGGGGACGGGGAACACGTTCAGCTCATTGATAGCCTGCTCGTTGGTTTCAAGGGCGTCGTAGGCGCAAAGGAGCATATTCCGCAGCGCGGCGCCGTCTATAAATGCTCTCAAAGTAAATTACCTCTATCCAAATCCAAAATGGAATGTCAGTCCATATTCATGGAGTCGATGAAAACGTTCACCTGGTTGACAGGCACCCCCGTGGTGGCGGTGACCTTATAGCCGACCTCGGCGATGATGCTCTCGCTGAGAGCGGACAGGTTCACCCCGTGGTCGACCATGATGTGCAGATCCACGATGAGCGAGCAGTCCTCCTCAAAGCGAACGTCCACGCCCTTGGACATGGATTCCCGCCGGAGCAGCTGCCAGACCCCGCTGTCCTTGGAGCGTCCGGCCATTCCCTTGACGCCGAAGCAGCTGGAGGCTGCGTCGCCGGCAATGGTGGTGAATACGTCGGTAGAGATGTCTATCACGCCTTTTTCGCTGGCTTTCCGAACCAAATGATATCCCTCCCTGATCCGCGGCGGATAATGCGGCGGCAGTTTCCAAAAGTGGTAAAAGCTCATATATTATACAGCATTATATCCCTATTCACAAGAAAAATTTTCAGAATACAACATCTTGTAAATTGAAATAAAACACTTCCCATCCGATTGCGATTGTGATATAATCTACAAGGCGAATGCGGGCATATCCCGTCATTTGATACGAAAAACATTTTTTACATAAAGGAGATGCGCTTTTATGTCTCGAGTGAAGAAAACCATGGACGGCAACAATGCCGCCGCCCACGTTTCGTATGCTTATACGGAAGTGGCGGCGATCTATCCCATCACGCCGTCCAGCCCCATGGCGGACTTCGTTGACCAGTGGGCGGCCGCCGGACAGAAGAATGTGTTCGGTACCACGGTCAAGGTGCAGGAGATGCAGGCGGAGTCCGGCGCGGCGGGCGCCGTCCACGGCAGCCTGAACGCCGGCGCCCTGACCACGACCTATACCGCCAGCCAGGGCCTGCTGCTGATGATCCCCAATATGTATAAGATCGCCGGCGAGCTTCTGCCCTGCGTGTTCCATGTGTCCGCCCGCGCCGTGGCCAGTCATGCGCTGAGCATCTTCGGCGATCATTCCGATATCTATGCCTGCCGGCAGACCGGATTTGCGATGCTGGCGGAGACCAATACCCAGGAGGTCATGGACCTGTCTCCGGTGGCCCATCTGGCCGCTTTGAAGAGCCGGGTGCCGTTCATCAATTTCTTCGATGGCTTCCGTACCTCCCACGAGCTGCAGAAGATCGAGGTATGGGACTATGAGGATCTGAAGGATATGCTGGACATGGCCGATGTGGACGCCTTCCGCGCCCGGGCACTGAACCCCGAGCGGCCCATCATGCGCGGCAGCCATGAGAACGGCGACATCTTCTTCCAGAACCGGGAGGCCGCCAACAAGTATTATGAGGCCGTGCCCGCCATCGTGGAGGAGATGATGGACAAGGTCAACGCCAAGCTGGGCACCGACTATAAGCTGTTCAACTACTACGGCGCCCCCGACGCCGACCGGGTCATCGTGGCCATGGGCTCCA
>CAZVRP010000041.1:1998-14492 GCA_964630255.1 uncultured Oscillospiraceae bacterium | reverse complement strand
TCCCGCAAGAGCGAGAACACCTCCATTACCCGGGACGTGTCCGGCGAAGGCGTCCAGCAGGCGCTTTTGAAGATCCTTGAGGGGACGGTGGCCGACGTTCCGCCCCAGGGCGGGCGCAAGCACCCCCATCAGGAATTTATCCACATGGATACGTCCAACATCCTGTTTATCTGCGGCGGGGCCTTTGACGGGCTGGAAAAGATCATTGAGAACCGTCTGGACCGGAAAAGCATGGGCTTTGGCGCGGAGGTATCCTCCAGGAAGGAAAAGGATGTAGGCGAGGTGCTCAGCCATGTTCAGTCCCACGATCTTTTAAAGTTCGGCATCATCCCGGAGATGGTCGGCCGTCTGCCGGTCATCACGACCCTGGACAGCCTGACCAGGGACGATCTGGTCCGCATCCTGACCGAGCCGAAAAACGCGCTGGTCAAGCAGTATCAGGCCATGCTGGAGTATGACGATGTGATACTGGACTTCGATCCTGCGGCGCTGGACGCCATCGCGGATAAGGCCCTTGAAATGGATATCGGCGCCCGCGGCCTGCGGAGCATCATGGAGGGGATCATGACAGCGGTCATGTTCGAGGCTCCCTCCGATGAGACCATTGAAAAGGTCATCATCACCGCCGACAGTGTGCGCAGCGGCTCCCGGCCGGTGATATACAGAAGAAAACGGCTCGATCGGGACGCATCTTGATTATTTGGGCCGCACGGATGTGCGGCCCGAGAGGTATTTATGATGGACACTGAAGCTACGACAACTTCCCTGTATCGGGTATTGCCCACGATCCCCCTGCGGGGGGTATCCGTGTTCCCCGGTATGCGGCTCATATTCGATGTGGAGCGGGCTGTCACCATGGCGGCCCTGGACGCCGCTATGGAATCGGATCAGGTGATATTCCTGGTGGCTCAGCGCGATACGGCGGAGGAGACGCTGACGGGAGCGGACAGCCTGTATAACATAGGCGCCATTTGCCGAATCCAGCAGGTACTGCGTGTTCCCGATGAGGAGGGCGCCAAGGTCATGGTGGAGGGCATCTCCCGGGGCTATCTGACGAGACTGACCAGCCAGCGGCCCTATCTTGCCGCCCAGGTGGAGGAGCTGGACATCCCGCCTACGCCCCATGCTACGGTCAGGGCGGAGGCGCTGATCCGCCAGTGCTGCGGCTTGTTGGAAAAATATGCCCAGGCGTCCGGGATGGATGTGTCAGATGTGATGCGCGGCATCGCCGATACCGACGATGCCGGTTACGTGGCGGATTTCGTGACCCAGAACATCTATATGCGCCATGAACAGAAGCAGCTGGTGCTGGAGGAGCTTCGCCCCATGCGCCGTCTAGCGCTGGTGAACCGCCTTCTTCGCTGGGAGCTTGACATCTTGGATATGGAGCAGTCCATCCATGAGGAAGCCACCAGACAGATGAAAAAGACCCAGCGGGAGATGTTCCTGCGGGAGCAGCTTCGCACCATACAGGCGGAGCTGGGCGAGGGTGAGGGTGAGGGACCAATGGACGACACGGAAGAATATCGTGCCGCCATTGCCAACGCCGCCCTGCCAGAACAGGTAGAGGAAAAGCTCTACAAAGAATTGTCCCGCCTGGCCAAGCAGCCATTCGGAAGTGCCGAGGCGGCTGTGATCCGCACCTATCTGGACGTGTGCCTGGAGATCCCGTGGACAACGGAGACCGAGGAGAATCTTGATACGGACGCCGTGCGCCGCGCCCTGGACGCGGACCATTTTGGCCTTGAAAAGGTCAAGGAGCGGGTGATCGAATACCTGGCCGTGCGCCGGCTTGCCCCGGAACACAAGGGCACCATCCTGTGCCTGATGGGGCCGCCAGGCACAGGCAAGACCAGCATCGCCCTGTCCATCGCCAAGGCGATGAACCGAAGACTCTGCCGCATCTCACTGGGCGGCATCCATGACGAGGCGGAGATACGCGGCCACCGCAAAACCTATGTAGGGGCCATGCCCGGCCGCATCATGGCAGGCATCCAGCAGGCGGGCAGCCGCAATCCCGTTATGGTGCTGGATGAGATCGATAAGCTGGGCTCCGACTATCGGGGCGACCCATCGGCGGCGCTGCTGGAGGCATTGGACCCGGAGCAGAACAGCCAGTTTCGGGACCATTTTCTGGAAATGCCCTTTGATCTGTCCGATGTGTTTTTCATCACCACCGCCAACGCCACCGATACCATCCCTCCGGCGCTGCTGGACAGGATGGAGGTGGTGGAGCTGCCCGGCTATACGGACGAGGAGAAGCTCTCCATCGCCAAAAACCATCTTCTGCCCAAGCAGCGAACAAAGCACGGTCTGAACGGCAATCAGCTGCGCATCAACGATGGCGCCCTCAGGGAGGTCATCGCGCTGTACACCCGGGAGGCGGGAGTGCGCCGTTTAGAGCAGCAGATCGCCGCGATATGCCGGAAGACAGCGGCGGGCATCGTATCGGGGGAGTTTAAGT
This sequence comes from uncultured Oscillospiraceae bacterium, assembly GCA_964630255.1. Classification (GTDB taxonomy): domain Bacteria; phylum Bacillota; class Clostridia; order Oscillospirales; family Oscillospiraceae; genus CAJOIG01. Next base: position 12,028 of record CAZVRP010000041.1, on the reverse strand, counting down.
CAAAATACCTGCGGGCCGGCTCGCTGGAGGCATTTTTGGGTCCGGCCAAATTCAAGGATACAAAGACCACCGGCGCTGCCGAGGTTGGCCTTGTCCACGGCCTTGCCTGGACCCGGGCAGGAGGCGAGATGCTGGACGTGGAGGTCGGTCTGATGGAGGGGACCGGCAAGCTGGAGCTGACCGGGAACCTTGGCGATGTGATGAAGGAATCCGCCCGGGCTGCCCTGACCTATATCCGCAGCCGCGCGGAGGAGCTGGGAATCGATCCGGGATTCTATAAGACCAAGGACATCCATATCCACTTCCCGGAGGGCGCCGTGCCGAAGGACGGCCCATCGGCGGGCGTCACCACCTGCACCGGCCTTGTGTCCGCGCTGACGGGCATCCCTGTGCGCCAGGATATGGCCATGACGGGAGAGATCACCCTGCGGGGCCGCGTGCTGCCCATCGGCGGACTGAGGGAGAAGACAATGGCGGCCCTGCGGGCCGGCATTCACACGGTCATCATCCCCGCCGACAATGAAGCGGACCTGGCGGATATCGATCCCACGGTTCGGGCGGCGCTGAACTTTATCACGGCGGCGCGGATGGATACGGTGTTGGACGCCGCGCTGTGCCGGGAGGCGCGGACCGATGCGGTTTGAACCCTCCGAGTTTGTTAAGTCCGCAGGGGACAAGAGAGGCTTTATCCGAGACGACAGGCCCTGCGTCGTGTTTGCAGGGAAATCCAACGTGGGAAAATCCTCTGTCATCAACTGCCTTTTGAACCGCAAAAATCTGGCCCGCGTGGGAGCCGCCCCAGGCAAGACCACCAATGTCAACTACTATCTGGTGGGGAACGCCGTCTGGTTCGTTGACCTGCCGGGCTACGGCTATGCCAGGCGTTCCCAGGCGGAGCGTGACCGGTGGGGCCGGCTCATGGAGGCGTTTTTCGCTGAGCCGGAGCGCATCGCGGTGGGCGTCCATGTGCTGGACGGCCGCCACAAGCCCACAGAGCTGGACTGCATGATGAATGAGCTTTTTATGGGCTGCGGCTGCCCGCGGGTCATCGTCGCAAATAAGTGGGATAAGCTGAAAAAGTCGGAGATGGAGCCGAATCTGGCTCTTATCCGCGAGACTCTGGCGCTTGAGCCCGAGGCGCTGCTGCTGCCATTTTCCGCAGAAAAGCGCACCGGGCGACAGGAGCTGATGGGCATTCTCTCTGCCCGGGTGTGATATGACAGCTTTTGCAAACGTGTGGCACAGCCTGGACTGGTCGGTGCTCTCAGGTATTTTATTTTCCATCGTCCCGGCCTTGATCTGCATCACGCTCCATGAGCTGAGCCACGGGGCCGTGGCCTATTTGCTGGGGGACGACACGGCAAAAAACGCCGGACGGCTGACCCTCAATCCCATCCGGCACATCGACCCGTGGGGCCTGGTGATGATGGTGCTGTTTCACTTCGGCTGGGCAAAGCCTGTGCCGGTGAATATGTACCGGTTCAAGGACCCCAAAAAAGGCATGGCCATAACGGCTCTGGCGGGGCCTGTGTCGAACATGATCATCGCGGTGGTGTTCCTGTTCCTGGGCGGTCTGCTGTATGGGCTGGCGGCTGTGCATTGGCCGACGCTGACGAGCGGCCGCTGGGCGTCGGTGACCGGCGGCGTGCTGGAGATGGTCATGACTACCGCCTATTTGTCCATTGCCCTGGCGGTGTTCAATCTCATCCCCATATCCCCCCTGGACGGTTCAAAGGTCCTGTATTCCTTTTTGAGCGACCAGGCATACGCCAAGCTCATGCGCTATGAGCGCTATGGCATGATAATCATTATGCTCCTCGTAATCACGGGGAGCCTGTCCGGCGTGCTGGGCAGCGTCACGGGATGGGTGTACGATAAGCTTTTCGTCATTGCGGATATTGGATTCAGGCTGGTAAGTAGCTGATATGGAGAACCCTACATTCCATTTGGAAGGGGTCATCAAGACCAAGGAGGAGATGCAGGACTTTGAAGGTCCGCTGACCCTCATTTTGATGCTCCTGGCGAAAAACAAAATAGAGATACGGGACATCAAGATCGCCGACATCCTGGACCAGTATCTTGCTTGGCTTGAACAGATGCAGCGGATGGATCTGGAGGTAGCCAGCGAATTTGTGCAGATGGCCTCTCATTTGGTTTACATAAAAACAAAAACGCTGCTGGCGGGCACGGAGGAGGTCTCCGAGCTGGAGCTTCTGATGAGCAGCCTGGAGCAGCTCAAGTGCCGGGATGCGTTCGCAGCTGTCAAGCAGGTCGTTCCCGCTATGGGCCGGAGCATGGAGGCGGGGGCGCTGCTTTTCTCCACGCCCCAGGAGCCGTTGCCCCGATATGGGGAGTATGATTACCGCCATGCGCCCTGGGAGCTGCTGGCGGCGCTGGCCGGTATGCTCCAAAAGGGCGTCCCCGCCCCGGGGGAGGAGGCGGGGGTACCGGTGCCCCGACCGATCATATACAGCGTCCAGGACAAGAGCCGGCAGCTGATAGAGCTTCTGCGCGTCCGGGAAAAAGCGTCGCTTCGGTCGCTGTATGCCATGGCCGCCAGCCGGTCGGAGCTCGTGGCCACATTTCTGTCGCTTTTGAATATGTGCTCTATGGGCAGCGTGACCATAGACCGGGAAGAGGACGACTATGTCGTCCATTTTACCGGCGGCGATACAGAGGCCATTTTGGAGAGCATAGATTATGGATAAAATAGAACTGAAAAGCGCCATAGAGGCCATACTCTTTGCCTCCGGAGACCCGGTGAGCGGGTCGCGCATCGCACTTGTTACCGACACCGGCGAGGATGAGGTATTTGCGGCGGGGGCGGAGCTGGCGGAGGAGTACGAATCCCAGAAGCGGGGCGTTCGCCTGGTGCGGCTGAACGATTCTCTCCAGCTCCATAGCGCGCCGGAGCATGCTCTTCTCATCGCCCGGGCACTGGAACAGCGCCGTGCGCCGAAGCTGTCACAGGCATCGCTGGAGGTATTGGCCGTGGTTGCGTATTTCCAGCCGGTGACCCGGGCGTATATCGAGCAGATGCGCGGGCTGGACAGCTCCTATACCGTGGGCGTTCTGACCGAGCGGGGACTCATAGAGCCATGCGGCCATTTGGAAGCTGTGGGAAGACCCACGCTGTATCGCACCACAGAGCTGTTTTTGCGCACCATGGGTGTGAGCAGTCTGGATCAGCTTCCGCCGCTGCCGGAGATCGCCGGGAGCGACGCAGTGCTGCAGCTCCAGCAGAAGGTGGACGCTCTCCGGGCCGCTGAGGAGGCTAAAAAGGATATGGAAGAACTCTCTCAGACGCGGGAAGAGCAGGGAAAGGAGGCCGCATCCGGCCAGTGACAGGATGGTTTGCCGCGCTGGCTGCGGCGCTGATCGCGGCGCTGTTATTGCTGATGCCCATGCGGCTCGATGCCCGGTACGATGGAGACGGCTTCTCCGTAGCGGGATATGTGGGACCGCTGCCCTTTCATCTCTATCCGAGGGCAAAAGGGAAAAGGAACGGCCGGTCCCGTGGACATGGCGGCCGGACCGGCCCACAGAAGGTCATATCCGGGCTTCTTCTTGAAAATGGCGGCAGGACCCTATGCAGGATCATTGAAGGCATGCGCGTGGAGCTTTTGCGCATCCACTATACCGCCGCCGGGCCGGACCCCTATGACGCGGTGATGGCTTATGGGCAAATGGGCGAACTTATGGAAGCTTTCCGGCATCTGGCGGGGGATCGGATCGAACAGACAGATTTTCATACAGATGTGGATTTCAACGGGGACCGTCCGGTCCTGGATGGCCGCATACGCCTGCAGGCCGCTCTGGGCCACATCCTTATTGCGGCCTTTGGTTTTGGAACCGGCCTTTTACGGGGATACTCCGAATATAGGCGTACAGCCAAAACGGAGGGATGTTCAATATGGCAAATCAAACGATCGGTGAACTGATGGAGACAGCCATGGACAAGATCCGGACCATGGTGGACTCGAATACCGTCATCGGCGACCCCATCACCACACTGGACGGCGTGACGCTGCTTCCCGTGTCCAAGCTGACCTTCGGCTTTGCCTCCGGCGGGAGCGATAAGACGGCCGCACAATCCGGCGTGTGGGGCGGAAGCGGCGCGGCGGTGAAAGTGGAGCCGGTTGGCTTTCTCATTGTCAAGGAGGGCGGCGTGAGAATGCTGTGCATCCAGCCTCCGGCGTTCACCACGGCGGACCGGCTGCTGGATCTGGTCCCGGAACTGGCGGACAAAATCGAGAGCTACGTGGATAAATACCGGCAAAAGAACTCTTCCGGTGCGTAAACCGGCCGGAGCTGGTCATAATAAGCACTGCTGAAAGGCGGTGCTTATTATGAAATATATTACCATTGCGGCTTTGTGTGCCGCGTTTCTGTGTTCACTGGCGGCCCCCGCAGCGGCATCGGACGCACCCTCGGCATCGGCCCATTCCGCCATCGTGATAGATGCGGACAGCGGCGCGGTGCTATGGGAGAAAAACCCCGATGAGCGAATGCTGATCGCCAGCACGACCAAGATCATGACGGCGCTGGTGGCTCTTGAGCAGGGCGGCCTGGACCGGGAGGTGACCATAGACGCGGCGTGGACGGGGATCGAGGGATCCTCCATGTACCTGGCTCCCGGCCAGATCCTCACCGTCCGGGATCTTCTCTATGGTCTGATGCTGGCCTCCGGCAACGACGCCGCGGTAGCGCTGGCGTGCATTACGGCTGGCTCCGTGGAGTCGTTTGCCCGGCTCATGAACAATAAGGCGGAGAGCCTGGGCTGCAAGAACACCCACTTTGTGAATCCCAACGGACTGGACGATCCGGAGCATTATTCCAGTGCCCGCGACCTGGCGATCATTACCCGGGAGGCCCTTTCCCATGAGGATTTTTGTGAGATCGTGTCCAGCGAGAGCGTCGCGGTGGGGGAGCAGACCTACTCGAACCACAACCGTCTGTTGCGGGAGTGCCCTGGCGTGTTCGGCGTTAAGACCGGATATACGATGGCGGCGGGGCGCTGTCTTGTGACCTGCTGTGAGCGGGACGGCCTGACGCTTATATGCGTCACCCTCTCCGACCCGGATGACTGGAATGATCACAGAACGCTGTATGACTGGGCCTACGGCCTCTACACCAAGGAAAATGTCCTGGCCAGCGCCGGATGGCCCGTGCCGGTGATCGGCGGTATATCTGATACGGTGCTGGTGGAACCGGCCTCCGAGATATCCATCCTGCATCGGGCGGGGGACGAGGTGACGATGAAATATGTGCTTCCATCGTTTGTATACGCCCAGGTGTTGGCGGGGGAGACAGCGGGCCAGGCGGTCGTATATGTAAACGGCGTGGAGGCGGGGCGGACGCCTCTTGTCTTCGCGCAGAATGTTGACCAGGCGGAAGTGGAAGGACCTACTTTCTTTGAGCAGGTGCGGATGCTGTTCGGCTGGGCGGAAGGGAATATATACACGGTGCCATGAAGCAAAGACTGCAAAAGCTCATATCCGCCGCGGGGATCGCTTCCCGACGTACGGCGGAGGCGATGATCCGGGCCGGGCGGGTAACAGTGAACGGCGAGACGGCGGCGCTGGGCGCTTCTGCGGACCCGGATACGGATACGATCCTGGTGGACGGGCAGGTACTGAGCCTGCCGTCTGCCCGGCGGTACATAGTGCTCAACAAGCCAAGGGGATATGTCACCACCCTGCGGGACGACCGGGGCCGCCCAACAGTGGCGGAGCTTGTCAAAGACGCGGGGGGCCGGCTCTACCCTGTGGGGCGGCTGGACATGGATTCGGAGGGGCTTGTCATCCTCACGGATGACGGGGAGACCGCCAACGCGCTGATGCATCCGTCCCATCAGGTGGATAAGGTATATACCGTTTTTGTTCAAGGGCAGGATGTCCCGGCGGGCATCGCCGCCCTCCGGTCCATGACGGAGCTGGACGGGGAGCCCATCACCCGGCCCCAGGTGATGATGATTGAGCGGAAGGGGACCGGCGCGGAGTTGCAGATCACCATCCATGAGGGAAAGAACCGACAGATCCGCCGGATGTGCGATGCCTGCGGCATGCGCGTCAGCCGCCTCATCCGCATCGCGGAGGGGCCGGTCACGTTGGGTGAACTGCCGGCGGGGAAGTGGAGGCCTATGCGCCGGGATGAAATTTCCTGCTTACAAAAAATTCAATAAACGGGATGTTTGTCAGAATATTTGGAAAAGCTTGCAGGACGTCCCAAAATTTGCATATCATACTTGCATTTTTCAGAAAATGCAAGTATGATTATTTCCATACGATTTCGGGAGAAGAGATATGGAGAAAGATATTTTATCCCTGTTAAACACCGGCAACAGAAAGTTTTCCAAGGGACAGCGTCTGATCGCACGGTACATCACGGAAAATTATGATAAAGCGGCCTTCATGACCGCCGGAAAGCTGGGGAAGACCGTAGGCGTGAGCGAGTCCACGGTGGTTCGTTTTGCCACGGAGCTGGGCTTTGACGGCTATCCCGACATGCGCCGGGCCATGCAGGAGATGGTGCGCAGCCGCCTTACCAGCGTGCAGCGCATCGCAGTGGCCAAGGACATGCTGGAGGGCTCCGACGCCATTAAGGCGGTGATGGGCTCCGATGTGGAAAAGCTCCAAAGCACCATGGAGGAGGTAGACCGGGAGAGCTTCACCCGGGCGGTGGACGCGATACAGCAGGCCGACCACCTCTATATCGTGGGTATGCGTTCCTCTGCCTGCCTAGCCAGCTTTATGGGCTTTTACATGAATCTGCTGGTCCGGGATATGCGCCTTATCCATGATACGACGGCCAACGAGGTCTATGAACAGATCATGCATATCGGCCCCGAGGACGTATATGTAGGCATCAGCTACCCACGATATTCCTCCAGCTCGCTGAAGGCGATGGAATTTGCCAAGCGCCAGGGCGCCACGGTCATCGCGCTGACCGATAACGATCACTCGCCTTTTGCCGACCTGGCGGATATCAAGCTGTACGCCAAGAGCGATATGGTGTCCTTTGTGGATTCGCTGGTAGCGCCTATGAGCCTTATCAACGCGCTGATCGTAGCCGTGGCGGCCCGGCAGCGGGACACGCTGGCGGAGACCTTCAACTATTTGGAAAAGCTCTGGAGCGAGTACGAGGTGTTTACTGGCGTTGAGAGCTGACGTTGTGGTGGTCGGCGGCGGGGCCGCCGGCATGATGGCTGCCGTCACGGCGGCGGAGCGGGGCCGATCCGTAGCGCTGATAGAGCCGAACGCCGTGATGGGGAAAAAGCTGCGCATTACCGGCAAGGGGCGCTGCAATGTGACGAACAACTGCTCTGTCAGGGCGTTTCTGGAAAACGTCCCGACCAATCCCAAGTTTCTGTATAGCTCCGTCACCGCTTTCCCGCCGGAGGAGGTCATGTCCTTTTTTGAGAGGCTCGGCGTGCCGCTGAAGACCGAGAGAGGAAACCGGGTCTTTCCCGTATCCGATCGGGCCTGCGATGTGGCGGATGCTCTCGCCGCCCGGATGAGGGCCTGCGGGGTGCGGCAGGTGCGCAACAGGGCCCTGTCCGTGTCCGTGGAGAGCGGCGCCGTTCGCGGCGTGGCGACGGATAAGGGAGAGATCGCCTGCCAGGCCGCCGTGTTGTGTACGGGCGGACTTTCCTATCCGGCCACCGGCTCCACGGGGGATGGTTATGCCATGGCGGCGGCGCTGGGACACAGGATCGTGCCCGGCAGGGCGTCGCTGGTCCCGCTGGAGAGCCCCGCCGACTACTGTGGGAAGATGGCCGGATTCGCGCCGCGAAATGTGGATCTGACCGTCTATGAGGACGGAGCGCCCCTCTATACCGAGCGGGGAGAGATGCTCTTTTCCCATTTCGGTGTGACCGGCCCGCTGGTGCTCTCCGCCAGCGCCCATATACGCCGCTGGGGTGAGAGCGCATACGCGCTCGCCATCGATTTTAAGCCCGCCTTGGATGAGGAGGCGCTGGACGGGCGGATACTGCGTGACTTCGGGAAATACCGCAACCGGGACATTTCTAACGCTCTGGACGAGCTCATGCCCCGGTCTCTGATCCCGGTGATGCTGCAGCTGGCCGATATACCGGGGGATATGAAGACCCACTCGGTCACGAAATGGCAGCGCCGCCGTCTGGCGGAAGCGCTGAAGAATTTTCCGGTGCCGGTTTCCGGGCCGCGGCCCATAGCGGAGGCCATCGTCACCAGCGGCGGCGTGGATGTGAGCCAGGTCAACCCACGTACCATGGAGTCCAAGCTGGTGCCCGGGCTTTATTTTGCCGGAGAGCTTTTGGATGTGGACGCCTATACGGGCGGTTTCAATTTGCAGATCGCATGGGCCACCGGCCGCTGCGCCGGGCTGGCTGCGGGAAAGGATGAGAGAGTATGACAAGATCGATTTGCTCCGTCGCCATCGACGGTCCTGCCGGGGCGGGAAAGAGCACCATCGCCAAGGCCGTGGCGGCCAGCTTTGGTTTTATCTATGTGGATACGGGCGCTATTTACCGAACGGTGGGATTGGCTGTCCGCCGGACGGGCGCGGACCCCCATGACGCCCCAGCCGTGGAGGCGATCCTGCCGGACCTTGCCATCCGGTTCGATTACGGACCCGATGGGACGCAGCGCATGTTTCTGAACGGGGAGGACGTATCGAGGGAAATCCGTCTGCCGGAGATATCCATGTACGCCTCCGCCGTCTCGGCGATCCCGTCAGTGCGAGCGTTCCTTCTGGATATGCAGCGGGATACGGCCCGGGCCGGCAGCGTGGTCATGGACGGTCGGGACATCGGCACCGTCGTGCTGCCGGACGCCGGGCTGAAGATATTCCTCACGGCCTCGCTGGAGGCCCGCGCCAAGCGGCGGATGGCTGAACTTGAGGGAAAAGGGGAACACTGTACTCTGGAGGAGGTCACCTTGGATATGGCGGCCCGGGACAGGAACGACGCATCCCGCGCCGCCGCGCCGCTGAAGGCGGCTGACGACGCAGTTTTGCTGGATACGACGGCTATGACCCTTCAGGAGAGCATCGACTGCGTGTGCGCCCTGGTACGGGAGCGCTTCGGGCCGGAGGCGGCGGAATGAGACTTCGTCTGGCGGCCAGCGCCGGCTTCTGCTTTGGGGTCGATCGGGCAGTCAACATGACGGAAAAGGCCCTGGACAGCGGCGGAGAGTGCTGGTGTCTGGGGGAGCTAATCCACAACCGTGACGTTGTGGAACGACTGGCTGCCAGAGGATTGCGTGCGGCGGAACGGGTGGACGATGTGCCGGCCGGCGCACAGGTCGTCATTCGGTCCCACGGCGTCTCCAGACAGGAACGCCGCACACTGGAGGAGAAGGGCTGCGTCGTGGTAGACGCAACATGTCCCAAGGTGTCCCGCATCCACCGCATCGTGGAGCGTGCCGGCGGGGAGGGGCGGCAGGTGGTGGTATTTGGCGAGCCGTCGCACCCCGAGGTCCAGGGTATATGCGGCTGGTGCGAGGGCGCCGTGGTCGTACCGGACGAGGAGGCGTTCCATCGCTGGGCCGCAAAATACGGTATCGCCCCGGACGCCGGATTGACGGTAGTTTTCCAGACGACATCCGATCATGAAAATAGTGAACAAAGTATTAATTCGTTAAAAAAACTGTATACAAAAGCAGAGTTTTTTGATACAATATGTAATGCTACGAGTTTGCGGCAAAATGAGGCCAGACAGCTTGCCGAAGCATGCGATGCCATGATCGTCGTGGGCGGTCGGCACAGCGCGAACAGCATCCATCTCGCCGAGATATGCGCCCGGCACTGTCCGAGGGTCATGTTTGTGGAAAATGCGGACGAGCTGGATGTTGCCGCCCTTTCCGGGTGTCAGACAGTCGGTATTACCGCTGGCGCTTCAACGCCATCGTGGATAATTAAGGAGGTAGTAAACAAAATGAACGAGCCTGAGATCATCAAAGAGGAACCGGTCGTGGAGGAGAGCGCGGTCACGCAGACAGATACATCGGCGGCAGAGGAAGCGGCGGAGACGGCCCAAGTGGGGGAG
>CAZVRP010000041.1:0-1898 GCA_964630255.1 uncultured Oscillospiraceae bacterium | reverse complement strand
GCGGAGGAGGTCCCCGCGGCCGATGGCGGTGAGAAGTCCTTCGATCAGCTGCTGGAGGATTCTATCCGGACCATACACAACGGCGATACTGTTACTGGCGTTGTGGCGGCCATCGGCGCTACCGAAATCACCATTGATCTGCCAACCAAGCACTCCGGATACATACCCGTATCTGAGTTCACCAACGACGCTGCCGGTGTGGATATCAACGATCTTGTGAAGATCGGCGATGAGATTCAGGCTTCCGTTATTCGCGTAAACGATGTTGAGGGTACTGTGCAGCTGTCCAAGCGCCGTCTGGACGCCGCCAGGAGCTGGAACGATGTGGAGGCCGCCTATGAGGACGGAACCGTCATCGAGGCAAAGGTGGCTGAGGAGAACAAGGGCGGCGTTGTCGTCAACATCAAGGGCATCCGCGTGTTCATTCCCGCCTCCCAGACCGGCCTGGGCCGCGAGGAGCCCATGTCCGTGTTGGTGGGCCAGACCGTTCGTTTCCGCATCACTGAGGTCAACCGCTCCCGCAAGCGCGTGGTCGGTTCCATCCGCAGCGTCCAGGTGCGCGAGCGTCGGGAGAAGGCCGAAAAGGTATGGGCGGAGATCGAAAACGGCAAGGTCTATCAGGGCATCGTCAAGAGCATGACCTCTTACGGCGCTTTTGTGGATATCGGCGGCGTGGACGGCATGGTCCATGTGTCTGAGATCAGCTGGGACCGCATCCGTAAGCCGGACGATGTCCTTTCCGTGGGTCAGGAGGTCGAGGTATACGTCATCAGCTTTGACCCGGAGAAGAAAAAGATCTCCCTTGGCTACCGCAAGCCGGAGGACAACCCTTGGCTGAAGTTCACCGGCGCCTATCAGGTAGGTGACGTGGCCTCTGTCAAGATCGTCAAGCTCATGCCTTTCGGCGCCTTTGCCGAGGTTCTGCCCGGCGTGGACGGTCTGATCCACATCTCCCAGATCGCCAACCGGCGCATCGGCAAGCCCGATGAGGTCCTGACTGTGGGCCAGAGGGTGGACGCCAAAATCACCGCTATTGATAACGATAAGCAGAAGATCAGCCTGAGCATCCGCGCTCTCATCGAGCCGAAACCGGCCCCTGCCCGCGTCCCTGCGGAGCGCAGGAAAGCCGAGCCGGAAGGCGATGCGCTGGTCTATGAGATCTCCGCCACCGGGGAAGCCACCGGCTTTGCTCCGGAGGAGGACGAGTCTGCCGAGGAAAAGTAAGATAAAATCAAATCAGTCAAAGAACGAGCCGTTTTCAAGCAATGAAAGCGGCTCGTTCTTTTTAAACGTGCGGGCATATTCTTCCGGGGATTCAGGTCTTTGGCACAAGACCGACCTTTTTGTATACCTTGCGCAGGGTCTTTAGGGCGATATAGGACGCCTTTTCCGCGCCGGTACGGCAGAGGTTTACCAGGTATCCCTTGTCCTTCATAAGCCGGGACGCCTCCTCCCGGATGGGGCGGAGCGTCTCTACCACGGATTCGCCCACGGCGGCCTTGAAATCACCGTAGCCGTGGCCGGTGAACTCGGCCTCGATGGCCTCAAAGGTCTTGCCGGTACAGCTGGCGTAGATCTGCATGAGGTTCGCCACGCCGGGCTTGGCATGCTGATCATAGCGGACACAGTGCTCTCCGGTCTCGCTGTCGGTGACGGCGCGCTTGAATTTCCGCATGATATCCTCCGGCTTATCCATCAGGCATACCCGGCCGTTGCCGATCTCATCGGATTTGCTCATTTTGCTGACCGGGTCCAAAAGATCCATGACCCGGGCGCCAACCTTGGGAATATAGGGCTCGGGGATCTTGAACACATCGCCGTAGAGGTTGTTGAACCGGTGGGCCACATCACGTGTCAGCTCCACATGCTGCTTCTGGTCGTCGCCCACGGGAACATAG
>CAZVRP010000040.1:0-14755 GCA_964630255.1 uncultured Oscillospiraceae bacterium | reverse complement strand
GGATTGATGAACAAACCGGAAAAAATCTGTGAACAATACTTTAATAAAGGCCGGAATAGATCCCGGGAGCCTCAAGGCTTCTCCTGACTCTATTATTTCATGCGCGTCCATCCGCCGCTGTGTCTGACGCCTGCCTCGATACGGCAAGGACCCGGAAACCCCTATGGTTTCCGGGTCTTTGCGCTTATCAAAAAGGAGCCGCCCGGGCGGGCGGCTCCTCATGCTATGCCGGGAAGCTCACTGGAAGGTATAGCCGGTGAACTCAGCGGCCGCGTTCAGGACGGTCTGGCACTCGTCCACATTGCCGTTGGTCTCGGCGGCGGCCAGGGAGTCGGCTGCCTTGGCCTCCATGATGGTGCTCCACCACAGATCGAAGTCCTCATCGGACATCTCGACGAGGGTGACGCCGTAATCATTGACCAGGGTCTGGGACTCGGTCTGGAGGGCGTTGACGTAGTACTGAGCGGAATAGGCCTCGGTTGCGTCGGCGGCCAGCTGGATGGCCTCCTGGGCCTCGGCGGAAAGGCCGTCCCACCAGGCTAGGTTCACGGTGAAGAAGTTGCCGGCGGTGTAGGTGTTGTCATACATCCAGTAAGGGGCGACCTCGGCCACGCCGTCCTGGAGCATGGAGGTGGACGCCATCTGGGAGGCGTCGATCAGGCCGGTGGAGAAGGACTGATACAGATCAAAGGGGAGCACGGCCTCCACGGTGAAGCCCAGATTCTGGAACTTGACAGCCTCCATGTTGCCGAAGGCGGCGGAGACTTCCACCAGGTTGGTCAGGCTGGTGAAGGGCTGGCTGGAGACGAAGGCGTTGGCGCCGCCGGCCAGGACGTTCAGGTACTTCACGCCGATGGACTCGGCCTCGGCCTGAAGAACAGCGGAGGCGTCGGGATCGTCAAAGAGCAGGTAGTTGAAGTAATCCAGAGCGTTCTGGACGGAGTCCGGCGCGAAGTCAGGCACGGAGCACAGCAGGGGGATGACGTCGGTGTGGGGGTTGTGGCCCAGGGCGATCATGTTGACCGCGCCCTGGGAGACGGCGTCCAGCTGGGTGGCGTCGTCATACAGGGTGCCGCCGTAGGTGACCTGGACGGTGATAGCGCCGTCGGTGATGGACTCAACGGTATCCTTGAAGTAGGCCACCAGCTCGCCGCCGGTGGCGGTTTCCTGGAAGACGGTGCTGAACAGGATGCTCACGGACTCGCCGTCGTAGGTATAGTCGGCGGGGATGACGGAAGCGGGGTCCGCGGCGGCGATCTCGCCGGAGGGCTCTCCGGATGCGCCGCCGGCGGGCTCGGCGGGCTCGGCGGGTTCAGCGGGCTCCTCTTCGGCCTCGGCGGGGACGACGGAATCGGCGTCAGCGGCGGGCTCGGCGGACTCCTCGGCCGTGTCGCTGCCGCCGCCGCAGGCGGTGAGGGCGAACACCATGACCAGAGCCAGAAGCAGTGCGATCAGTTTTTTCATGTTTGTTCCTCCAAATAAGTAATAAATGATAACGGGGAAGCCCCGGTTATCGGCCAATGAGATTGGGCAGCCATGTGACGATGCTGGGCACGAAGGCGATCAGCAGCACCATACACACCTCGCAGACGAAGAAAGGCCATACCCCGGAGAAGACCTTGGTGGGACTGACCCGCAGGGCGTTGGACGTGGCAAACACGTTCATGCCGATGGGGGGCGTCAGACCGGCGATCTCCATCATGAAGCACAGGCTGATGATGATGGCGTAGGGGCTGTAGCCCAGGCTGCAGAGGATGGGGAAGACCACGGGCACGGTGATGATGATGATGCTCATCATATCCATGACGCAGCCGCAGAACATATACAGGACCATCACCAGGATAAAGACGATGAAGGGCGGCGCGTTCAGACCGGCGATGGCGTTGGACAGGTAATCGGCCAGGCCGGACAGGGACACGAACCGGGAGAAGATCTGGCCGCCGATGATGATGGGGAAGATGCCGGCCTCCATGATGGCGGCGTCCACGATGCAGTTCCAGATCTTTTTGGCGGGGGTGCGGCGGATGACGGCGTAGATCAGCACGGCCACGGCGCCCACAGCGCCGCCGACGGTGGCGGTGAACCAGCCCAGCATGGTGCCGCCGATGATAAGGCCGAAGAGGATGATGATGGGAATCAGGAACCGCAGTCCGGTCAGTCTGTCCTTCCAGCTGACGGGCTCATCGCTCTTGGGGGGCAGGGAGCCCTTGCGGACAAAGCCCATGATGCGCACGGTGAGGCACAGGGCGACGGCGGTGATGATGCCGGGCACGATGCCGCCGGCCAGGGCGGTACCCACGGAGATGGCCATGCTCTGGCCCGCCACCACCACGGGGCTGGGGGCGATGATGCAGAACATGAGGATGCCCATGGAGGGGGGGATCAGGGTGGACAGCGCGCCGGAGGCGGCGATGCAGCCCAGGGAGAGCCGCTCGTCATAGCCCCGCTTGCGGAGCTGGGGCAGGCTGAGCTTGCCGAAGACGATATTGCCGGCGATGGAGCTGCCGGAGCAGGCGCCGAAGACGGCGTTGGCGGCCACGACGGTGTATAAAAGGCCGCCCTTGACGCGCTTGAGCCAGGCCTCGAAGCAGTTGAAAGCGCCCTCGGCCACGCCTGTCTCGCCCACCAGGGCGCCCACCAGGGAGAACAGGGGCAGCACGGCGTAGTTATAGTTTGCGCCCAGGTTATAGATGCCGGAGGTGAACTGGGTGAGCATCATGACGGGGTTGCCGTCCATGATGACCAGAAAACCGGCCAGGGAGGCGGTGAGCATGGAGATGAACACGGGGATTCCCATGAACACCATAATCATCATCACAAGAAAGAATATCACGCCGATCAGAGCGGAACTCATCTATCCTCGCCTCCTTCCTCAGCGATCTCCTCCGGGGAGGGCGCGTCGGGGCCGTGGTGCTCGTCGGGGTACAGGTATACGGCGGGGTTGACGCCGTCGTATTTCCAGAAGCGGATCATGCGGATCAGGGCCCAGATGAAGGAGCAGCCCAGCACGAAAAAGCCCACGCAGTGGCAGACGGTGAAGGGCCAGGCGGCCCAGGAGTCGGAGGTGGTATTGATGCGGGCGTGGTTTGCCAGGTTCTGGGCCAGGGTGACGAACACGCCCCGGTAGCTGATGAAGAAGCTCAGGGCGGCGCCCAGGACGTGGCCGATGGCCAGGAACAGCTTTTCGGCCCCGGGCCACTTATGTATGAGCAGATCGATGCGGGTGTGTCCCTGGTCCAGGGTGACGAACCCGGCGGCCAGAAAGACCAGCGGGATGTGGAAGTATTGGATGATGGCGGTGGAATTGGGGATGCCCTTGGCCCAGGATACCCCGGCCCGGGCGAGCTTTTCGCCGCAGACGTTCAGGAAGGCCACCAGCATGATGATGATGAGGGCCGCGGCGGACATCCAGCAAAACAGCCGGAGAATCTTCCGGACGATCTGATCGGCCCGGAGGAATCCGGAGAAATCGTCCCCGGCCGGGACGGGATGGGAAGGGGCGCTGCTCAAAGGACATACCTCCTCGCAATGAAAAAAATCTGTAACAATTGCTTAATAAATATATATATTATACACCTGCGGCCCTGTTTGTCAAGATTCCGGTCGCCGCCCGGGGAAGTTATTTCATGTTGCCAACTCATTTTATATATGATACAATAAGGTGACATAAAATCGCAAAAACAGACAAGGAGCGTCAAGACCATGCTGGAAAGAGCGCGAGAGCTGGCGGAGGAGGCGGCCGGGGAGGTATCCCGGCTCATAGTGGGCAAGGGGCCGCAGCTGCGGCTCATCATGGCGGCGATCCTGGCGGACGGCCACATCCTTTTGGAGGACCTGCCGGGGGTGGGCAAGACCACGCTGGTGAAATGTCTGTCCATAGCGCTGGGGTGCGGCTCCAAGCGCGTCCAGTTCACCCCGGACCTGCTGCCCTCGGACGTGACGGGAATGAACATATTCGACCGGCAGACAGGCGCGTTCAAGCGGCTGGAGGGGCCGGTGATGACGAATCTTCTGCTGGCGGACGAGCTGAACCGGGCGATTCCCCGGACCCAGTCGGCGCTGCTGGAGGCCATGGAGGAGAAGCAGGTGACCCTGGACGGGGAGACGGAGGCGCTGCCGTCGCCCTTTGTGGTGCTGGCGACCCAGAACCCGGTGGAGACGGAGTCCACCTTCCGGCTGCCGGCGGCCCAGATGGACCGGTTTTTGATGTGTCTGAGCCTGGGGTATCCCACGGCGGAGGAGGAGCTTGAGATGCTCCGGCTGGTGGGGGACGAGATGGACTTTACCCGGGTGCGCCCGGTGACGGGTCCGGAGGAGCTGGTGTCCCTGCAGAAGGAGATCGCCTCGGTGCGTGTGAGCGACGCCGTGGCGGGGTACATCACGGCGATCACGGGGGCGACCCGGCGCAGCCGGGACCTGCGTCTGGGGGCCAGTCCCCGGGCGACCCGGGGCCTGTACCGGGCGGCGAAGGCGCTGGCGGCGGTGTCCGGCCGGGACTATGCCACGCCGGACGACGTGCGGGAGCTGGCGGCGCCGGTGCTGGCCCACCGGCTGGTGCTGAGCGCGGAGGCGGCCATGGCGGGCCGGGAGGCCCCGGACGTGCTGGCGGCCATTTTGGACAGCGTGCCGGTGCCCCCGGACCGGGGGACCATGCTGGAGGGCGGCGGTGAGCGATAAGCGGGGCCGCCGCGTAGGCTTCCAGTCGGCGCTGCTGGTCAGTCTGGGCGTCATCCTGGGCTCCTTTGTCCTGTCCGTCCTGGCCTGGTGGCTGGGGATGGACGGGGTAGGCGCGCTGTGCATGGCGGTGGCGGTCACGGGACTCATCAGCCGGCTGTGGGGGCTGTACGCCCTGAAGGACGTGGAGGTCCAGGCCCTGCCGGAGCGGGAGACCCTGTCCCCGGGCCAGCGGGTGACGGTGCGCTACACGGTGAAAAACAACAAGGCCCTGCCCCTGATATGGCTGGAGCTGGGCCAGGACATACCGCCCCGGGACTGTCTTGTGCCGGATGGCGGCTTCCGCCTGACGGAGGTGCCCCAGCCCCAGACGGGGCCGGAGCCGCCCCCGCCTCTGAAGATGTATGTGCGCCGGTTCGCCTTTGTGATGGGGCGGACGGAGCTTTCCTGGGAGACGGCGTGGACGGGGGTCCGCCGGGGCGTATACCGGCCGGGGCCCATGGCCCTGCGCAGCGGGGACGGCTTCGGCCTGACCCAGTCGGACGGCGAGACCCCGGGACTGGCCGGGCGGATGCTGGTGGTGTGGCCAAGAATCGTGCCGGTGGAGACCTGGCCCTTTCTGCGCCATGTATGGACGGGACGGACGGGGAAGGCCGGCTGGAGCGAGGACCCCACGGTGACGCGGGGCGTGCGGAGCTATGAGCCAGGGGACCCCTGGAAGCGGATCGACTGGCGTGTGGCGGCCCGGACGGACGAGCTGATGGTCCGCCAGTTCGACACGGTGACGCCGCTGTCGGTGCTGTTCATCCTGGACGGGGCGGGCCTGACGGACCCGGAGGAGGGCATCAGCCTGACGGCGTCGCTGATCTTGGCGCTGGAGCGGGCGGGGATATCCTGCGGTCTGGCGCTGCCGGCCACGGCGGGCCGCGGTCCGCAGCTCCTGCGGCCGGAGGACGCCGCCGTGACGGCGGAGGGCTGTCTCTTTGCCCTGGCGGACTTCGATGTGGAGACGGCGGGGCCGGTATACGACGAGGCGGCTCTCATGAGCGCGGCGGCGGAGAGCGGCCAGGTATGGCTGGTGGCGGAGGGCGCCGGGAGCCTGAGCTGTCCGGCGCTGGCGGGCAAGCTGTCGGAGCGGGGGCTTCGGCTGCTGGCCCGGCGGGCGGAGCCGGGGGCCGCCATGTCGAAGATATGCCTGTTTGACGAGATCCGCGCCGGGGGCGCGGCAAAAGAGGGTTCCTATGCGGGATAGAGCGGGATTTTTCGCCGGGCTGGCGGATGTGCTGACGGCCCTTTGCGTTTACCACGCGGTGGCGTCGCTGTTTCTCATGTCCCGGCACGGCTGGGGCGTCCATCTGGGGTGGTTCATGCTGCTGGGGACGGCGTGCGCCGTATTCTTCCCGGCGTTCCTGCGCCGGGAGCGGAACGCCTCGCTGCTGGCGGGGCTGACGGCCGCCCTGGCGGTCCTGTCGCTGGCGGTATACATAGCGGTATCCACGGCGCCCATGAGCTTCGGGTACGTCGTGGTGCTGGCGGCGGGGGCCGGGATGACGGCGGGGCTGCCTCTGTACTGGTGTCTGCACCGGCCGGAGCCCCACACCCACCTGACCCATCTGGACGTGCTTTTGATGTCCATGCTGGTGGTGCTGCTGTGCCGGGAGGCCATGGACATCGACGGCCTGACCGTGGCCTTTATGACGGCGGTGCTTTTGATGGACACGGCGGCGGCGGTGGGCCTTCGGATGACGGGGCCGGACGGGTCCGGGTCGGAGGACGCGGGCCGGGCGGCGGCGGTCGCCCTGGGGGCGGCGGCGCTGGCGGCGGGGGCCGTCTGGGCCCTGACGGCGCTGTTTTCCCGGAGCGGGTCGGTGACGGCGGCGGTGCTCCGCGGCCTGGGGCGGTTTTTCCGGGCCGTTGGCGGGGCGGTGGAGGACTTTTTCCGCTGGCTGGCGGCGCTGCTGTACCGGCCGGAGACCTATGAGACGCTGACGCTGCCGGAGGATATGCCCTCTCTGGCCCAGGCGGAGCTGGAGACGGGGGGCATGGACCTGACGGTCAACACCGCCGTGCTGGGGGCCGTGCTCACGGCGCTGGCCCTGGGGGCCGTTGTGCTGGCGGCGGTGCTGCTGCGGCGGCGCAGGGTCCGGCGGGGAACAAACGCGGCCGCGCCGGCGTCTTATGATACGGTACGGCGACGGCGGCTGGACCGGCGGCTGGGCCGGCGGAAGGAGGCGCTGCGCCTGTGGTGGCTGGCTCTGAGGCAGGGAAGCCGCACGCCGGCGGGGCTTCTGGTCCGGCTGGAGCGGCAGGCGGCCCGGCGGCATGCGCCCCGGGGCGGCGGGGAGACCATGCGCGCGTTCATCGCCCGGATGGACAGCCGCGGGACCCTGACGGAGCTGGCGGACGCCCTGGACGGGGAGTATTACGGCGGCCGGGGCCGGACGCTGAGCGTCCGGCAGTGCCGGGCCCTTGGAAAAAAGATAAGGAGGCTTGAGCGAGATGGTTAAGACGGCGATCCTGGTCTCCGGCGGCGGGACCAACCTGCAGGCTGTGATGGACGCCCATCTGTTCGGGGAGCTGCCGGGGTGCGAGCTGACGGCGGTGATCTCCTCGGACCCGGATGCTTACGCCCTGACGCGGGCCCGGAGCGCCAACATCCCGGCCTACGTCGTGGACCGGGCGGTGTTCCCCAACGCGGCCAGCTTCAACACGGCGGTGCTGCAAAAGCTCCAGGACCTGGACATCGAGCTGGTGGTGTTGGCAGGGTATGCCCACAAGCTGGGGGCGGCGGCGCTCAGGGCCTATGAAAACCGGGTCATCAGCACCCATCCCAGTCTTTTTCCCGCCTTTCTGTACTGCGACGGGGGCAGCCTGGAGCCATACGAGAAGGCGCTGGAGGCGGGGGTGAAGCTGTCGGGAGCCACGGCCTACTTCGTCACGGACGGGGACGGGGGCCCGATCATAGCCCAGCAGGCGGTGGAGGTCTGGGAGGGGGACACCCCCAAGACCCTCCAAAGGCGCATCACGGAGGAGGCGGAGTGGAAGCTGCTGCCAAAGGCCATCGCCCTGTACTGCCAGGGACGGCTGACGGTGGAGGGCGGTCTGGTCCGCATCACCGACGGGAACAAATAATAGGGGGATACAGGAATGAGCAAAGCGAACAAAACGAGAAAATGCCCGGTCTGCGGCGCCGCGATGCCCCAGAACGTGAAATACTGCCGCCGGTGCCACGCCCGGATGGATTCCGGCCGGATAGGGACGGTGTCCGACCCCCGGGCGAAGGCGGCCCGGGACCCGCTGGCGGATCTGCCAAAGCCCATCCGCCCCGAGGCGGATGGGGACCGGCGCGCCCGGATACAGGAGGAGGGCGGCGGCGATAACGCCCCGGCCTATGAGGACCGCCCCGGTGATAACGCCCCGGCCCGGGAGGACCGTCCCGGCGATAACGCCCCGGCCCGGGAGGACCGGTCCGGCGACGGCGTCCCGTTTTATGAGGACCGGCCCGACGGCGATGTCCCGGCCTTTGAGAGCCGGGTCCGGCCGGAGAGCACGGCCCGGGGTCCCGGCTACCGGCCCCCGGCGGAAGAGAACTCCTCGGCCGGCCGCTGGCAGATGTTCACGGTGCTGGCGATCATCGTGGTGATCGTGGCGGTGGCGGTGGTGCTGGTGGTGCGGCTGAACCGTCCGTCGGACACGGTCACGGTATCGGCGGACGCCCCCGCCAACACGCCCGTGATACTGACGGTGAACACGGCCGAGCCGGAGGCCACGGACAGCCCGGCGACCACGCCCATCCCGGCGGACGAGGCCGTCCCGGCCGGGACGGACGCGCCCGACGCCACGGAAGCGCCGGAGGAGACGGCGGACCCCTCGGCGTCCCCCTCTCCCACCCCCACGCCCGGCTTTGATGTGGAGGCGGCGGACGACACGGTGTATATCAACGGCGACGGGGTATACATCCGGATGGGTCCGGGGACGACGTATGACGTAATCAGCTCGGAGAGCACGGGCTATGAGCTGCACCGGACGGGCCGGACGGATAACAACTGGAGCCAGGTGGAATACAACGGCTATGTGGGCTATGTGAGCGACAGTCTCATCACCACGGAGAAGCCGGAGAGCACCCCCGCGCCCACCTATGACGTGGAGACGGCCAGCGGGAAGGTGACGGTGCGGACGGCGTCGAATCTGCGCACAGGCCCGGGGGAGGACTATGCGGTCCAAACCACGGTGAGCGCGGGGACGGAGCTGGACCGGACGGGGACATCCGGCGACTGGACGCGGGTGACATACGACGGGAAGGAGCTTTATATCTACACCGAGCTGGTGGGTTCCTTCGATGTGTCGGATGACAGCGGCACGCTGACCGTGACGTCGGCGGCCAACATCCGGGTAGGCCCCGGGACGGACTATGACTCCCTGGGCGTGGCGAGCCAGGGCACGAAGCTGACGTGCACGGGCAAGTCGGGGAGCTGGTATGAGGTGGACTACAACGGCAAGACGGGCTACATCTCCAGCGGCCTGGTGAACAAGAGCTGAGGCCGCCGGCCAGGAAAAAACCGCGAGCAAAAAAAAGCCCCTGTCCCCACGGACAAGGGCTTTTTTGCGCGTATCGATGAGGGGCGCCGGCGGCGTCAATATGCCACGCCCCAGATGACCATTTGCCTGGCGGGGCGGCCGCAGCAGGGGCAGGTATCCCCCAGGTCCTCCTGCTCAAAGGGGATGCACCGGCTGGACACCCCGGCCAGCTCCTTCATTTTCTCCTCGCAGGCGGCGTCGCCGCACCACATGGTCTTGACGAAGCCGTCGGCGGCCTTTTCCCTGACCTCCTCCACGGTGGAGGCGGACCAGGTATGGCTGTCCAGATTGGCCTTGGCCCGGTCGAACAGGCTTTGCTGCACGCTCTCCAGCAGCTCCGCCGCGGTCTGTTCCAGACCCTCCATGGCCAGGGGGGCCTTCTCGCCCGTGTCCCGGCGGCAGGCCATGACCACGCCGTTTTCCATATCCCGGGGTCCCAGCTCCAGCCGCAGGGGCACGCCCTTCATCTCATACTGGGCGAACTTCCAGCCGGGGCTGTTGTCGGACAGATCGATTCTGGCCCGGAGTCCGGCGGCGTTCAGACGGTCCGTCACGGCCTGGGCGGTCTCGGCCACCCCGGGCTTATGGGCCGCCACAGGTATGACGATGACCTGGATGGGGGCCACCCGGGGGGGCAGCACCAGGCCGTTGTCGTCTCCGTGGGTCATGATGAGCCCGCCGATGGTCCGGGTGGACAGGCCCCAGCTGGTCTGATGGGGATAGCGGGCCTGGTTGTTCTTATCCTGGAAGGTGATGCCGAAGGCCCGGGCGAAGCCGTCGCCGAAGTAGTGACTGGTGCCGGACTGGAGGGCCTTGTGGTCGTGCATCATGCACTCGATGGTATAGGTGTTCTCGGCCCCGGCGAATTTTTCCTTGTCGGTTTTGTTGCCCCTGATCACGGGCATGGCCAGCAGCTCCTCGCAGCACCGGGCATAGATCTCCAGCATCTGGAGGGTCTCCTCTCTGGCCTCGGCCTCGGTGGCGTGGAGGGTATGGCCCTCCTGCCAGAGGAACTCCCGGCCCCGGAGGAAGGGGCGTGTGGTCTTCTCCCAGCGCAGGACGCTGCACCACTGGTTGTATTTC
Source organism: uncultured Oscillospiraceae bacterium (assembly GCA_964630255.1). Classification (GTDB taxonomy): domain Bacteria; phylum Bacillota; class Clostridia; order Oscillospirales; family Oscillospiraceae; genus CAJOIG01. Next base: position 4,420 of record CAZVRP010000040.1, on the reverse strand, counting down.
ATGGGCAGGTCCCGCCAGGAGTGGAGGATGTTTTTCCAGTGGTCGCAGAAGAGCGTCTCGCTGGTGGGGCGGACGCAAAGGCGCTCGGGAAGCTCCTCGGAGCCGCCCATGGTCACCCAGGCGCACTCGGGGGCGAAGCCCTCCACATGGTCCTTCTCCCGCTGGAGGAGGCTCTCGGGGATGAGCAGGGGCATCGACACGTTCTCATGGCCGGTTCTTTTGAACGCCGCGTCCAGCCAGGCCTGGATATTCTCCCATATAGCGTAGCCGTAGGGGCGCAGGATGAAAAGGCCCTTGACGCCGGAGTAGTCGATGAGCTCGGCCTTGACGCACACGTCGGTATACCACTGGGCGAAGTCGGTCTCCATGGAGGTGATCTGCTCCACCTTTTTGTCTTTAGCCATATTTTTATCTCTCCTTAGAGCGTTTTATCATGTTCTCCTATTTTATATACGGGGGCGGCCGATGTCAAGGGAACAAATGCCCGGGCTATTAGAAATCCGGCGCGAAATTCAAGTGATATCCGGGAGATATGAACGATCGTTCGTTCGATGATTTTCAGCGGCCGCGCCGCTGCTCGCTCCGGAGCGGGAGCGTCAGCGAATAAATTTTGAACGGCCAATGCCCGGCGGGGGCTTGACTGGCGGCCCCCTTGCCAGTATAATAGTTACATTACGGTTACAAGAAGGGGGACGGCCCTTTGACGAGGCAACGGTATCTGGCGGAGCTGCGGCGGCTCCTGGTATTCATGACGGAGGAGGACAGCGAGCTGGTCCTGGCCCGGTACGAGGCGCTGCTGGCCCCGGCGGGGGAGGACGAGGCGGCGGCGGACGGGCTCATAGAGAGCCTGGGAACGCCGACGCGGGTGGCGATCCGGCTGAGCCGGGGATATGAACCGGGGGAGGAGCTGGAGCTGCCGCCCCTGCCCGGGGAGCCGGAGCGGGAGCCTGCCGCGCTGACGGCGGAGGAGCCGGACCCCTGGGGGGACCTGCCTACCTATGACCTGGCGGACCTGGACTTTCTGGGGACGGCGGACGCGGCCCCGGCGGTGGAAGCGGCCCCGGAGACGGAGGCCGCCCCGGCGGGGGAGGGACCTCTCCGCCCGCCGGCTGATCTGCCCCGGCCGATACGGAGAACGCCGCCGCCGGTCCGGCCCGAGCCGGAGCTGGTGACGGTGCGCACGGTGCCTCTGGGGGCAGGCGTGCCGCTGTTTCTGGTGTTTCTGCTGGCCCTGGGGGTCCCGCTGCTGGGGGCGGTGGCGGCGGTCTTCGCGGCGCTGCTGTGCCCGGGGCTGGTCCTGGGCGCGGGGGCGTGGCTGCTGTTTGTGGGCGGCCTTTGGTGCGTGAGCTACATAGCGGACGCGGTGATGCTGTTCGGCGCGGCGTTCGTGGCGCTGGCGGCGGCGATACTGATCCTGTGGCTGGGCTTCTGGCTGGGCTGGAAGCTGGCCGCGCTGTACGCGAAGCTGCTGCAGGCGGTCGCGGGCCTGTTTTTGGGCAGGAAGGAGACAGTCTATGAATAAGGCATGGCGGGTCGTGAGCGTCCTGGCTCTGGCGTGCTTTCTGCTGGGGCTGGCGGGGATAGCGGTGGGCTTTTTCACCGGCAGCTCCCCGATGACCATCGTCAACCATGGGGCGCTGACGGACTATCTGGCCCGTCTGGAATCGAATCGTGATATTCTGATGTCCCTCCTGGGCCTGTAAGGCGTCCCGCGTAAAAACCCCCGTCCCTTCCGGACGGGGGCTTTTTACGCGCACGGAGGGCCGCGCCTTTTGCGAATAAGCGCCCGCGCTCAGCTCTCTACCCCTCCGTACAGAGCGATGGTGAAGTGGCGCAGGGCCTTGTCCCGGCGGCGGTAGACCTGGGCCTTTTCCCGGTCCAGCTCCTCGCACAGCCGCTCGGCCGCGCCCTTGTGCCGGTGGATATAGAACCGGTCCAGCACCAGCCGCTCCTCGTCGTCCAGGGCCTCCAGTCCTCCCTCGGCCAGGGCAACCCAGGCCCGGCTGCTCTCCAGCTGGCGGGCCAGCTCCTCCCGCCGGACGATGTTGGACAGCATGGCGTCCTCCCGCCGGCTGCCCCCGCCGGACGCGGGGATGGCGTCGGCGGCGGAGCTGCGCAGGCCCATATAGTCCAGCTCCAGCCGTTTGATCTCCCGCGGTATGCTGTCCAGCGCCTGCCGCCGGGCCTCGTACTGCGTCAGCTTTTCAGCCGCTTCCTGTTTCCAGTCCATCCTGTATGTCCTCCTATCCATTGATGACGTTTCTCAGCTTTTTGAGCCGTTCCAGCTCCTTTTTGCTGGGCGTCTCATGGGCCGCCGGCTCCGGTTCCCGGCTCCGACCCCGGCGGCGCTCGGCCTCCTGCCGGTCCCAGTCGGCCAATGTCCGGATACCCAGCCGTTGCTTGTCCCGCAGTATGGCCCGGACGTAGCTCCAAACGCCCTTGCCCTCGTCCAGGGCGGCGTCCATGGCCCGGATACACACCTCCGGCCCCACGGCCTCATATAGCTCCCGCAGCTCATCCAGACACATTCCGGAGGGGGCGGGGGTTATTTTTTGGCGGAAGGCCGCCTCCACGGCGGCGAAGCCATCCCCTGTCCCCGTCTCAGGTCCTTCATCCTTTATCTTACATCCTTTATCCTTTATAGCTTCGCCGCCGCCGGCGGCCCGCAAGGCGGCCGCTCTGGCCTCGCCGCCCCTGCGCCCGCTCTCCGCTTTGCGCTTGCTTGCGTCCAGCACCGGGCGGATAAGGGTGAGCATGGCGGCCCATACCCCTTCGTCCCGGTCCATGGGCTCGTCGTCGAGGGCATAGGCCATGATGGCCTCGTAAGCCCGCAGCCGGTCGCCTGGCTCCGGCAGCAGCCGGATGGCGTCGTAGAAGGAGCGATAAAACAAAAATCCGTCCCGCTTCATCTTTGCCTCCTGATAAAATTCATCTTTCTGGGATACTTTTAGTATAGACCGGTAAATTCACTTTGTCAAGATACTTTTCCTTGACATTTGCCAAACTTATGGTACTATTAAGATACAAATATGACAGATCAGGGAGGGCGCGGCCATGACCACCGGAGAGAAGATCAGGGGAGAGCGGAAGCGAATGGGGCTGACGCAGACGGAGCTGGGCGCGCGTCTGGGGGTCCAGAAGAACGCGGTGAGCAAGTGGGAGCGGGGCCGCGTGGAGCCCGGGGCGGCGAAGGTGCGGGCCATGGCGGCGCTGTTTGGGGTCCCGGCGGCGGAGCTGATGGGGGACGGGCCGGAGGAGGACGGCCTGGAGGGGGCCATGCGGCCCTACCGGCCCACGAGGCGGATACCGATCCTGGGCCGGATCAGCGCGGGGCAGCCGCTGTACGCGGAGCAGAACATCGAGGGGTACACCTGGACGGATCTGAACGGGGGCGGCGAATATTTCGCGCTGCGGGTGACGGGGGACAGCATGACGGCGGCGCGGATCTATGACGGGGACGTGCTGATCGTGCGGCGGCAGGACATTGTGGACGACGGGCAGATCGCGGTGGTGCTCGTGGGGGACGACGAGGCGACGGTGAAGCGGTTTTACCGCCGCGGGAGCACGGTGACGCTGATGCCTCAGTCGGTCAATCCGGTCCACCGGCCCCAGGTATACGACGCCCGCCGGACCCAGATACGGGTGATCGGCCGGGTGGTAGGCAGCCAGATCGAATTTTGACCGGCGGGCCTGTACGGCGGCGGAAATTCGTGGTATACTGACAGAAAAACCCGGGAGGTACTGACTGTTATGGACCAGGAGACGCCGAAGCCGAAGCTGCTGTTTTTCCACCACGAGGACAACTGGCAGGACATCAAAAACGCCACCATGAACACCATCGGAAAGACGAAGGGAGCCTATCCGGACGCCGCGTGGAAGCGGAAGCTCATCCTCGCGGAGCACTCGCCGATCCGGAAGCTGAAATTTTCCTGGCGGTGGGGGGATTTGCCCTATTGGGTGAGCGTGCATTTTGTGCGCCACAAGATCGGCATAGAGCATTTTGTGAAGACCCAGCGGAGCGACCGGACGGGGATAGACCGGGGCGGGCTGCCCCAGGCCGCGCCGGTGAACCACGAGTGCGAGGCGGACGCCCAGGCGCTGATTGCCATCAGCCGCAAGCGGCTTTGCAATTGCGCCAGCCCGGAGACGAGGGCGGCGTGGCAGCTCGTGAAGGACGCGGTGGCGGAATGCGAGCCGGAGCTGGCCAGCTGCATGGTCCGGGAGTGCGTGTACCGGGGCTTCTGCCCGGAGATGTTCTCCTGCGGCTATGCCGGGACGGAGGCGTTCCGGGCCGAGCGGGAGGCCTATGTGAACGGCCCCTCCTGACCGCCCCTGCCCGTATTGATTCGTCCCTTGGGGGCATGACGGCCCGGGAGATTGCTCCCGGGCCGCGTTTCATATTCGGATGAGCTCATCCTCC
>CAZVRP010000039.1:7055-14989 GCA_964630255.1 uncultured Oscillospiraceae bacterium | reverse complement strand
GCTACGCGACTTCTCCATGCCCATCGAACTGACGTATTCAATTCAAGCTCTGTTATTATAATAGACCCAAACGGCAAAGTCAAGATAAATTTCAGAAATATGGTTTGCCGCGTCTGCGGACATTTTTGTGTCTGCCGCCCCTTGGCAACTGGAGAAAAAACAGGTATAATTGGGAAAGACCGGCTCCGAAGGCCAATGGCTACCGGTCCCAGCATATACGGAGGTACATCCCATGCAGAAGATCCAATTTGTAGAAACCGTCCTGAGGGACGCGAACCAGTCTCTCATCGCCACCCGCATGCCGTATGAAAAATTCGAGCCCATCCTTCAAACCATGGACAAAGCCGGCTATTATGCCGTGGAGTGCTGGGGCGGGGCTACCTTTGACGTGTGTCTGCGGTATTTGGACGAGGACCCTTGGGAGCGGCTGCGGAAGATCCGCGCCAAGATGCCCAACACAAAATTACAGATGCTGCTCCGGGGCCAAAACCTGCTGGGCTATAAGCACTACCCCGACGATGTGGTGCGCAAATTTGTCCAGCACTCGGTGAAAAATGGCATCGACATCATTCGAATCTTTGACGCCCTCAACGACACCGACAACCTGAAGGTAGCGGTGGAGGAGACCCTGAAATGCGGGGCCGTGGCCTCCGGCGCCATCTCCTACACCACATCCCCAGTACATACCCTGGAAAGCTATGTCAAGCTTGTCAAAGAGCTCAAAACCATGGGCGTGGCCTCTATCTGCATCAAGGATATGGCCGGCATTATGGGTCCACAGGAGGCCTACGATCTGGTCAGTGCCATCAAGGACGCAGTGGATCTGCCCGTGGACGTGCACACCCACTGTACCACCGGTCTGGCCTATATGACGTACTTAAAGGCCGTGGAGGCCGGCGCGGATATCATCGACACCGCCAGCTCTCCCTTCTCGGGCGGCACCAGCCAGCCCTCCACCGACACCTTGGCCTATGCCCTGCGGCAGCTTGGCTATGAGGTGGATCTGGACGACACCATCTTGAAGCAGGTATCGGACTACTTCAAGCCCGTCCGGGACGGATTTGTGGAGGACGGCACCCTTATGGCCAAGTCCATGGCCACCGACACTCAGTGCCTGACCTACCAGGTGCCCGGCGGAATGCTGTCCAACCTTCTCAGCCAACTCAAAATGATGAACGCCCTGGACCGGTTGGACGAGGCTCTGGCGGAGACGCCCCGGGTACGCAAGGACCTGGGCTATCCGCCTCTGGTGACACCCACCAGTCAGATGGTGGGCGTTCAGGCCGTGACGAACGTGCTCCAGGGAGAGCGGTACAAAAAGGTATCCAGCGAGGTGAGAGCCTACTGCCGGGGCGAGTATGGCAGGACCCCTGCCCCCATCGACCCGGAAGTACAGAAGCTCATCCTGGGGGATGAGAAGCCCCTGGAGGGACGATACGCCGACACCCTGGAGCCCGCCTTTGAAAAGGCCAAGGCGGAGCTGGGCGAAACGGCAAAGAGCGACGAGGATGTTTTGAGCTACATTGCCTTCCCGCAGATCGCGGAAACCTTTTTTGAACAGCGCAGGGCACGGGAGGAAAATATCGTGAAGTACACTTTCGAGGAAATGTGAGGAGGCGGGCTGAATGACAGAGACATTGCTGCATCCCGGCGTGGGAACGGCGGGCATCATCGCGGTTATGGGCTATCTGGTGGTGTTTTTTGGCCTGATCCTTCTTCTGGCTGTGGTATCTCTTATGGGCAGGATCATGGTGGCCTCCCGGAAGAAGGCCTCCGCCCAGTCCGTCCCTGCAGGGACGGAGGCCGCGCCGGCCCCCGATCCTGTCCCGGCCAGAGGCACCGCCGGAGAGCTCATGCTCCACGATGTGGACCCCAGGGACGCGGCCCTTATCATGGCCATTGTGGCCCATAATCTGGGAAAGCCCGTCAACGAACTGCGTTTTCGCTCAATCAAGGAGGTAAAGGATAAATGAAATATAAAGTTACCCTGAACGGCAGGATCTATGAAGTCGAGGTGGACACCGACAAGGCCATGCTGGTGGATGAGTATGAGGCATACGCCCCTGTGCCGGCGGCCGCAGCCGCAGCACCGGCGGCCCCGGCTGCCGTGAGCATGTCCGCGCCTATACCCGCTCCTGCCGCAGACGCAGCCGCCACAGCGGCCGGCGAGCCGGTGGTGTCCCCCATGCCCGGCAACATCCTCAAGATTCTGGTCACCCCCGGCCAGAAGGTGGGCGAGGGCGATGTGGTCATGGTCCTGGAGGCCATGAAGATGGAAAACGAGATCATCTCCCCCAAGGCCGGCACGGTGGCTCAGGTCCTGGTAACCAAAGGGTCGGTGGTGGAGACCGGTGCCACCTTGGCGGTGATCGCGTGAGGAGGGGCCGAGTATGAATATACTGGATACCCTCGGCAAGCTGGCGTCTGAGTCCGGCTTTGCCGGGTTCCTGGCTGCCGGCGGCTGGAAAAACCTCATCATGATCGCCATCGCATGCGTGCTGCTGTACCTGGGCATTGTGAAGAAGTTCGAGCCCCTGCTGCTGGTGGGCATCGCTTTCGGGTGTCTTTTGACCAATCTGCCCGGGGCGGGACTGTATCATCTGGATATGTGGGACGCATACGTGGCCGGGACTCCCTATACCACTGCGGCGGGCGAGGTGATCGAGCACATCACCTTCACCACCGTCATCCATGAGGGCGGTCTGTTGGATATCTTCTACATAGGCGTGAAGGCCGGCATCTATCCCTCCCTGATATTCCTGGGCGTGGGCGCTATGACGGACTTCGGACCGCTGCTGGCCAATCCCAAGAGCCTGCTTCTGGGTGCGGCGGCCCAACTTGGCGTGTTCGTGGCCTTCTTCGGGGCGGTGCTGCTGGGCTTCACCGGACCAGAGGCGGCGTCCATCGGCATCATTGGCGGCGCAGATGGTCCCACTGCCATCTATCTGACCACCAAGCTGGCCCCCCAGCTTCTGGGGCCAATCGCCATCGCTGCCTATTCCTATATGGCCCTGATCCCCATGATCCAGCCGCCTATCATGAAGTTCATGACCACACCCGCCATGCGGAAGGTGAAGATGGAACAGAGCCGGGAGGTGTCCAAGACGGAGAAGATCATCTTCCCCATCGTGGTAGCCGCTTTCGTCATCCTGCTTCTGCCCTCCACCGCGCCGCTGATCGGCTGTCTGATGCTGGGCAACCTGCTGCGGGAGTGCGGCGTCACCGATCGGCTCTCCGATACCGCGCAAAACGCCCTGATGAACATCGTCACCATCTTCCTGGCCACCTCTGTGGGGGCCACCATGGTGGCGGAGCGGTTTTTGAGCGTGTCCACCCTGAAGATTATTGTCCTGGGTCTGGTGGCTTTCGCCATATCCACGGTAGGCGGTCTCTGGGGCGGGCGGATCATGTACCGCATGAGCGGCGGAAAGATCAATCCCCTCATCGGCTCCGCCGGCGTGTCCGCCGTGCCTATGGCTGCCCGGGTGAGCCAGGATGTGGGCCGCCGCTACAACAAGACCAACTACCTTCTCATGCACGCCATGGGTCCCAACGTGGCCGGCGTCATCGGCTCCGCCATCGCGGCAGGCTTTTTGCTGAGCGTTTTCGGCGGCTGAAAAATAAACGCGGAGGGCAGGGCTTATGCCCTGCCCGCATTCATTTGCAAGGGAGGTCCCCATGTCGGAACACACCGATCCATGGACCGCGCCGCTGTCGGCGGAGGCCATCCGGGCCATGCTGCCGGATCTGGCCGTTCGGTGCTATGACCGCATCGACTCAACCAACTCCGAGGCCCGGCGTCTTGTGAACGCCGGTCTTCGTGAACCCATACTGCTGACGGCGGAGGAGCAGACCGGCGGCCGGGGCCGCCAGGGAAAGAGCTTTTACTCCCCCCGGGGCACGGGCCTGTATCTGACGCTGGTCATCCATCCTCAGGCGCCGCCGGAGGATGTAATCTTCACCACTACCGCCGCCGCCGTGGCTGTGTGCCGGGCCATCCGGCGGACCACGGACGCCACCCCTGAGATCAAGTGGGTCAACGATCTGTATCTGGGGGATAAAAAATGCTGCGGCATTCTGGCGGAGGCTTTGACGGACCCAGGGTCCGGCGCCGTCCGAAGCCTTATCATCGGCGTAGGTGTGAACCTGTGGACCAGGGACTTTCCGGATGGGCTTGCCCGGACGGCCACCTCCCTGCATCCCGCGCTGGGCGGGCGGGCTCAGCTGGCCGCCGCCATCGCCCGGGAGCTTTTGACCGTCACGGCGGACCCTGCCGACCGCTCCTGGATGGCGGATTATCGCCGCTGGAGCATGATCCTGGGGCGGGATGTATGGTACTGGCGCGGTGAGGAGTGCCGCCCGGCCCGGGCCCTGGCCATCGAGGAGGACGGCGGCCTTTTGGTGGAGCATCCTGACGGCAGCCGGGTTTTGCTCCAAAGCGGGGAGATCAGCCTCCGGCTCTGCCCCGATCAGGAGCGCACAAACTGAATAAGCGCACAGGCGTCAGGCCCACATAGCCCGACGCCCATATTTTTTTATTTCAGCGGACCTTTTTCAGCACGTCGATGAGGACGCGGACGGCTTGGTCCAGCGCCTCCCGTTCCTCTGCTGTGACGGAGGCCGCCAGCCGCTGCTCCACGTTTCCCTTGAGCTCGGCCCAGCGCTCCTTGACATACCGCCGCCCCTCCTCCGTCAGTCGGACGTACACGCGGGTCCGGTTGTCCGGCTGCTCGAACCGCTCCACCAGACCTGCGTCCGCCAAGGGCGCCAGCGCCCGGGTAGTCTGCTCCTTGGATGCGGAAATATAGTTCGCCAGCTGGGTCATGTTCATGGCCCCGCCGGACAGCAGCGCGGCGCAGATGCCGATCTGAGTCCGGGTGAAGCCATACTCTCTTTTCGAGTGACTCAGGGCCAGCAGGCGCTGCATCAGCGCCAGGGCCGTAAAAATAGGTATCTCACCGTCAGGCGCGGCCTGAAAGCTCATGGCCAATACCCTCCGAAGTTCCAGTCAAGATATGCAATCAGATCTGCGAAAAATATACACCTCATCCACCGTCAAGTCAAGGATTTCTCACTGTTCGCCGTTCAATTGACAAATATCAATTGTTGATATATAATAATTATTAAATTAATTGTTTGTCATTGTTCGGAGGCACAACGCTTTGGAAAGGAGAGGAGTATGGATCACAGTCAGTTCACCGGATGGGATCTTGCCATCATAGGCCTGTATCTTCTGGTCATGGTGGTCATAGGCGTCGCATGCAGCAAGCGGGTAAAAAACGCCGGCGACTACTATGTAGCCGGCCATTCCTTCGGACCGATGGTACTCATGGCCACGGTATGCGCTACCATCATCGGCGGCAGCGGGCTGATGGGCCGGGCCGGGGTGGCCTATTCCGACGGCTTCAAGGCCGTGTTGACGGCAGTGCCCTATCTTCTGGGGATGTTCATCTTCTCCGGCCTGTCCGGCCGCATATCGGACATCGGCCTGAAGTACGATATCACGTCCATCCCGGAGCTGTTCTCCCGTCGCTTCGGCCGGGCGGCCAAGCTTATCCTCTCTGCCCTGATTGCCTTCACCATGATGGGCACAGTGGCCTCCCAGGTGTCGGCTACGGCAACCATCATCAACATGCTGGGCGACGCGGTGGGGTTGTCCTATGAGCTGGGTGCCCTGATTGCCTGCGTAGTATTCATCGTCTACACCGCCACATCCGGTCTGTTCGGCGTGGTATATACGGATGTGCTGCAATTTTATATGCTCATTCTGTTCGTATACATCTTGATCCCCCTAGCCTCCATCCTCCATGTGGGCGGGTTTTCCAACTTTACCCTGCATCTGGACCCGGCGCTGGTCAAGCCCTATATAAACGGCGACATTCTGGGGGATATCGTCACCTATCTGGTGTTCACCATGGCCGGGGCGGAGATGTGGCAGAGGGCCTTCGCCGCCCGGGACAGAAAGAGTGCGAAAAAGGGTATGTTCCTGGGTACTGCCGTCTACGGCGTGACTATCGTTCTGGTGTTTTTCATGGGCATCATTGCCCACCAGATCATCGGCAGCGACGTCCTGGCCCGGTACGGCTCCACCGATGCCGTGGTCCCGGCCCTGGCCATCGCCGTGCTGCCCGTCGGCCTGACGGGACTGGCCCTGGCTGGCATTTTATCCGTCATCATGTCCACGGCGGACAGCTATCTGCTGGTCTCCGTGCAGACATGCGTCCACGACATCGGCAAGACCATCCGCCCCGACATGAAGGACAGGACCGAGATACTCCTGTCCCGGGTCTTTTCTGTGGTGTTGACTCTTGGGGCCCTTGTGATCGCGCTGTACATCAAAAACGCCTATAACATCCTGATGTTTGCCTGGAGCTTTTATGCCGCTGCTGCGGGCCTTCCGGCGTTTGCCGCCCTGTACTGGCGCAAAGCCACAACAGCCGGTATCATCTCCGGCATGGCGGCCGGCTTCGTGGTATGCGTGGGCTGGAAACTGGCGGGGACGCCCTTCGGCCTGGGTCCTACGGTGCCCGGCGCCGCCGCCTGCGCTATCGCCCTTGTGGGCGTCAGCCTGGCCACATACAAAAAGACCCCCAGTGTCTTCCTGGAGGCCTGACGGCTGAATGATTTTCACAAAAAGGCGGGTCCGCATATCATGCGGGCCTGCCGGTTGGAACCTGTATTCACAAGCGTTGAACACCGACCGTGCGGATATTGTTCGCTTATGACTACAGGTTTTTATTATGCCGCTTTATGCCTCCAGGCGCTGGATGAATCTCTCCATCCGGTCCAGCCCCTCCTTCAGATCCTCGTCAGAGTAGCAGTAGGAAAGGCGGGCATACCCCTCCGTGCCGAAGTAGACGCCGGGTACCAGCCCGATAAGAGCCTCCTTCAGCATCCTCTCGCAGAAGGCCTTGGAATCCATGCCATACCGGCCGACGGGAATGAACATATAAAACGCGCCCTCCGGCTCCTGGACAGGCAGCCCCATATCGGTCAGCCGCTTGTATACATAGTCCCGCCGCCGGCGGAACAGGACCGCCGCCGGTGCGGTGTCGCTCTGTAGCGCCGTGACGCAGGCCGTCTGTAAAAACGACGGCGCGGAGGTAACGCAGTACTGGTGGAACACCTGCAGCCGTTCCCGGATGGGGGCGTCTGCCATCAGATAGCCCAGCCGCCAGCCGGTCATGGCGTAGGGCTTTGAGAAGCTTTGGACTACGATGATCCTATCCCGCATGTCCTGATACTCGGAAAAGCTGTGATAGCCCTCTGTGTAGACAAGCGCCCGGTACACGTCATCGCACAGCACGAATATGGGCTTATCCTTGAGGATGTCATGGATGGCGTCCAGCGTTTCCTTTTTATAGATGCACCCGGTTGGGTTGTTTGGGGAGGTCAAAACTATCGCCTTGGTTCTGGGGGTGATGGCGGCCCGGAGGGCTTCGGGATCGATCTGGAAACGGTTATGCTCCGTGGGCAGCGTCACAGGTACGCCCCGGCACAGGCGGGTGATGGACTCATACAGGCCGAAGGCCGGGGTGGGGATAATGACCTCGTCGCCGGGATTGAGCACCGTGGACAGGGACACGAAAAGCCCCTCCGTGGCTCCGTCGGTGAGGATGATCTCCTCCGGGGAATAGTGTAGGTCATGGGCCCGGGCCTCGAACGCGGAGATGGCCTCCAGGGTGTAGGGATAACCGTTGCCGGGGGGATAGTGGGTATCGTTGGCGTCCAGGGCGGCCTTGACCGCCTCTTTCATGGCGTCCGGGGTGTTCAAGTCCGGCTCGCCCAGAGTGAAGCCCAGGGCCCCGGGGGTGCTCTTCACCAGATAGGCGAAGTTACGGATGCCGGACAGCTGCTCGCTCACCACCGCGCTGTTGAGTGTAAGTTCCATGGGATATGCTCCTCAATTATATAGTATATAGCTCTTTCTCTAT
>CAZVRP010000039.1:0-6955 GCA_964630255.1 uncultured Oscillospiraceae bacterium | reverse complement strand
TATATAGCTCTTTCTCTATTATACACGCTTTTCTGCCAAAATCGCAATATGCTTTTATCCGCCCATTGTGTAAATCGGGAAAATACTGTATACTGCAAGTGTCATCAAACATATTTGGGAGGCGCGATCATGGAGCAGTTCGATCTTAAGACACGTCTGGTATCAGGTGCGCTGGATGGATCGCTCATCCGCCTGTACGGCATGGAGCGTCTGGAGGCCGCCCGGCGGCGCTATGCGGGCGTCCTGAACGGCTTTGAAAGCACGTTTCATACCGCCCCAGCGGCCTTTTTCAGCGCCCCCGGACGCACGGAGCTGGGGGGTAATCACACGGACCATCAGCACGGGCATGTGCTGGCGGCGAGCGTGGATATGGATATTCTGGCTGCCGCCGCGCCCTGCCCGGGAGGCGTCGTCCGCATCCGGTCCGAGGGCTATCCGACAGTGACCGTTTCCCTTCGAGAGCTGGCGTCCCGCCCGGAGGAGAAAAACACCTCCGCCGCTTTGGTCCGGGGCATGGCGGCCCGCTTCGCCGCCTTGGGCTGTCCCATGGAGGATGCCGGCCTTGAAGCCTATGTAGTCTCCGACGTGCCGGGGGGCAGCGGTCTATCCTCCTCCGCGGCCTATGAGGTGCTGCTGGGGGTGATGATGAACGAGCTGTTCCTCAATGGGGACGGCCGAAGCAAAAAACTCTCTCCCATGGAGATCGCCCAGGCGGGCCAGTGGGTGGAGAACACATACTTCGGCAAGCCCTGCGGCCTGATGGATCAGACAGCCTCCGCCGTGGGGGGCGTGTCGGCCATCGACTTTGCGGATCCCGCCAATCCCGTGGTGGACAGGATCGAACTGGATCTGCGGGCCGCTGGCTATTCATTGTGCATCCTGGACTCCGGGGCGGACCACGGGGACTTGACAGACGAGTACGCAGCCATCACAGATGAGTTGGCGGCGGTGAGCCGCCTGTTCGGCAAGGCCGTCCTCCGGGACGTGCCGGAGGAGGAATTCATGTATGCCTTGCCCCGGGTACGCCGGGCCGCCGGTGACCGGGCCGTCCTGCGTGCCATGCACTTTTACGGAGAAGATGAGCGGGCCGCCGCCCAGGCCCAGGCCCTGCGGGAAGGGGATTTTGAACGTTTTTTTGAGCTGGTCCGCGCCTCCGGGGCCTCCTCCGCCATGTATCTGCAAAATATCGTTCCCGCCGGGCAGGTCCATGAGCAATCCCTCATGGTGACCATCGCTCTGTGTCAGCGTGTTCTGGCCGGGCGGGGGGCCGTCCGGGTCCACGGAGGCGGCTTCGGCGGCACAGCCCAGGCATTCGTGCCTCTGGATATGCTGGAGGATTTCAAGGCCCGGACTGAATCGATCCTGGGCCGGGACAGCTGCCATGTCCTGTCTATCCGCCCGGCAGGCGGCGTGATGCTGGCATAAAAAACAGGGCCGGCCATTTCCATGGGCGGTCGGCTTTACAGGATAGTCACCGTGTACCGCAGGCGCTTTGCCTCGCCGGGGGAGAGGATGACACAATAAGGCTTCCTCTCAAAAACGCCGCTGTCATCGTCAAAGGAGGCGCAGCCCTGCCAGGGCTCGATGCAGATGAATGGAGCGTTTTTCCCTGACGGCGTCCATACGCCCAGCATGGGAAATGTCCCAAAGGATACATGGACGCCCCGGCCAGTGTCTCTGTGGACCAGGCTCGCGCCCTTGGAGCGGAGGCCCTCGAATATCAAGGTGTCCGCCCGGTCGAATATGTGGTGGTCCAGATCTATGCCGCCGTCCCGCAGGGCCGGGTCCCGCCGGTCATGGGCCAGCAGTCCGCCGGGCAGCACCGGGATGGCGGCGGCGTCTTCCGGCTCGTCGAAGACAAGCCGGTAGTCCTCGAACCGCTCTCCCTCATGGAGGGGACAGCGGTAGGCGGTGTGGCCGCCGATGCAGAAGGGCATGTCCCCGCCGCCGGTGTTGACCACCTCATACTCCGTATAAAACCCATCGGTCAGAAGCTGATGGCGCACCCGCAGCCGGAAGTGATAGGGATACTGGGCCAGGGTACCGGCGTCCTCATGCAGTTCAAAGACCACATGACCGCGTCCCCGCTCCGCCAGAGTGAACTCCCGGCGGCGGGCAAAGCCGTGCCGGTCCATCTCATACCGCCGGTCCCGAAACCTGACCGCGCCATCCTTCAGAGCTCCTACAATGGGGAATAAAACGGGGTTTTGTCCCGACCAGAAAGCCCTGTCCCCACCCCATATATATTCCGTCCCCGTTCCGTCCCGGAGGGAGACAAGCTCCCCGCCCTGGGTCACAGCGGCGGCTCTTATGCCGCCGTGTGCCAGATTTATCTCCATAGTCGCGCCCCTTTTTTCAGAATATTCGTATTGTATCACGGCCCGACCGCAAAAGGAAAGCCCTGACGCGGTGCCTATCTTGCTTTTTCCCGGCGTCCAGAGTATAATAAATCGTGACAGAATAAACGAGCGCCTGCGGGCGCGTTTTATCAAAGGAGGTATCCCGATATGCCGCTGGTACCTATGAGAGCCATTTTGGACGCCACGGAGACCTATAATTACGCTCAGGGGGCGTTCAACGTCAACGCCGTGTGTCAAGCCAAGGCCGTGATAGAGGTCCACGAGGTGTTCCGCTCCGCCGCCATATTGCAGGGGGCGGACCTGGCCAACGCCTTCATGGGCGGCCGGACAGATTTCCAGCACGGAACGCTGGAGGACAAGAAAAAGGGTGCCGTCAACATCGCCAACGCCGTGAAGAAGTACGCCGAGCACAGCCCCATCCCCGTGGCCCTGCATCTGGACCATGGCAAGAGCTTCGAGGCCTGCGAGGCCGCTATCGCCGGAGGCTATACCTCCGTGATGATCGACGGGTCCAGTCTGCCTTTTGACAAGAACGTGGAGCTGACCCGGGAGGTGGTCAAATACGCCCATGAACGGGGCGTTACGGTGGAGGGTGAGCTGGGGGTCCTGGCGGGCGTGGAGGACCATGTGTTCGCCGCCGCCAGCACCTACACCAACCCCCTGGACGCGGTGGAGTTCTTCCGCAGGACCGGGGTGGACGCTCTGGCCATAAGCTACGGTACCAAGCACGGGGCCAACAAGGGCAAGGACACCGTGATACGCAAGCAGATCGCAATTGCTACCAAGGAGTGCATGCTCCATGCGGGGATAGAGGGTACCCTGGTCAGCCACGGCTCCTCCACCGTGCCCCAGTATATCGTCGGGGAGATCAACGCCCTGGGCGGCGACATCCACGATGCCTATGGCATCAGGATCGAGCAGCTCCAGGAGGTTTCCAAGCTGGGCATCCGCAAGATCAATGTGGACACGGACATCCGCTTGGCGGTCACCCGCAATCTCCGGGAGTTGTTCCGGGATGAGCCTGCCCTTCGGGACAGTCCCTCCATCGGCGGCATCTGGGAATTGCTGGCGCAAAATCCCTCAGCCTTCGATCCCCGGGTGTTCTTCCCGCCCATCATGGACACCGTGATGTACGGCAATGTGCCAGACGCGGATGTGGCCCGGATCGTGGACTGCATCGAGCGGGGCGTGAAGGAGGTCGTGGGCACCCTTATCGTTCGGTTCGACTCCGTGGGTAAGGCCCCGCTGATAGAGCCTGTCACCCTGGACGAGATGGCGGAGCGGTACCGCCGGAAGGGAATATGACATGGGCATGAACATCCTGGTAGCACACGGGGGTGGCCCCACCGCCGTCATCAACTGCTCCCTCCAGGGCGTGGTCGAGGCGGCCCAGGCTAGCGGGCAGGTAGATAAAATATATGCTGCCCGGTTCGGGGCGGAGGGCATCCTGGCCGGGGACCTGATCGACCTGACGGACGTGAGTTCCGGGACTGTCTCCCGCTTGGGTCATACGCCGGCCTCCGCCATCGGCTCCTGCCGCCGGAAGCTGGAAGACGCCGATTATCCCACAGTGCTTCAGACGCTGAAAAAATACAACATCGGCGCGTTTTTTTATAACGGCGGCAACGACTCCATGGACACCTGTCACAAGGTCAACGAGATGGCAAAGCGGAAGGGGCTGGACCTGCGGGTCATCGGCATCCCCAAGACCATGGACAACGACCTGTTGCTCACCGATCATTGCCCGGGCTTTGGCTCTGCCGCCCGGTACGCCGCTATGAGCGCCTCAGAACTGGCATTGGACGCCTCGGCCCTCCCCATCCACGTGGTGGTGCTGGAACTCATGGGCCGCAACGCCGGCTGGGTCACGGCAGCCAGCTATATGGCCAAGCGCCTGACCCGATGCGAGGTGCTGACCTACCTGCCGGAGCTAACCGTGGACGAGGATAAAATGATGGCCGACATCGAGACCGCCTGGGCCAGAGGCAGGGGCCTGCTGGTGACGGTGAGCGAGGGCGTCCGGGGCCCGGACGGCAAGCCCTTGGCAGACACGGGCATCATAGACGGCTTCGGCCACACCGTCCCCGGCGGGGCAGCTCAGCATGTGGCGGACGCCATTACCCAAAAGCTGGGTATCAAATCCAGGGCTGAGAAGCCGGGGCTGCTGGGCAGGACGGCTATCCCCTATGTGTCGCCGGTAGACCGGCAGGAGGCCTATGCTGTGGGGCGGTACGCAGTGAACGCGGCCCTGCGGGGCGAGAGCGGTCGCATGGTGTCCATCCGGGCGGAGCGCCGGCCGGTCTATGCCAGCTCCATGGAACTGGTGCCCCTGGCGGAGGTGGCCAACGCGGAGAAAAAATTCCCCCTGGGATGGATATCCAACGGGAACGGGATAACAGATGAATTTTTCGACTACGCCCTGCCTCTTATGGGGGGCGATTGGCCGGAATACGCGTTTTTGAGGTGAACGCATGAAACACATCTATCTGAATTTGAAACGCTTCGATGTGCCGGTGGAACTGGGGGGCGTGAACCGCCTGGCCCCGGTGAAGGACTGGGGCGGGGCCGTGGTGGCCGCGACACAGGAGGGGCTGAAAAGATACGACCCGGCGGCGGTGGAGTTCGTACAGTATCTGCCGGAGGCCCAGCTGCTGGGCGCGGCGGCGGCCCGCTGTCCGGACAGCCCCGTGCGGCTCGGTAGCCAGGGAGTCTACCGCATGGATACGGCGGTGGGCGGCAATTTCGGCGCCTTTACCACCAACCGGCCCGCCTCCATCGTAAAGGCTATGGGCTGCGAGAGCACCTTGATAGGTCATTGCGAGGAGCGCAACGACAAAAAGGGCGTGTTGGCCGAGGGGGGCAGCACGGACGCGGCGGCGGTAGACCGGCTCTTGAACCAGGAGATCAAACGCGCTCAGGACCAGGGACTCACGGTGCTGTACTGCATCGGGGAGACCAGCGAGGAGCAGTCCGATTGGGAAAATATCCTGGGCCGGCAGCTGGATGTGGGTCTGGCAGACGTGGACAAGAGCCGGGTGGTGATAGGCTATGAGCCGGTTTGGAGCATCGGACCGGGCAAGACCCCGGCGGACAAGCTCTATATCCGGAAGATCGCCCGGTTTGTGAAGGAGCGCACCGGAGGCATGGACGTGGTATACGGCGGCGGCCTAAAAGCTGACAACGCCTCTATGCTCGCCTCCATCGATGAGATCGATGGAGGTCTCATCGCCCTGACCAGGTTCGAGGGGGAGATAGGCTTCTATCCCGAGGAATATCTGCAGATCATCCGCCTGTATCTGGGCGAGTAAGGAGCGGACCATGAAGATTGATTTTGAATACGGCAACGGTATGATGAGTGCCCAGCTGCCGGACTGGACCGATGTGTTCATCCCCGGAGAGACGGTGCCGGACCCGCCCTGCCTTGCGCAGGACTGGGACAGTCTTTATGCAGCCACCCTGGACAGCATACGCCGCCCCATTGGCATGCCCGCTCTGCGGGAACTGGCCGGGCCGGGCAAAACGGCGGTGATCGTCATCCCGGACATCGTCAAGGGAGGCAATCAGCCCACCAGCCATCGGAAGGTGGCCATACGGGCCTGCCTGGACGAACTGTACGTCGGGGGTGTAGAGAAAAAAGACGTGTTGCTGCTGTTCTCAAACGGCCTGCATCCCCGGGCCACTGTGGCGGAGATGAGGACCATTTTGGGCGACGACCTGTTTGGCCAATTCTATCCATCCGGTCAAATCACCAGCCACGACAGCGAGGACTATGACCACCTGGTGGACCTGGGTTATACCGCCTCCGGGGACCACGTTATTATGAACAAATATGTATTCGATGCGGACATCCCTATCCTGATCGGGCACACCCAGGGCAATCCTTACGGCGGCTATTCCGGCGGGTACAAGCACTGTGCCACCGGCATTACCCACTGGCGGTCTATTGCCGGACACCATGTGCCCCGGGTGATGCATGCACCGGATTTTGTGCCTGTGTCTACATCCAGCGTCATGCGCTCCAAATTCGATGAGCAGGGCATGCTCATGGAAGAGAAGATGGGCAAAAAGTTTTTCTGCTGCGATGCCGTGCTGGATACGGCGTCTCGCCAGATCGAGATCAACTCCGGCTGGGCGAAAGAGATGCAGCCCATCGCCTGGGCCACCGCCGACAAGCGCACCTATGTGCACTGGGCGGAGAAGAAGTACGACGTGGTGGTGTTCGGCATGCCCGCTGACTTCCACTACGGCGCGGGCATGGGTACCAATCCCATCCAGATGATGCAGGCCCTGTCTGCCCAGGTAATACGCCACAAGCGGGTGCTCTCGGACAGATGCGTGTTCATCGTGCCCAGCATCTGCGACGGGTGGTTCCATGACGAGCGTTGGCCCTATCTGCGAAAGCTTTATGAGATGTTCCAGCATGACAGTATGAACATCCTACCGGATATGGACCGGTATGGGGAGTATTTTGCCACCGACCAGGAGTATATCCGCAAATATCGCTTCGCTCACGCCTTCCACCCCTTCCACGGCTTTTCCATGATGAGCTGCGGCCACCTGGCGGAGGAGCACACCAGCGCCATCTACATCGTGGG
>CAZVRP010000038.1:0-15122 GCA_964630255.1 uncultured Oscillospiraceae bacterium | reverse complement strand
CCGCCATGGCGCCGGAAACGATGGTGGCGGTGGTGGCGCAGAATACCAGGTTGAACACAAAGTTGGACCAGTCAAAGCTCTCGTAGGCTGTGAAGATATCAAAGCCGGGCTTACCGATGAATCCCACCAGGTCCTCCCCCAGCAGCAGACTGAAGCCGATGAGAATGAACACACATGTGCCGATGCAGAAGTCCATCAGGTTCTTCATCAGGATGTTGCCGGCGTTCTTCGCCCGGGCGAAGCCGCTCTCTACCATAGCGAAGCCGGCCTGCATCCAGAACACCAGCGCCGCGCCTATGAGGAACCATACGCCAAATGTCATGCCGGATATGGCCTCTAAGATTTCTTCTGTCATTTTGAACTCCTCCCTTGAACTTGGTAAATAAAAAACGGCAGGGACGTCCCGACTTCATGTCGCGACGTCCTTGCCGTTTCATTGTCTGCACTATAAACCTTTCTAATGGATATGTCAAGACATTCTTACCAAGAAAAAGGGCATGATTTGCGCATTTTGTCAAATGATATAGTCTTTTTGTCCAGAAAGCCGGTCCGTTTTATGACATTTTGCCAAGGAATGGCGCCAGAAAAACCATGACACATCCATAGGAGGCCGCCTATGCCCCGGCCGCTCACTCGATCGTCAGCGCCACGCTGCCGGTGAAGCCGTCAAAGGTCAGGTCAAAGTAATTGCTTCCGGGGGTCAGAAAGACCGTCTGCTCAAAGGTCCCCTCCCCGTCGGCAATCACCACCGGGTCATCAGCCCCGCAGTTCCAGACAAGCGCCGCCTCGCCGGAGACACACTCTACGGAGCAGGTGACGGTCACATGCTCCTGGGCCCGCTGCTCCAGCATAGTGCCTCCGAAGGGGCACTCCTGGCCGGTGAAATCATTGTAATCCGCCTTATAGGTGCCTGTGTACTTATCCGCCCCAAAGGTCCTGTCCCCTTTTAGGAACAGGCCGCTGGTGAGGCCCACGTTCCCTGCGGCGGCGACCGCCGAGCCGTATACGTCCAGCACCACGTCCTTGCTGCACCCAGGCAGCAGCGCCCCCGTCAGCAGCAGTATGATAAAGCATATAGCCGTTACGCGCATAAGGTATCTCCTTTCCGTCAATCGCTGACGATCCTGTAGTAGGTCCGGGCCGTGAGGGCATAGACCACCGCATACAGCGCCGCAAACACGCCGAAGGTGACCAGCACGCACCATAGATAAAAGTCCGTACCCCTCAGATTGAACAGCGTAAGCACCCGGTTGATGATAGGGAATGCAAAGCCCGTGTGCAGCCCTGCCGTCACAAGAGGCAGGAAAAACACGGTCAGCACCTGGGCGTGGATGGTACGCTTCACCTCCTGGCGGCTCATGCCCACCTTCCGCATGATCTGGAACCGCTCCCGGTCGTCCCGGCCTTCGCTGATCTGCTTGTAGTAGATGATGAGGATGGCCGCCATGGTGAACAGCAGTCCCAGAAACATACCGAGGAAGAACAGGCTGCCGTACAGACTCACGAAGTCCTGCCGCTCCCAGGCCCGGCACTCGTAGGTGCCCGCCAGGTCCACGCTCCCGTCCTCCGCCGCCTCCTGCCAGGCCGCCCGGATGGCAAGGCGCGCCTCCAGGGCCGTCTCGTCATCCGCCACGTCAAAGCCGTAAAACTCCCGCAGCTGATAATCGCCGCCGATCTGGTACTGCTCGGACCCGGCCACGTCCCCCGACGCGGCTAGGGCGGCGCCGATGCGCCCCAGCTCCTCCATGTCCGCCACCACGATATACCAGGAGGTGGAAAGGTTGGCTGTCAGATTGCCGTTTTTCACCATGGGCTGGACCTGCTCCTTCACGGCATAGGTCCTGCCCAGCAGGTCCAGGGTATCCGCGCCGTACTCCGCCCGGTCCACTTTGAGCAGTATCTCGTCCGGGGCCAGGGTCATGCTCTGGCCGGTAGCCTGGTTATAGTCGTCAAGGTCTGTCACCAGCACGTCGGCGAACCGCGCCGCCGTGTCTGTGTCGTAGGTATAATCCGTCGTGACATCCAGACTATCCGTTCCCTGCAATGCGGCGAAGGCGATATAGGCGTAGCGCACCTCGCCCTCCGGCCGGATGCCCGCGTCCGCCACGGCCTTCTGCACCAGCTCTATGGTCCCGGCGTTGCTCCTGGATATGTTCACGTCAAAGGGATAGCGCTCCATGAGACTGGTTTCCATGCCCAGCATGAGACAGCTGGTACCGGAGATCATCACCAGCACCATCGTGCTGAGGATGCATATATTGGCCAGGCCCACGGCGTTTTGTTTCATCCGGTACATCATGCCGCTGACGGCGGTAAAGTGCTTTGTTTTATAATAGTACCGCTTGTTTGCCCGGAGCAGCTTCAAAAAGGCGATGCTTCCGGCGGTGAACAGAAGATAGGTGCCGACGATCACCAGCACCACCGCCACGAAAAACATGAACATGGCCTGTATCACATCCGTTGTGGCAATAGCGATATAGTAGCCGCCGCCCAGGCACGTCAGGCCCAGAAGGGCCATGAACCACTTGGCCCGGGGCTCCCGCTCCCCGGCGTGCTCGCTCTGCAGCAGCTCCACCGGCCGAGCCACATACACCTGCCGGATGCTGTTGAGGTAGATGAGCAGATAGATAGCCGCGAACAGGGCCGCCGTCACGCCGATGGCCAGAGGGCTGACAAAAAAGCCAAGAGGCGGGGCGACGCCCAGTATCCTCGCCACCACCAGAAACAGCAGCTTGTCCAGGGCGATGCCAAAGACAAGGCCCAGGATCAGGCTCAGAAGGCCGGCATACACTGTCTCCAGTCCGATGACCTTGGCCAGATGCTTTTTCTCCAGACCCAGCACGTTGAAAAGGCCGAACTCCCGCTTGCGCCGCTTGATGAGAAAGCTGTTGGTATAAAAGAGGAATATCACCGCGAACAGGCCCACCACGACCACGCCGTAGCGCAGAATGATCTGGACGGTCTCCGCCCCGGTCATGGACTTCACATCCGGGTTGGAGCCCAGGGAAAGAATGATGTAAAACATTGCCACCGTGATGACGCAGGCCAGGATATAGGGCCCGTAGGCCCGGCTGTTCTTCCGCAGATTCTGACCGGCCAGACGGCTGAAAAACCGGCTGTTCATTGTTTCCCTCCCGTGGCCAGCAGGGTCAGGGTGTCGGCGATCTTCTGGTACATCTGCTCGTTGGTGTTCTCGCCTCGGTAGATTTGGTGGAACAGCTCCCCGTCCTTGATGAAGATCACCCGCCCGGCATGGCTGGCGGCCTTGGCGGAGTGAGTGACCATGAGGATGGTCTGGCCCTCGGCGTTGAGCTCGGAAAACAGGTCCATGAGTCCATCGGCTGACTTGGAATCCAGCGCCCCGGTGGGCTCATCGGCCAGCAACAGCTTGGGCCTTGTGATGACCGCACGGGCCACGGCGGCCCGCTGCTTCTGGCCGCCGGAGACCTCATAGGGATACTTCATGAGCACATCGGTGATGTCCATCTTTTGGGCAATGGGGTGCAGCCGCTGGCTCATCTCCAGATACCCCTTCCCCGCCAGCACCAGGGGCAGAAAAATGTTGTCCCGAAGATTGAAGGTGTCCAGCAGGTTGAAGTCCTGGAACACGAAGCCCAGGCTGTCCCGCCGGAAGGCGGCCAGCTCGCTCTCCCGGAGGGCGGCCAGATCTTTCCCTTCCAGCAGCGCCTTGCCGCTGGTGGGCTTATCGAAGGCAGCCAGGATATTCAAAAGCGTGGTCTTGCCGGAGCCGGACTCGCCCATGATGGCCACATATTCCCCCCGCTCCACGGAGAAGGACACGTTAGAAAGGGCCTTGACCTGGTTGGCGCCAAAACGGCCGGTGTATATTTTTCCCAGGCCCTGTACTTCAAGAATCGTCATCGTCATGACCTCCTTTGCGCCTCCATGATAACAGGACATCCGGGCCGCCGAAATCGAAAAGGGTGACATTTCGGCCCCCGGATGTGACAGTTTTGTAAGACCTACTCCACTTCCAGCTTATCCCTGTGCAGGTCCAGATAAAACGTGCTTCCCTGCCCCGGCACGGATTCGGCCCAAATACGGTGGTTGAGCCTTTCGGCCGCCGTCCGGCACAGATACAGGCCCAGGCCCGTGGCGGTCTTGTCTGTCCGCCCGTTATAGCCCGTAAAGCCCTTTTCAAAGACGCGGGACACGTCCTCCGGCCGGATGCCGATGCCCGTATCTGCGATGGACAGGACCTTTTCCCTCGTCACCGCGATGGTGACGGAGCCGGCGGGCGTATATTTGACGGCGTTGTCCAAAAGCTGCTCTATGATGAACGATAACCACTTTTCATCCGTCAGGACCTTCGTGCCGGTCGGTTCATAGCGAAGGTTTAACCGTTTCCGGATGAATTGGAAGGCGTATTTATGCACCGCCTGTCGGATGATGCCGTCCAGCTCACAGACGCCTATGACCAGATCGGACACGCCCTCTCCCAGCCGCAGATAGCTCAGCGCCATCTCCGCATACCGCCGGATGCGAAAAAGCTGCGATCCCAGCGCCCTGTGCTCCGGGGTATCCTCCCCCTGGAGGGTCATCTGCATGACGGCGATGGGCGTCTTGATCTGATGAGCCCAGGCAGTATACCAGTCCAGGCTTTCCCGCCGGGCGTTTTCCGTCTCGGTGACGAGCTCCCCATAGGCCCGCTTCATCCGCTCCGCCATTTCTCGGAAATCGGTCCCCTCCGGCGTCTCTGCCGGCGGCAGGGGGCCGGTCAGCGCCAGAAGGTTTTCCAGCGCCTCCCGCCTCTGGCAATGGCCGCGCCAAAACCGGGCGTATCCCGCTCCAAAAAGGACAGCCTCCGCCAAAATGCACAGCCCGGCGGCATAGACCACCGCCTCGGCCGGCGCGCCATACAAAGCGAAAACCACGGCAAAGATGACAGCCGCCAGCAGTGCCGCCGCCCCGCTCCGCCAATGGGCGCGGACATAAAGACCTATGGGCCTGTACCACGCTTCCCGTTCCATGCTCTCACCCCACCATATAGCCCGCGCCCACGCGGGTGGCGATGAAGCCGCGCAGGCCCGCGTCCTCCAGCTTTTTGCGAAGCCGCGTCACGTTCACGGTGAGGGTGTTCTCCTCCACATAGGAATCCATCTGCCACAGGCGGATCATGAGAGTCTCCCGGCTGACCACCTTGCCCTTGTTTTCCATCAGGGTCTGTAAAATGCGAAACTCGTTCTTCGTCAGTTCCACCCGCCGTCCCTCGTAGGAAAGGCTGGCGTCGTTCAGATTCAATACCGCGCCCCGATGCTCCAGGACCGGTATCTTCCCGCCCATATCATAGGCCCGGCGGAGCACGGCCTGGAGCTTCGCCGTCATCACCGCAAGATCCACGGGCTTTGGCAAAAAATCGTCCCCGCCCATGGCCATGGCCATGACGATGTTCATGTTGTCCGAGGCGGAGGAGATAAAGACCACCGGCACGTCGGATATCCTTCTGATCTGCTCGCACCAGTGATACCCGTTGTAAAACGGCAGACCGATATCCAGCAGCACCAGATGGGGGTCAAACGCCATAAACTCCCCCAGGACATTTTGAAAGTCCCGGACGCGGGATACCTGGTGGCCCCAGGATTCGATCTGCTTTTCCATGGCCTCCGCCATGGCCTGGTCATCCTCCACGATGAGTATCTTATACATCGCCGCCACGCGCCTCCTCTGTCCCCGCATTTTTGCCCGTACCTACTTTACCACGCCCCGACCCTATCGTCAAATGGGCGTAAAAAAGAGCTGTCTCCTAATGAGACGCAGCCCCTAAAAGTTTTGATGCATTTTTGACAGGCAGACGCGTCTAATATATTATAAAATATGCTAATATGGCTGTAAACGTATTTGGGTCGCGCAATTTGCATTTACAGAACAGAACCGCAAGAGGAAGTCGCAAAGCGGAAAGCACAGGAGGCAGACAATGGAACTTGAATACAAGAAAGCAATCATCAAGCAGTGCGTGGACGGCGTAGAGGCGGAAACGGAGGCGCTTCTGCCCAATGTGGCGTTACCGGAGCGGAAACCTGTGGGTCCGTGCGGACTGCGGTAAGATCATTGCCGGGGGCCTATCGGAGATGGCAGGTCTTGTCAACGCTGCTGCGCACCGCTGCGCGACCCGTTCATTGACAGGACCTGCCATCCCCCGATTTTGAGTGGTCAAGCGAGCCACGCAGAAGAACTGCCCTCGCCTTTCCTTATGCTGCCTTTTTAAGTTTCATGGTCAACGCGGCCGCACGCACCGCCGCCTTGCTGATATGCTGCAGCCTTGTGAAAGTGCGGCCTGATCTGTAATTTTATTTTGTGCCGAATATCCGATCTCCTGCGTCTCCCAGGCCGGGGACGATGTAGCCATGATCGTTCAGGTGGTCGTCCAGCGCCGCCACAAAAATGTCCACGTCCGGATGGGCCGTCTGCATGGCCTCCACGCCCTCCGGCGCGCCGATGAGGCACATGAGCTTGATGTTTTTGACGCCCTCATCCTTAAGAAACGTGGCTGCCGCAATGGCGCTGCCGCCGGTGGCCAGCATGGGGTCCACGATGATAACGTCCCGCTCCGCGATGTCAGGGGGCATTTTGAAATAATACTTCACCGGCTCCAAGGTATCCGGGTCCCGGAACAGGCCGATGTGGCCCACTTTCACGTTGGGCATCATGGAAACCATGCCGTCCACCATGCCGAGGCCAGCCCGGAGAATGGGCACCACCGCCAGCTTCTTGCCGGCGATGCGGTGGCAGACCGCCTCTGCCACGGGAGTCTGGACTTTGATCTCCTCCAGAGGCAGGTCCCTTGTGGCCTCGTAGCACATCAGCTGGGCGATCTCGCTGACCAGCTCCCGGAACTCCTTGGCGCTGGTGTTCTCATCCCGGAGGATGGACAGCTTGTGCTGGATCAGAGGGTGGGTGAATACCATGACGTTGCTCATATCAGTCTCTCCTTGTTGAAAGTTATTTTTCCTTGCTTTCGGCCATCTTTTCCAGCCGCTGCCGCTCCGCCTGGCTCAGCCGCAGATATACCGGCAGCAGCTCATGAGCCGATACCGGCTCCTTGTCCATGGCGGCCAGGCCTACGCCCCGGGCGTTCTGGAGTCTGAGGGGTTCCGGTGCCAGATGGACCTCCACTTTGTTCCTGTCCAGGCTATTATAACACAACTCCGCCCCATCGCCAAGCAGGACCCAGGGGCACCCGGCGGCGGCAAGATCCTGTTCCAGCGCCGCCAAGTCAATGGCCCGGTCCGGCGTCAGCCTAAGGGGCTTTCCCTCCGCAACGGTGAACAGGGCGTTATATACCTGGCTCCGGCGGGCGTCCATGGCACAGCAGAGCATGGTCCCCTCCATGGCGGGTCCGCCGAAGGCCATGGCCTCCAGGGTGGATACCCCCACAGCGGGAATCTGAAGGGCCCAGCAAAGGCCCTTGGCCTCCGCCAGACCGATACGCAGCCCTGTGAAGGAGCCGGGCCCCCGGCTCACGGCCACCAGGTCCAGATCGCGGACGGTCTTATCCAGATTTTTCAGCAGCGCCTCCGCCATGGGCAACAGGGTGCGGCTGTGGGTCAGCCCGCTGTTCTGAAATGTCAGGCCAAGCAGCTTCCCTCCGTCCTCAAACACCGCCGCAGAGGCGGCCTTGGCGGAGCTCTCCAATGCCAGCGTCAGCATAATGCTCCCCCTCCCTTGATGACGATCTCCCGGTCCGTGCCGCCCAGATTCCGGAACCGGACCGTTATTTCATTTCCGTCAAAGGCCCCGGGGACATTCTCGCTCCACTCCACGGCGCAGACGCCGCCCCGCTCAAGATAATCTTCCCAGCCAATGTCATACAGCTCCTCCGCGCCCCCTAGGCGGTACATATCAAAGTGGAACAGGGGCTTTCGGCCGCCCTCATACTCGTTGACGATGGTGAAGGTGGGGCTGTTGACCACGCCATCAAAGCCCATGCCCCGGGCCATGCCCCGGACGAAGGCCGTCTTGCCGCAGCCCAGCGCCCCGTACAGAGCTGCCACGGCCCCCTCCGGGAGTTTTTTTGCGAACCGGGCCCCCAGAGCCTCGGTCTCTAATTCGGAATGGGTGATGTATGTCATGTCAAAGCTCCATGGTGGCATAGGCATTCAAGCTGCTGTCAGCCGTGTGTCCCGCCAGAAATTCATAGTATCCCTGGGCGCCGATCATAGCTGCGTTGTCCCCGCAAAGGCGCATGGGCGGCACAAAAAGCCGCTTGCCCGCTTTTTCGCAGGCAGCCTCGAAATCCCGGCGGATGCGTGAGTTGGCTGCCACGCCGCCTGCCACGGCGATGTTCTCATAGCCCAGCGCCTCTGCTGCGGCCATGGTCCGTCCCACCAGAGATTCCGACACCGCCCGGCATAGGCTGGCGGCCAGACCCGCCTTATCCAGGACCGTCCCGGTCTGTTCGGCGTGATGGACGATATTCACCACGGCGGTTTTGAGCCCGGAAAAGCTCATGTCATAGGGATTGAACCCATTCACATAGGGTCGGGGCAGGTCGTAAGCGTCGTCGCGGCCTTTTTGAGAGAGATCGTCAATGGGCTTTCCTCCTGGGTAGCCCAAGCCCAGCACCCGGGCAGACTTATCAAAGCACTCCCCCGCCGCGTCGTCCCGTGTCTGACCCAGGATGGACATATCCGTATATCCCCGGACGCCCACCAGCATGGTGTTGCCCCCGGATATGGCCAGGCACAGAAAGGGCGGCTCCAGTCCGGGATAGGCCAGGTAGTTGGCGGCGATATGGCCCCGGATGTGGTGCACCGGGATTAAGGGCACACCCAGGGCCAGGGCCGCGCTCTTGGCGAAGTTCACACCCACCAGCACCGCCCCGATCAGGCCCGGCGCATAGGTGCAGGCCACGGCCTGGATATCCTTTCGGGTCACGCCGGCATTTTCCAGGGCCCGATCCGCCAGGTAGGTGATGACCTCCAAATGGCTCCGGGCGGCGATCTCCGGCACCACGCCGCCGTATATCTCATGCAGGGCCACCTGGGAGAATATCTCGTCGGCCAGTACCTTCCGGCCGTCCTCTACCAGGGCCACGGCCGTCTCGTCGCAGGAGGATTCAACAGACAGTATCAGCATCTCAAAGCTCCAATGTCATAATGATCGCATCTTCGCGGGGCCTCTCATAGTAATTGGTCCGGCGGCCCACCTGAGCGAAGCCCCACTTTGTATAGAGCGCGGCAGCGGCGGCGTTGCCCGCCCGGACCTCCAGGGTGATGGACGCCAGCTCCTGGTCCCGGCCCCGGCGGACGATTTCTCCCATGAGAGCGTCCGCCGCGCCCTGCCGCCGACGCTCCGGCGCCACGGCAATGCTGTCCAGGCTCCCCTCGTCCAGCACGGAGGAAAAGGCCGCGTAGCCCATGAGCCCGTCCCTCTCCTCTGCCACGATGATCTTATCCAGCCGGCGGCAGACAAAATCCTCCGGCCAGGGGTCCGAGGGAAAGCAAACGTTTTCCAGCGCCATGATGGCGGAGATATCCTTTTGTTTTGCCTTGCGGACTGTCATGATGTCATCAGTGGGCGTCCGCCCAGCTCCGTCCGGTCTTGGCCTCGGCGGTGAGGGGCACAGGATAGTCCACCGCGTTCTCCATCTCCTGCTCCAATATGTCTGCGGCCTGGTCCGCCAGAGTTGCCGGGCACTCCACGATCAGCTCATCATGGACCTGTAGCAGCAGCCGCGCCTCCGGCAGCTCCGCTTTCAGCCGGGCGTATACCCGGATCATGGCCAGCTTGATGATGTCCGCCGCCGTACCCTGGATGGGCATATTCCGGGCCACCCGCTCGCCGAAGGAACGCAGGTTGAAGCTGGAGGCGTGCAGCTCCGGCAAATATCGCCGCCGACCGAAGAGGGTGGACACATAGCCTTGCTCCCGGGCTTGGGCGATTGTGTTTTCCATATACTCCCGGACCCCGTGGTACTTGGTCAGGTAGGTGTCAATATAGGCCTTGGCTTCATACTGAGGCACGCCGATATCCTGGGCCAGGGAAAAGGCGGAGATACCGTAGACGATACCAAAATTTACGGCCTTGGCCCGGCTGCGCAGCTCCGGCGTTACCGCCTCCGGGGGCAGGCCGAAGACCTGACCGGCGGTGACGGCGTGGATATCCTCTCCGGACAGAAAGGCGTTTATCATGGTCTCGTCGCCGGAGATATGGGCCAGCAGCCGCAGCTCGATCTGGCTGTAGTCCGCGTCCACCAGCACGTTTCCCGGCCCGGCCACGAACATCCGCCGGATGCCGGCCCCCAGCTTCCGCCGGACGGGGATGTTCTGCAGGTTGGGGTCCCGGGAGGACAGCCGCCCCGTGTCTGTGGCGGTCATCTGGAAGGTGGTGTGGATGCGACCGTCGGGGCCGATGGCCTTTTGCAGACCGTCGGTATAGGTGCTCTTGAGCTTGGTCAGCTCCCGATATTCCAGCACCTGGCCCACGATGGGATGCTTGTCCTGCAGCCGCTCCAGCACATCGGCATTGGTGCTCCAGCCCCGATGATTCTTTTTACCCGCAGGCAGGCCAAGCCGCTCGAACAGCACCTGGCCCAGCTGCTTGGGGGAGTTGATGTTGAATTGGCACCCCGCCTGGGCCCATATCTCCTCCTGCAGGGCCGCGATGCCCTCGGACAGCTCCTGACCAAGGGCATACAGCGCCTGTCGGTCCACCAGAAAACCCGCCCGCTCCATGTCTGCCAGCACGGCGCACAAAGGCAGCTCGATATCATAATAAAGCCCGTGCATGTCCAGCTCGTCCAGCATGCCCGGCAGCGCCCCATACAGCGCCCATACAGCCTCCGCCCCGTCCAGGTCCCGGTCCAGATACTTCCGGCTCAGCCGGGACAGGCCGTAATCGGAGGCGGTGGCCTCCAGCAGATACCCAGCCAGAGCCGTGTCAAAAATAAAACCCTCCGTCCCAAGGCCCTCCTCAAGAAGGAGGACCATCAGCTCCTTTACATGGTGGCCGAGCTTTTTCACATCCGGGGAGAACAAGACCTTCAAAAGGGCGTTGTAGTCCTCGCCCCCGTCGGCCCAAGTCAGATCGTATACCGCCTTGCCGTCACACAGACTCACCCCGTCCAGGCCGTCCATGGGCACCACAGCTACCATATCCGAGGCCAGGATCGCCCGCAGCGCGGCCCCGGCATCCCCGGTCACATGGGGCAATGAGGCGGCATCCGCCGCCGCAGGAGCCTCCGGGCCTGGCTCCAGGCCCCAGCGCTCGATGAACCGGCCGAAGCCCAGCCGCTTACAGATGTCGTACAGCGCGCCGGTGGCGCGGAGCTGCCAGACCGTCTCCGCCGGATCGAAGCCCATGGGGGCGTCCCGACGGATGGTGGCCAGTACATAGGACGCCCGGGCGCTCTCGGCGCCCTCGGCCAGCTTGGTCCGCTGGCCGGTCTTGATGGACGCATCGTTTATGCTGTCATACACCCCGTCCAGGGTGGTGAAGCGGTGCAGAAGGTCCAGGGCCGTCTTCTCCCCGATACCGGGGACGCCGGGGATGTTGTCGGAGCTATCCCCCATCAGGGCCTTCAGGTCCACCATCCCCGCCGGCTCCAGGCCGTACTCCTCCCGGAAGCGGGCCGGGTCATATTCTATCGTCTCCGTCTGACCCATGCGGGTCTTGATGTGGATGACGTGGGTCATATCGGTGATGAGCTGGAAGGCGTCCTTGTCCCCGGTGACCAGCCGGCAGGCCCAGCCCGCCCTTTCGCAGGCCGCCGCCATGGTGCCCATGAGATCGTCCGCCTCCCATCCGGCCAGCTCGTACCGGCGGATGCCCATAGCGTCCAAAAGTTCCTTTAAGATGGGTATCTGCACCCGCAGCTCCTGGGGCATGGGTTTTCTCGTGGCCTTGTAGGCCGCGCTCAGCTCATGGCGGAAGGTGGGGGCGTGGACGTCGAAGGCAACGCACACCGCCCCAGGCCGCTCCTGCTCCAGCAGCCGCTGGAGAATGGCAATGAAGCCATAGACCCCGTTGGTGGGGGTCCCATCCGGGGCGTTGAGCATGCGGATGCCGTAAAACGCACGGTTGACGATGGAGTTGCCGTCCAGTATCATGATTTTTTTCGCCGATTCGTTCATACAATGACCTCGTATTGCTTATCCAGAAAATTGTACCATATTTTTCCCGAAAAAGAAATGGAAAAAAGAAAAGTAGCTATTCAGATGTCCTAAGCCCAGCAGGCGCGGGGTTTAGCTTCCCGCGCCAACAGGGCTTTCCACGTTTCCCTGGAGCCGTCGCCGGCTAGGTGAAGGCCACAATGCAGCCCCGCAGCTTTTTGCCATATTGGATCCCTTTTACGGCTTCCGGAAACGGTTCCCGCAGGACTTTCCCGGTAAGCGGGCATGTGACCACAAACGCTTTATGCGCGGTAACATGGTGCCCTATGACGGCATCCGCGACCTTGCGGATCTCGGCAGCGCATGCCTTCGCCTCTGCAATTCTTGCTCTTCTCATATAAAAGACAACGGACAACCGACGCAGCTTGACGGGATATGAGCTATGATCTCTTTGGGGCTCTGCTCGCTATTGAGATGATGCCTCTCGTGACCGCCCTGTCCTCTTGGCTTGCGCCCGCCAAATTGCCAGATTTATCACAATTCCTGAAGAAAACGGGAGTCTGCGGGGCTTCCCACGCCGATAATTGTTGAATGTGTTTTGCGAGTATTCGCAACAGCACAGCAGTTTGCCCCGCGTCTGGCATCATGAATCGATTGCCGTCTTGAAAATTCTACATTTTGACGATATCTTTTTTCGCGGTATCTCAACAGTTACAAGAAATTTTATAAATACCATCGCCATAAAACATTATTTTATGGTTTTATTCGATTGTTTCATAGCCAAAATCGGCAGCGTTCCCGCTTGATATTCCCTTATATCAGAAATTATAATTGTATATTTTATCAATAAAAATTTCTCCATAGAATTCCGATTTGCCTATGTGCCCCTCACCGACAACTGCTTCCCATACTGTTTCCTCGGACCTGCTTCTCCGCAGGTCTTTTTCATGTCGTTTGACGCTTACTTTTTTACTTTACCCTTTCAGACAGTCTACCATCTTGCGGATGTTGGGGTTGGTATTGGACCGGAGCCAGACGGCTACCACATCCTCGTCCTCTGGGCCTTCCATGGGCAGGATGCGGATATTCCGGTCTGTTTCCAGGCGGGTGTTCCGGTCCAGGACGGCCACGCCTACGCCCGCCTCCACATAGAACAGAAGACTGTCCAGGGAATCTGCCAGACGGACGATGTTGGGTTCAAAGCCACGGCGGCGGCAAAACTGTATGAGCCGGTCATAACCGCCGTAGCTCTCCCTGGGGGAGATAGCAATAAAGGGCGCCTTTGACAGGTCCGTCAGCTCTGCCGCAGGACTCATGCGGCTGACGAACATGGCCAGGGACTGTTTGCCGATGCTCTCTACTGCCAGATCCGGGCTGTCCTGCACATCAAAAGAGAGGCTTATGACCATGTCGTACTGAAAGGATTCCAGCGCCACCCGAAGGGAGGAGAAGCCGGCGCGCTCCAGAGTAAAGTTCAGATCGGGGTATGTCAGGGAGAACTTATTAAATTTTGCCACGATATCGGCGTTGAGCCGCTGGCCGGCCAGCAATCCGATGGTCAGCGCACCTGTGTCCCCCCGGCTCAGGGCGCGGGTGGTGTCAAAGATCTGATCCAGCTTTCCCGGCAGCTCACATATTTGCTCATAGAGATATTCCCCTGCCCGGGTCAGATGGATATTTCGGTTACCCCGTATGAACAGTCTGGCCCCCAGTTCTGCCTCCAGGGCGGAAATCTGTTTGGAGATGTTGGGCTGAGAGGTGTACTCCTGTCGGGCCGTCTCGGAAAAGCTGCCGCTCTCCGCCGCAGAGACAAAATATCGCAATTTGATTAAGTCCATGTGCGCGCCCCCTTTGACCACATCTTAACATATAACAAAATGGAATGGCAAGCGGTAAAACGGGATATTTGTCAAGCAATCAACAATGCTGTAAAATCATCGTATAGGATAAATATTTAACAGGAGGTTCTGGCAATGACAAAGTCTACGGCAAAAGGCTTCGGCCGAAAGGGTTGGGGGATACTGATTCTGGCGTTTTTCAGCATCCTCATCAACTCTATGATCATCTACGATTCTCTAAACGTGACCATCCCCGCCGGCTGGGCCCCTAAGTTCGGCCTGCAAAACCCCAGCATCCTGTACCTGTTCTCCACCATCGCGGCATGGGTCAGCGTACCCGGCGCCATCTTCTTTGGGTGGCTGTGCGGCAAGAAGAACTGCCACTTCTCCTGGGGCGTGGCGCTCATCGCCAATGCAGTGTTCTGTGCTATATGGAGCTTTGCCTCATCCAGCCCGATCTATCTTGTTCTGCTGTGCCTGGCCAATATCTGCGGCATGGGCTTCTCCTACATCGCCAATTTGAACGTGGTGTCCAACTGGTTCCCCACCAAGAAGGGGCTGGCCATGGGCGTGGTCACCATCGGCTTTCCTCTGTCCGCCACCATTGCCACGCCTCTGTGCTCCGGATTGCTGGGCGGCGTTGGGCTGAACGGCATCTACTACATGTTTGCCGGCGTATGTCTGATCCTGGGCATCCTGGTGCTGACCTGTGTAAAGGACTATCCCGAGCAGGCGGACGCCTATCCCGATAACGACAAGACCTTTGACCGGGCCAAGGCCGACGCGCTTCTGGCGGAGGGGCTAGAGTACCAGAAGACATCTGTCTGGCAGCCCAAAAAGTTCCTCAAGACTCCAAATGTGTGGAAGATCATCTTCCCCCTGGGCATTATGGAGCTGTTCTCTTTGGGCGTTATGTCGAACTTCGTTCCCCGTATGGCTCAGATCGGCTTTGACACTGCGGCCTGCACTCCCATGCTGGCCTGTGCCGGTTTGGTGGCCTGTGTGGGCAGCTATTTGTGCGGCGTGATGGACCAGAAGCTGGGCACCAAGAAGGCTATCATCATCACCTTCCTGTTTGGCATCCTGTCTCTGGCATTGAATGTCATCGGCGGCTTCGTCACTGGCGGCAAGGTGGGCGATGGCGGCTATATCATGATCTTCATCGCCCAACCCTTCATGGGCATCATGCTCGGCGGCGCGGCCAACTATCTGG
>CAZVRP010000037.1:0-15498 GCA_964630255.1 uncultured Oscillospiraceae bacterium | reverse complement strand
CAGAAGTAAAACATAACAAAAAGCGGGCAGGATATTTTATTCCTTGCCCGTTTTGTTTTACTCTTTCACTTTGCAATACAGCACTAAATCTTCCTTATACCCCTCGAATGTGTCAATGCGCGTGATTTCATAATTCACGCCCCGGAAAGCAATAACATTCGCCGTCGTTATGTCCGTGCGGTATGGTGAATTTCTGCCGTGACCGCGTCCAGTCTATTATATGGCCCTGCACAAATCCGACGCAGACGCCGACGAACTCTGGCAGTATTTTCAGGAGGTCATCAGCTGGGTTCAAAGGATTTTCCCAAGGTATTACCCTGATATGAAGGGACTGGACTGGTGCCATCTCTATAACGTGTACCACACCCGCGCCTACAATTCCTCCGTCATGGGAACGGAAACCAAACGGCTGCATGAGGATGAAGATGTACAAAAGGCGAAGGGCATCTATGAGTACCTGCTCTGCAAGGATACCGACCCCTTTGCTGGTCGGCTTCTCAACCTCCGCGCGTTTGACAAACGGGATAAAATGGCGGCATACAGCCGACAGGAGGGGATCTGCCCAACTTGCGGCCAACATTTTGAGTTTGAAGAAATGGAAGGCGACCACATCAAGCCCTGGAGCAAGGGCGGGCACACAACGCCCGATAACTGTCAGATGCTCTGTAAGAGCTGCAACGGGAAGAAAGCAAGCAAATACTGAGACAATCTGGCGGAGAGTGAAAGATCCGGGATAGATCTATAGCGTACGGGCCCGCCGCGCTTGCGGCGGGTCCGTTTGGCCGTATGCGGCTGTCTTGACAAGCTGGG
Organism: uncultured Oscillospiraceae bacterium; assembly: GCA_964630255.1. Taxonomy (GTDB): domain Bacteria; phylum Bacillota; class Clostridia; order Oscillospirales; family Oscillospiraceae; genus CAJOIG01. Next base: position 14,688 of record CAZVRP010000037.1, on the reverse strand, counting down.
GCTGTCACCGGATCACTTTATAACGCAAACTGAGACAGGGTTCTCCAAAACCGCGCGATCATAGCATGAGGTCGGCAGGATAACGACACAGCCCCGGCTCACGTGTGCGCTTTTGCCATCCAGACGCAATCCTCGATCAGAGATAAGGCCGGCTTTTTTCGCCGCCGACGCCGTTCGACAGCATTTTCGATCAAATACCGCTACAATAGGGCCGTACAGTCTTGTACGGCCCTATTTTTCTATGCAAAAGAGGTGGATAAGCTGTTATGAAGGTCCTATCCAGCTATCGGGAGGGGCGGCTGACCCTGTATATGAAGGGGGAGCTGGACCACCATGAGGCGGCGGCGGCCCTGCGGAAGATCACCCGCACTCTGGACGACTATCTGCCCCGGGACTGCGTGGTGGACATGGGGGAGCTGACGTTCATGGATTCCTCCGGCATCGCCCTGATATTGAAGATATCCCGGCTCATGGGGGAAACCGGCGGCCGGGCCTGGGTGGAGAATGCGAAGAACCAGCCCCTGAAGGTCATCGACGCCTCGGGCATCGACCGGCTCATACAGGTATCGTCTGCGGTGGAGAAGTGACATCCGCCGCATACATAAGGAGAAGGAACATGAAACAGATAAACTGCATCAAGCTGGAATTTCCCGCCCGGAGCGTGAACGAAGGCATGGCCCGGGCGGCGGCGGCGGCCTTCGCCGCCCAGCTGGACCCCACCATGGAGCAGCTGGGGGACATCAAGACCGCCGTCAGCGAGGCGGTGACCAACGCCATCGTCCACGCCTATCCCGACCGGGCGGGTACGGTACATATGCGTCTGCGCATCCTGGAGGGGAACGTGCTGGAGATCATGGTCCGGGACAAGGGCCGGGGCATCCCGGACGTGAAGCGAGCCATGGAGCCCATGTTCTCCACGGGGGGCGAGGAGCGCAGCGGCATGGGCTTCACCATCATGGACAGCTTCATGGACGGCCTGCGGGTCCGCTCCGTCCCGGACAAGGGGACCACTGTGACCATGTCCAAGCGCATCGCGGCAAAGGTGTGACCGTAATTGGACGAGACCATCACTCTGCTACGGGAGGCTCGGGCCGGGGACCGGGAGGCCGCCGGCCGCATGATAGAGGCCAACGCGGGACTGATCTGGAGCATCGCCCGGCGGTATTTCGGCCGGGGGGTGGAGCCGGACGATCTGTATCAGCTGGGCTGCCTGGGGTTCCTCAAGGCCATCGACGGCTTTGACGAGGGCTACGGCACCCGTTTCTCCACCTATGCCGTGCCCAAGATATCCGGGGAGATACGCCGGTTTTTGCGGGACGACGGGGCCGTGAAGGTCAGCCGGGGCATCAAGGAGCGGGCGGCGGCCATCCGGGCGGCCCGGAAGGACATGGAGCAGGTTCTGGGCCGTGACCCCACCGTGTCGGAGCTGGCGGCCCAGACGGGCCTGAGCCCGGAGGATATCGCCGTGGCGGAGACGGCCACCGTGCCGCTTGAGTCCCTCCAGCAGGCCGCCGGGGACGACGGCTTCACCCTGGAGCAGGTGCTGGGGGACTGGACGGAGGAGGAGCGGCTGGTGGAGTATGTGGCCCTGCGCCAGGCCATCGAGAAGCTGCCGGAGGCGGAGCGCCGGGCGGTGTTTCTGCGCTTTTACCACGGCATGACCCAGGAGCGGGCCAGCCGGGTTCTGGGGGTGAGCCAGGTGCAGGTATCCCGCCTGGAACGCCGGGCCGTGAAGCGCCTGCGGGAACTGTTGGAATAATGTAAAAAGGAGTGACCGCCCGGACGTGAGAGCGTCCGGAGCGGTTTTTGCGGGTTGTAGAATGTCGAAAAAGGTGGTAAAATAAATCATTAAGCATTTTGAGCTTCTGGGAAAGAGAGCCGTCTATGAACATCACCTTTTTGATCGGGAACGGATTTGACCTGCATCCGGGTCCGCAGACCCGGTATACCGTTTTTTGGTCGGGATGTGCGCTCCCGGCGGCCAGACTGCTCACGCGGTTTCAGGATGTGCCGCAAAGGGACCTGGAGCGCCGGGCGGCCGCGGAGATGGCTTTCGGCCGGTATGCGGAGCCGCGCTTCGACAGGGGCGAGGAGGCGGCGGTATGAGAGGACGCCTGATGCATCCGCGGGTCGTGGCGGCTTTGTGCCTTGTAATCATCGCGCAGGCGGGTCTGTGCCTGGCGCTGTGGAGCCGGACGGAGGTGGAGGGCTGCTGCACCGTGGTCTTTTATATGGACGGCGAGCCGGTGTCCTGGCAGAAGGCGGACCTCGGGGGGACCGTCCCCATGACGCCCCAGGGGGTGGTGTGGCTGGATGAGGACGGCGCCCTGGCGGACCCCGCCGCCACAGTGGTGACGGGGCGGCAGAATTACTATGTCCAGGAGCGGCCCTTCCTCGCCGCCGGCCACCGGTTGGCGCTGGATACGGATGGCACTCTGGCACGGCCGGACGAGGCCATGACCCGGGCGCAGGCGGCGGAGCTGCTGTACGGGCTGATGGACGATGCCGTGACCGTGCCGGAGATAGAGGAGGAGCCATTTGCCGATATTGCGCCGGAGCGGCCCTGGGCGGAGGCGGTCCGGACCCTGGGGGCGCTGCATGTGCTCCGGGGCTATGCCGACGGCGCCTTCCGCCCCGACGAGACGGTGACCCGGGCGGAGTTCACGGTGATGCTGTGCCGGATGATGGGCGCGGCGGCTCTGGAGAGCGGCGCGTCCTTCCCGGACGTGCCGGCGGATCACTGGGCGGCGGAGGCCATTGCCCTGGCGGCGGACAGAGGCTGGGTCACGGGCTATGAGGACGGCAATTTCTATCCCGACGCGCCCATCACCAGGGCGGAGGCCGTGGTGATGGCGGACCGGGCCCGGGGAAGGCAGGTCCCCGCCGGGGCCATCGATTTTGCCTGCGCCCAGTCCCCCTATCAGGATCTGCGGGAGGACCACTGGGCCTATTACGAGCTGGTAGACGCTTCCTATCGGAATGAATTTCTGGATTATGTAAACGGCGAGGCGGAGGACGCCCGGCCGGGTATGACGCTCCTGTGGGAGGAGCTTGTCCATGTGAACGGGCAGACCGGGGCGCTGGACCACTATGAGCAGGGCTTCCACACCATCGACGGGGCGCTGTACTACGCCCCGGCGGCAGGATACTTTCTGGAACGGTTCGAGCCGGGTCTGGTGGAGCTGGAGGGGGATATGTACTATGTGCCCGAGGCGGACGGTCCCTTCCTGACGGACGGCAGCTATGGCTATCTGACCTTCGGTCCGGACGGGCGGTATACCTCCGGCAGCGAGCTCATAGACGCCTATGTGGACGAGCTGACAGAAGACCTGACGGCGGACGGGGTCCTCACCGACCGGGATAGGCTGTACCAGGCCTATCTGCGTATCCGGGACGGAGATTATGGGTTCCTGTCCCGGGAGATATGGGACCGTGGCGACACGGACTGGTATCAGGAGGCGGCGGAGACTTTCTTCCAGGAGGGCAACGGGAATTGCTTCCACTGGGCGGCGGGATTCATGTACGTGGCCCGGCGGCTGGGGTTCCAGGCCTATGCGGTGGCCGGGGGCGCGGGCCGGGACGATGAGCTGCACAGCTGGGAGATGGTGGAATACGAGGGCCGGGAGTATATATGCGATGTGGAGCTGGAGTGGGCCTACCGCAACGGCTATGTGAGCGGCGAGTCCCTGAATGTGGACCTGTTCATGACCACGCCCTCCGACTCGTATACCACGTATTGGTTCCCATGATCCTGCGGCGCGGCGGCGGCTATACAGACAGATGAGCTGGGGGGAGAGCCGGGTATGGACGACCATTTTGATCGGGAACAGAGCGGCCCTGGACGGGGCGGAGGCGCTCGCGGGAGAAGACGCCTTTTGATCCGGTGCGCCGTGGGGTTCCTATGCCTTGCGGCCGCAGTGCTGGCGGGTCTGTGCCTGGCGCTGTGGAGCCGGACGGAGGTGGAGGGCTGCTGCACCGTGGTCTTTTATATGGACGGCGAGCCGGTGTCCTGGCAGAAGGCGGACCTCGGGGGGACCGTCCCCATGACGCCCCAGGGGGTGGTGTGGCTGGATGAGGACGGCGCCCTGGCGGACCCCGCCGCCACAGTGGTGACGGGGCGGCAGAATTACTATGTCCAGGAGCGGCCCTTCCTCGCCGCCGGCCACCGGTTGGCGCTGGATACGGATGGCACTCTGGCACGGCCGGACGAGGCCATGACCCGGGCGCAGGCGGCGGAGCTGCTGTACGGGCTGATGGACGATGCCGTGACCGTGCCGGAGATAGAGGAGGAGCCATTTGCCGATATTGCGCCGGAGCGGCCCTGGGCGGAGGCGGTCCGGACCCTGGGGGCGCTGCATGTGCTCCGGGGCTATGCCGACGGCGCCTTCCGCCCCGACGAGACGGTGACCCGGGCGGAGTTCACGGTGATGCTGTGCCGGATGATGGGCGCGGCGGCTCTGGAGAGCGGCGCGTCCTTCCCGGACGTGCCGGCGGATCACTGGGCGGCGGAGGCCATTGCCCTGGCGGCGGACAGAGGCTGGGTCACGGGCTATGAGGACGGCAATTTCTATCCCGACGCGCCCATCACCAGGGCGGAGGCCGTGGTGATGGCGGACCGGGCCCGGGGAAGGCAGGTCCCCGCCGGGGCCATCGATTTTGCCTGCGCCCAGTCCCCCTATCAGGATCTGCGGGAGGACCACTGGGCCTATTACGAGCTGGTAGACGCTTCCTATCGGAATGAATTTCTGGATTATGTAAACGGCGAGGCGGAGGACGCCCGGCCGGGTATGACGCTCCTGTGGGAGGAGCTTGTCCATGTGAACGGGCAGACCGGGGCGCTGGACCACTATGAGCAGGGCTTCCACACCATCGACGGGGCGCTGTACTACGCCCCGGCGGCAGGATACTTTCTGGAACGGTTCGAGCCGGGTCTGGTGGAGCTGGAGGGGGATATGTACTATGTGCCCGAGGCGGACGGTCCCTTCCTGACGGACGGCAGCTATGGCTATCTGACCTTCGGTCCGGACGGGCGGTATACCTCCGGCAGCGAGCTCATAGACGCCTATGTGGACGAGCTGGTGGGGGATCTGGCGGAGGACGTCACCCTCACCCCCTGGCAGCGTCTGCGTCAGGGCTATCTACGTGTGCTGAACGGCGGCTATGACTTCCTGGCCCGGGAGATATGGCCCCGGGGCACCACGTACTGGTATCAGCAGGCGGCGGAGATATTTTTCCAGACCGGCAAAGGGGACTGCTTCCACTGGGCGGCGGGATTCATGTACGTGGCCCGGCGGCTGGGGTTTCAGGCCTATGCGGTGGCCGGGGGCTCCGGGGATGAGAACAGCCTGCACAGCTGGGAGATGGTGAAGTACAACGGCCGGTATTATATATGCGATGTGCAGCTGGAGTGGGCCTATAACCGGGGTTATGTGGACCCGCGGATACGCAGCGCGGACTTGTTCATGGTGACGGCCTCCAACCGGTACGCGATCTACTGGTTCCCATAAGAGACGTTCCGCGCCATGCGGACGCTTTTGTGAGGAAAACGGAATATGGCTGACGCCTCCGCCGGAAACGGCGGAGGCGTCAGCTTGTCAAATTGCCTCGCCTCTGGTCAAAAATCCCCCCTGATCCCCGCGCTGCGGAATAATGCGCGGGAATAAGGAAATCATAACTTATGAAGAAGGAGGGATTTGATGGGAATTGAAAAGCGGGCGCCCATGACCGAGCAGCAAAAGGAGAGCGTCCTGGAAAAGCTCTGGCTTTCCTACTATAATGATACGCTGTACGCAAAGGGCGTCATCACGGAGAATGAGCGCAACAGGATGCGCGTAAAGATCAAAAACCGCCCCGCGCCTGTTGAGCGTTATTAGGGCCTGTTTTAAAAATGGAGCGCACCCACCGGCAGGCCTTTTTCCCAGCGGCTTTACCGCTCCTTCCTGAAATGCGCAAAGTCCTCTTGCGAAAAATCGCCGGGTATTCCGGCCGGCAGCGGCACCATGCTGAGCATAAGTCCGCGGAGTGACCGCTTCGGCTTCTTGACCGATTCGTTTTTCTGCGTTATGATTGATATAATCATGATATCACGAATTTTTTGGGAGGCGGCCACGTGGATATACATACCGTTCGCCAGATGCTGCGCAGCAAGTCGGTCTATGATATCCCCCTGCGCGTGACGTACTATGCCCGCGTCTCATCGGAGTCGGACGAGCAGCTCAACTCCCTGGGCAACCAGATCGCCTACTACGAGGACTTCATCAAGCGCAGCGCCGCCTGGACCTTTGTTCCGGGCTACATCGATGAGGGCCTGTCGGGCATCTCCACCAAGCGGCGGGAGAACTTCAACCGCATGATAGAGGACGCCGCAGACGGCCGGTTCGACATGATCATCACAAAGGAGATATCCCGGTTCGCCCGCAACACGCTGGACTCCATCCAGTATACCCGCCGGCTGCTTAATGACGGCGTAGGCGTCTTTTTCCAGAATGACAACATCAGCACCTTTGACGAGGACTCGGAGCTGCGGCTGTCCATTATGTCCTCCATCGCCCAGGACGAGCTGCGAAAGCTGTCCAGCCGGGTGAAATTTGGCCACCAGCAGGCCATCAAGCAAAACGTGGTCCTGGGCAACGACCGCATATTCGGCTACCGCAAGGACAGCAAGCGGCTTGTCATCGACGAGGACCAGGCTCCCATGGTGCGGGAGCTGTTCGAGCTGTACGCCACGGATGAGTACAGCATGAAGCAGATCGAGACGCTGTTTTGGGACAAGGGCTACCGCAATCTGAACGGCAAGAAAATCGCCCACTCCACCATGGCCAACATGATCGCCAACCCAAAATACAAGGGATATTATGTGGGCAACAAGGTCAAGGTAGTGGACATGTTCACCAAAAAGCAAAAATTCCTCCCGCCGGAGGAATGGGTCATGTTCAAGGATGAGAGCGGCGAGATCGTCCCAGCCATCGTATCAGAGGAGCTGTGGGAGCAGGCCAACGCCATTTTGCGCCGCCGCAGCGAGGATGTAAAAAACCGCCGGGGCATCTGCAACCACGCCAATCTGCTCACCGGGAAGCTTTACTGCACCTGCTGCGGCACGCCCTACTACCGCCGGGAATCCGTCGATAAAGCCGGGCGCAAAAACAGCAAATGGGTCTGCTCGGGGAAGATCAACAATGGGAAGGATTCCTGCGGCTCCTTCCCCATCTATGAAAGCGAGATCATCCCTCTGCTCTTCGAGGTGTTCCGTGACACCAGGGACGTGTCCGACGCCATGATGGCGGAATACGAGCGGATGTACCGGTCCATGACCGTCAATGGCGAGCTGACCCAGTTGATCAAAAAGCAAGAGGGCGTCATCGAGCTGGCGCTGAAAAAGAAAAATAAGCTTCTGGAGCTGGCGGCGCTGGACAGCATCACAGCGGCGGATTTCAAAGACATGACCGCCCAATGCAACGACGAGATCAAGAGGGCTGAGCGGGAGCTGACGGAGCTTAATCAGCAGGAGAGATCCAGCGCGGAATTTCGCGCGCACATGGAAAAAATCCGCGCCACGCTGAAGGCTGCCGAGGAGAATGTGGCAAACGGCGTGATTACAAAGGACTTTATCGATACCTTTGTGGATAAGATCTTCGTCACACCGGAACCGGACGGCTCCATGCGGCTGGACGTGCGTATTTTCACCGGCGACAGCACGCGCAAATACCTGCAAAAGCTCGCACGTCGTACGGGACACACGTTCAAGAAAATGATCGAGGCCTACGAGAACGGCATGAAGTAACTCTGTTATCCAGCAGAGGCGGCGCGGCATTTTGCCGCGCCGTTTTGCCTGTAAGAGCTCTGGCAATTGCTTTTTTAATATGTATATTACGGTCCGTTACCTTGACAACGGCGCGGAAACCATTATAATTGATATGTCTGCGCGGATCTTTGCCGCCTGGCATATAGAAGGACGGAGGACAGTATATGGATTTCCATCTCACAAAGGAGCAGAAAATGCTCCGACAGCTTTTTCGGGACTTTGCCCAGACTGAAGTGAAGCCCTTGGCTGCCGAGATCGACGAGGACGAGCGTTTCCCCTGGGAGACGGTGAAAAAAATGGGCGAGCTTGGAATGATGGGCGTCTATTTTCCCCAGGAATATGGCGGCGGGGGCGCGGATGTACTCAGCTATGCCATGTGCGTGGAGGAGCTGGCTAAGGTATGCGGCTCCACGTCCATCATTGTCAGCTCCCACACGTCCCTGTGCTGCGCGCCGATCTATGAGTTCGGCACAGAGGAGCAGAAACGCAAATATCTGCCTGACCTGCTCCGAGGCAAAAAGGTGGGCGCCTTCGGCCTGACCGAACCCAGCGCCGGTACCGACGCCTCTGCCCAGCAGACCACCGCCGTGCTGGATGGCGATCACTACATACTGAACGGCAGCAAGATATTCATCACCAACGGCGGCGCGGCAGAGGTCTATGTGATCTTTGCCATGACCGACCGGACCAAGGGCAGCCGGGGCGTGAGCGCTTTCATCGTGGAACGATCCTTCCCCGGGTTCTCCGTGGGCAGGGAGGAGAAGAAAATGGGTATCCGGGGTTCCTCTACCACAGAGCTTGTGATGGAGGACTGCATCGTGCCCCGGGAGAATCTTTTGGGTAAGGAGGGCCGGGGCTTTAAGATCGCCCTGCATACCCTGGACGGCGGGCGCATCGGCGTGGCGGCCCAGGCTCTGGGCATTGGCGAGGGGGCTGTCGACGAGGCCGTCCGATACGCCGGCGAGCGCATCCAGTTCGGCAAGCGTATCAGCCAGTTCCAGTGGACTCAGTTCCAGCTGGCGGACATGGCCACGAAAATGCAGGCCGCCCAGTACCTGGTATACGCCGCAGCCAACGCCAAGGATGCCGGAGAGGACTACGGCCTCCAGGCCGCCATGGCAAAGCTGTTCGCCTCTGAGGCCGCCAGCGACGTGACCCGCCGGGCCGTGCAGCTGTTCGGCGGCTATGGATTCACCCGGGAGTATCCGGTGGAGCGGATGATGCGGGACGCCAAGATCACAGAGATATACGAGGGTACCAGCGAGGCCCAGCGCATGGTCATCGCCAAGTACCTGGGCGTAAAGTGAGGAGGACGGGAATATGAAGATCATCGTCTGTGTAAAGCAGGTCCCCGACACCTCCGGCAAGGTGGCCGTCAACGCTGACGGCACACTGGACCGGGCCTCCATGCCGGTCATAACCAACCACGATGACAGGAGCGCCGTGGAGGCCGCCCTGCAATTAAAGGACAAATACGGCTGTAAGGTCATCGCTGTCTCCATGGGCCCCGCCGCAGCGGAGAGCATGCTCCGGGAGCTGCTGGCTATGGGAGCCGATGAGGCTGTGCTGGTTTCGGACCGGGCCTTCGGCGGCTCGGATACCTTTGCCACCAGCCAGATCGTGGCTGCCGCCGTGCATCACATCGGCCTGGAGGCGGATGATATCGTCCTGTGCGGCCGGCAGGCCATCGACGGAGACACCGCCCAGGTGGGGCCTCAGATCGCGGAAAAATTGGGTATCCCCCAGATCACCTATGCCGCTGATATCCGCCTGGCAGACGGTGCGGTCACCGTCAAGCGGATGCTGGAGGACGGGTACATGACTATCCGGGCCAAGACTCCCTGCCTCATCACCTGCGTCAAGGAGCTGAATACACCCCGGTATATGTCAGTGTCCGGCGTGATGGGCTGCTGGTCAAAGCCCCTCGCCGTGCTGACCTATGCCGAGCTGAAGGACGAGCCTCTTATCGAGGCGGACACCATTGGCCTGAAAGGCTCCCCTACCAACATCGCCAAGAGCTTTACCCCGCCGCAGAAGGGCCAGGGCGTGCTCCTGGAGGGCGCGGACCGAGGGACCGTATCCGATCTGGTCGGCCGGCTGACGGCAAAACACATACTGTAAGGGGGCGATACCATGAGCGAATGGAAAAACACCGACACAGCCGACTTCCACGGCGTTTGGGTATACTGCGAGCAGCGCCGGGGCGCGCTGATGGGTACCGATCTGGAGCTCATCAGTCAGGGCCGAAAGCTGGCCGATGAGCTGGGCTGCGAGCTTTGCGGCGTTCTGCTGGGCGACGATGTGGAAGGCCTGGCGGGCGACCTGGGCGGCTATGGCGCCGACAAGGTCTATGTATGCAGTTCCCCCCTGCTCCGTGATTACACCACCGACGCCCACGCCAAGATCATCTGCGATCTGGTGAGGGCCTATAAGCCGGAAATACTGCTCTTCGGCGCCACCAACATCGGCCGGGACCTGGCGCCCCGCTGCGCCGCCCGGCTCCACACCGGTCTTTGCGCCGACTGTACCCATCTGGATGTGGACATTGACAGCTATATCGAATTTCTGCGGGAACACTCCACACTGGACGAGGCTGGCATCGGTGCAGAGGGACTGAAAAAGCGGTTCTCCGGCGATCTGAAAATGACCCGCCCTGCTTTCGGCGGACATCTGATGGCCACCATTGTGTGCCCCCGGTTCCGCCCGGCCATGGCCACGGTCCGGCCCGGCGTCATGGCCCGTGCGCCCTTCGACGAGGCCAGGGCCGCAGCCGTACAGACCATCTATCCTGACTTCGCCCTCACCGAGGAGGACATGCAGACCCAGGTCCTGGAGGTGGTCAAGGCCGCCAAGGAGCTGGTGGACCTGCTGGGAGCCGATGTGGTGGTATCCGTTGGCCGGGGCATCGGCTCGGATGTGGAACAGGGCATCCGGCTCGGACAGGCTCTGGCCGACACATTGGGCGGCGTACTGGGCGGCAGCCGCGCCGCCATCGACTCCGGCTGGCTCTCCGCCGATCATCAGGTGGGGCAGACCGGCAAGACCGTCCATCCCAAGCTGTACATCGCCTTGGGCATCTCCGGCGCCATCCAGCATCTGGCCGGCATGCAGGACTCCGACTGCATCATCGCCGTGAACAAAAACGAGGCCGCGCCTATCTTTGAGGTGGCGGACTACGGCATCGTAGGCGATCTGTTCAAGGTGGCGCCCATGATGATCGAGCAGTTCCAGGCCGCCAAGGATGCCAAAGCCTCTGTCGAGCGATGAGCCTGTTCCCCGGCAAAAATTTGGAAGAGACCGGCTCGGCCGGTCTCTTTCCTATGCCGGAAACAGCGCTTTTTTGATCTGTCCTACGGCATTTTTTTCCAGGCGTGATACCTGGGCCTGAGATATACCGATGGCGGACGCCACCTCCATCTGTGTCCGGCCATCAAAAAAACGCATGGAGAGTATCTTCTTCTCGCGCTCCCCCAGCTTGTCCACTGCCTCGGACAGGGCGATGCGTTCCAGCCAGGCCGCGTCGGTGTTCTTGCTGTCGCCGATCTGGTCCATGACGGCTACGCTCTCGCCCCCGTCGCTGTATACCGGCTCAAACAGGCTCACAGGGTCGGATATGGCGTCCATGGCCATGACCACCTCGCTGACCTCAATCCCCAATGCCTTGGCGATATCCTCGATGGATGGCTCCCGTTGGCGTTCGTTGATATACGCCTCCTTGGCCTGCATCACTCTGTACGCCGTGTCCCGCAGGGAGCGTGACACCCGCAGGGCGCTGTTATCCCGAAGATAGCGCCGTATTTCCCCGGATATCATCGGCACGCCGTAAGTGGAAAACTTCACATCCTGGGTGATGTCAAAGTTGTCGATGGCCTTGATAAGACCGATGCAGCCCACCTGGAACAGGTCGTCCACATTCTCCCCGCGACCGGAAAATTTCTGGATGACGGACAGCACCAGCCGCAGATTACCGCTTATCAGTTCTTCCCGCGCCTGCATGTCCCCCGCCTTCGCCCGCGCCAAAAGCGCCCGTGTCTCCTCATTTTTCAGCACCTTCAGCCTGGCAGTGTTCACGCCGCAGATCTCTACCTTGCATTGCATGGACTATCCCCCTCGTATGATGTCTTGTCAGGCAGAGATAGTCTTACCAATTCAAACCGCTTTGATTCACGGCCGGAGCCGGCAACCGCGTTCCTGCCGGCTTGTGCATAATTGCCAAAAGATTGTCATGATTTTCTCTTTATTTTTCTGATATTGTGTGATACAATATCTTGCTACCTATGGTGAATTGGAAAATACAGAGGATGAACACGAATGGCTAACCCTTACAAAACCAGAGAAGGCGGCGCGACTGTCACCGTCTTTGTCCCCTACGACTGCCGCAACCATTGTCCGTTTTGCATAAACAAGCAGGAGTATGCCGATACGACCGGCTTCAGCCTGGAGAAAATATGCCAGAGCATCCGGCGGATGGATGCCATTACCCCCCGGTGTGACTTTGTGTTCACCGGCGGCGAACCCATGGCGAATCTGCCCTCTCTGCAGATCATGCTGGACCAGATTCCTGCCGCTCACCGGATCTTCATCAATACCACCCTGCCGGTGTTCGAGGACCAGTCTCAGGAGGATATCCTTACCTTTTTCTCCCGCAACCGGGACAAGATCACCTGCGTGAACATCTCCCGCCACATGCAGCGTTATGTGGAGGAGTCCCCGGACGAACTGATCGGCCGACTGCCTGTTCCCGCGCGGGTCAACTGTGTGCTTTGGAAAAACTATCCCGCCGAGCGGCTTCCCGCCTTTGTGGAGCGCTGGCAGGACAAGGGCGTTTCCATCCAGTTCCGCTATGATTATACAGACACCACTCCGGAAAACCTGTATCGGGAGGAGGACGACAAGATCCTCCGCGATCTGAAGCGGTTTTTTACCTATCACGGCCTGGACGGCTGCCGGATGCGCAACGGCTATCATTTCGAGTACGGCGGTGTGGAGATCACCTACCACAAGACCCTGCCCTACAGCACCATCGTGGAGACCGGTCCGGACGGCGTTACTTACGATATCCTTTACGATGTGCTCATTAAACAAAACGGCGATATCCACTCCGATTGGACCGGCGTTATGATGGACGTGCCCGCCTATGAAAGGGTGGTCTTTGAGCCGGACGATCAGCACTGGCTTGAGCGGCGCTGAAAACTGAAAGAGCCTGTTGAGGCACGGTAAAAACAATGAGGACAGGGCCCCGAAAAGGGGGCGCCTGTCCTCTCTGTTTGCCTGAATGGCTGTGAACGCGGTCCAAACATGATATCGGTGTGACGTATAGCCAGGAGACATTGTCATATTCAGTTCTGCCGGGCGGAGATGAGGCCGATGGCGTTGGCCAGCAGCTCCGCCGCGCCGGAGCGGGTGAGCACGGCCTCCACATCCTCCCAGGCGCCGGACATCACGCCGGCGGCGGTGAGATTAGCCACGGCCTGCGCCCAGCTCGCCTGACTGTTTTCGTCGCCTACATAGGCCGCCGCGCTGACCACGTCTGTCACACCCAGGACGGCGTTGAGGATAACGCAGCTCTCCCTCAGGGTGATGGGCTCGTCGGGATTGAAGACGGCGCCGGTCTCTGTTGACTGGCCCTGGATATAACCGTTCATCAGGGCTGTGGCCACATAGGGCTTGAGCCAGCTGTCGATATCGCTGTCATCCTGGAAGCCGGTGGAGCTGACGCCCTTGAGCAGGGCGCAGTTGGCGGCTGTCATGCACATAGACAAAAACTCGCCCCGGGTCACGGTGCTATCCGGGTTGAAAACATAGTCCTCGCCCACATATTCGCCGGTAAATACGCCGTTTTCCGTCAGGACGATGGCTGCATATTCATCGCCCTCGCCGGTCATGTCGGAATAGGTCACCTTGGACTTTTGCCGCAGCAGCCGGATGATGACCGTGCCCTCCTGGGAGACATTCCCGGCGCTGTCAATGGCCCGGAAGCCGAAATAGTCCTTGCCTCGCTTGTTTTCGGCGGGGGTGTAGACAAAATAGCCCTCCGCAGTCAGCTGCACGGAGCCCTTCATAGGATCTGTGGCCAGTTCAAAGGTCAGCTCATCGCCATCGGCGTCATGGGCAGTGAGCTGCCCCCCTACGGATACGCCGCGATAGGTCTCGATCTCCTGATTTTCCGGCACAGGCGCGGTGTTGTTTCCGGATGGGGCGGCGCCCTTTTCCGTGGCGCCGGTGGCGGCTTCTGCCTCTGCCAACGCGGCGGGCAGGTCGGTCAGGTCATCCTCGATATCATCTCCGATGGCGGGTACCGACGGCTCCTTTCCGGATACAGACTCCACGGTGATGGTGGGCAGTCCGCCCCCGTCGGCGCTCTCGTTCTGTATCATTCCGGGCTCCGCCGGGTCCATCGTATCGCGGGCGGCAGCCCCTCCCGCCGCCATAGCGGGCGCCGCGCCCAGCGCAAAGAGCATAAGCAGCGCCCATGCGATTACAGATCGTTTCATGTAACAACCTCCATGTAGATTTGTACCGTTATTCTGCACGGAGGGGAAGAAAAATATTCCATGGTCCGCAAAAAACCTTGCATCGGAGGCTGTCCGAATGTACAGGCGCTATTCACCGCAGCCGTCGCTGTCTGAAGGGCCGGTAATGCTCGGGATACTGCCGCGGCTCCGAAAAGCGAACTATTTTATAGGCGTCCATCCGCCATGGGATTTGGCGCTTGTCGTTTTAAATCAGGTCATGGAGCGATCTGTAATGATCTGCGCGTTCCTATTGACAAGAAAGCATCTCCCGGCTATAATAAAAACAGTTTTATATAAACACGTTTTTATAAGGGGCAATGCTATGCCGCCGAAAGTACAGATACCCAGAGAACGCATTTTGGAGACCGCTCT
>CAZVRP010000036.1:11783-15880 GCA_964630255.1 uncultured Oscillospiraceae bacterium | reverse complement strand
AAACACCTCGCAACGATAGTCATAGCAGCTATGTTGGCCCTATATTACTACAGATGTTACCGAATGTCAATAAAAATTTATCGAAAAACGATAAATTCAGCGGAGTGGGACATCAACGGGGAGCGGGACATCACTGGAATTTTATGAATATTGTCAAAATTGATAAAATACAGTTGTCAGCAACAGGAGTATATGGTACAATTAACTAAAAGCCGTTAGGCGATGCCCCGCACGGGGCAGCGGCGGCAAATTATGATTTAAGGAGGAGAACCACTGTGAGAAAGTCAAAGCTGCTGGCGGTACTGCTGGCGATGGTGATGGTCCTGTCCTTTGCCACGCCCGTGCTGGCCGCATCCACCACAGATGAGGTATCCGACCGGGAGACCGAAAATGCGCGGATATCCCAGTACATCGCTACCCAGGGCATGGTGCTTCTGGAAAATGACGGCGGTCTGCCCATCGCATCTGGCGGGAAGATCGCTCTGTTCGGTGGCGGAGCCTATAACACCATCAAGGGCGGCACCGGTTCCGGCGACGTGAACCAGCGGGATTATACCACCGTCTGGGAGGGCTTTGAGGCCGCGGGCTACGAGATCACCACGGTGCCCTATCTGGAGGCATACCAGGCCGCCTATGAGGAGGCCCAGTCCGCATCTTCCTCCGCCGGCCCATTCGGCTCGGCCGTGAAGGTGGACGACCTGGCGGACATCGACGACTATATCCAGGACGCCCTGGCGGCGGGCACGGATACGGCGTTGTATGTCATCTCCCGGAACTCCGGCGAGGGCAGCGACCGCACGGCGGATAAGCTGGATTACTATCTGGGCGACAACGAGCGCGCCGATCTGGAGAAGATCGCCGCCGCCTTCGAGAATGTGATCGTGGTACTGAACGTGGGCGGCGTTGTGGACACGTCGTTCTATAGGGAGATCGAGGGGCTTGACGCCCTGTTCCTGATGAGCCAGGCCGGCCAGCAGGGCGGCGAAGCCCTGATCCAGGTCCTGACCGGCGAGTACACCCCCTCCGGCAAGCTCACCGATACCTGGGCGCTGGACTACTGGGATTATCCCAGCTCCGAGACCTTTGCCGGCAATGACGGCGACACCAACCACGAGGTCTATGAGGACGATATCTATGTGGGCTATCGGTATTTCGATACCTTCGGCTTGGACGTGGCCTATCCCTTCGGCTACGGACTGTCCTACACCGATTTTGACATCGCCGTGGACAGCGTGACGGCGGACGAGCAGACGGTGGCCGTGACGGCCACTGTCACCAATACCGGCAGCGAGTACTCCGGCAAGGAGGTAGTGCAGGTCTACTTCTCCGCCCCCAACGGGGAGCTGGAGGTGCCCTATCAGGAGCTGGCGGCCTACGGCAAGACCGATGAGCTGGCCCCGGGCCAGAGTCAGACCCTGACTCTCACCTTCGACACGGCCCTGATGGCCTCCTACAGTATGGACCGGGCGGCCTATATCCTCCAGCCTGGCGACTATGTCATCCGTGTGGGCAACAGTTCCCGGAACACGGCGGTGGCGGCCGTCCTGACGCTGGATGGCACGGCTATCACCGAGCAGCTGTCCAACCAGATGGTTCAGGATCAGGATATCGACACCCTCTCCAATGCGGGCGCCACGCCCATTACCTATGCCGGCGAGGCCCAGCAGATCGCTGCGGCGGAGCATATCGCCCTAAAGGCGGCCGCTGTAGAGACTGTGAACGGCGCTTCCCCTTATGACGATGAATCCGTTGTGAGCTATGTGACGCCGGGCAGCGCCTACGAGGCCGTGGATCAGAAGGCCAACCCCCGATCCACCAAGTCCGGCTCCACCTTTTCCCCCAGCGTTCTCAGCGGCTATGAGGAGACCGTTGAGGTGGTGTCCGCCTATGACAGCGTCATGCTGGCGGATGTGGCCTCCGGCAAGATCACCATGGAGGAGTTCGTGGCGAACCTGACCCCCGCTGAGATGGCTGACATCGTGGAGGGCGTGGGTATGAGCGCAGGTTCCTCCGAGCCCGTCATTGGTTCTCAGTCCAACGCTGTCCAGGGCGCGGCCGGCGAGACGACCTCCAACTACTTTGACGCCCATGGCATCCCCGATATCGTTCTGTCCGACGGCCCCGCCGGTATCCGCATCACCCAGAGCTATACCGCCGATGACACTACCTACTACCAGTTCTGCACCGCCTTCCCCATCGGCACCCTCATCGCCCAGACCTGGGACGCGGATATCATCTATAGCTTTGGCGAGGCTCTTGGCACGGAGATGGAGGAGTACGGCGTGACCCTCTGGCTGGCCCCCGGCATGAACATCCACCGCAACCCCCTGTGCGGCCGGAACTTTGAATATTACTCCGAGGATCCCCTGGTGGCCGGGCTCACCGCCGGTTACGCCACCCTGGGCGTCCAGAGCCACGAAGGCATCGGCGTCACTCTCAAGCACTATGCCGCCAACAGTCAGGAGAGCAACCGCAACGCGGAAAACAACTCCATCACCGAGCGGGCCTTGCGGGAGATCTATCTGAAGGGCTTTGAGACGGCCGTCAAGATGGCCCAGCCCATGGCCATCATGACCTGCTACAATGTGAACAACTCCATGCCGGCAGCGGATGATTACGATCTGTGCACCGACATCCCCCGTGGCGAGTGGGGCTTCGCGGGGCTCATCATGACCGACTGGGGCGGCGGCCAGTCCACCCCCGTCAACAGCATGCACGCCGGCAACGACCTTATCATGCCCGGCGGCTCCAACGCCAGCATCCTGGCGGCTGTGGAGGATGGCACACTGCCTTTGGGCGACCTGCAGAAGGCGGCGGCCCACGTGCTGAACATCATCATGCAGTCCGCCCAGTTTGAAGATCTGACGGGCATTCAGGTGGACTCCTATTCCGCTCAGTTCGACCTCCACGCCCCCGTGACTCTGACCAAGAGTTCGGTGGCCGGCGGCTCTGCGGGCGGAGCCAGCGCAGGATAAGCCCTGCACATCCTGTATACGGCGTCCCCATCCTTTCGGGTGGGGACGCTTTTGTCCGTGCATAGTTTCGACATAGTCTGCATACATAATAACGGAGGGATGTGCGATCATGTTGAGCCGCTTTTCAGAATTTCGGTATAAGGAAGTCATCAATATCCGCACCGGCGGCCGGCTCGGGTATGTGTGCGATGCGGAATTCCAGTCCCCGGAGGGACGTATCACCGCCCTGATCGTGCCGGGCAAGGCCAGATATTTCGGCCTGTTTGGCAGGGAGGATGACTATATCCTGCCATGGGAGTGTATCAGCCGGGTAGGAGACGATACCATCCTCGTGGAATCGGAGCATGGTATCCACCGGGGAAAACGTCCAAAAAGGCCGTGGTTTCAGTGAAAAAATCCTTGCAAAGCCCGGACAGAACTGGTATAATGCTTTAGCTTGCCTATTACGCACGGATGCCGACACGCGACCCGGTTCCGAAAGGATGGTCGTACGGATGAAGCGTCCGGAGGGTAAAAACTGAATAAACAAGGAGGAAAAACGTAATGGCAGTAGTTTCTATGAAGCAGCTCCTGGAAGCCGGTGTACACTTCGGGCATCAGACCCGCCGCTGGAATCCCAAGATGGCAGAGTACATCTACATGGAGCGCAACGGCATCTATATCATTGACCTGCAGAAGACGGTCAAAAAGCTGGAGGAGGCCTACGCCTTCGTCCGCAGTCTGTCTGAGAGCGGTCAGTCCATCCTGTTCGTGGGCACCAAAAAGCAAGCCCATGACACCGTGGCCGAGGAGGCCTCCCGGGTGGGCCAGTACTATGTGAACGCCCGCTGGCTGGGCGGTATGCTCACCAACTTCAAGACCATGCGCACCCGCGTGGACCGGCTCAACCAGCTCAAGCGCATGGCTGAGGACGGCACTTTCGATATGCTGCCCAAGAAGGAAGTCATGAAGCTCATGGGCGAACAGGCCAAGCTGGAGAAGTACCTGGGCGGCGTGAAGGATATGAAGCGTCTGCCCGGTGCGCTGTTCGTTATCGACCCCCGCAAGGAGCACAACGCCATCGCCGAGGCCCGCAAGCTGCACATCCCCATCGTCGCCATCGTGGACACCAACTGCGACCCC
>CAZVRP010000036.1:0-11773 GCA_964630255.1 uncultured Oscillospiraceae bacterium | reverse complement strand
ATGAGGTGGACTATGTGATCCCCGGCAACGACGACGCCATCCGCGCCATCCGGCTGATCTCCAACGCCATTGCCAACGCTGTGCAGGAGGGCCGTCAGGGCGCCGACGCCGAGGGCGAGACCGCTGAGACTGCGGAAGAAATCGCTAAGGAGGAAGAGGAATAATGGCTGTTACCGCTTCAATGGTCAATGAGCTCCGCCAGACTACCGGCGCGGGCCTCATGGACTGCAAGAAGGCCCTGGTGGCCTGCGACGGCGATATGGACAAGGCTGTCGATTATCTGCGTGAAAAGGGATTGGCCAGCGCCGGCAAGAAGGCCAGCCGCGTGGCGGCTGAGGGCATGGCTTACGCCACCGTCATCGATGGCGTGGGCGTGGTGGTGGAGGTCAACTGCGAGAGCGACTTCGTGGCCAGCAACGAGCTTTTCACCGGCTTTGTGAAGAACCTGGCCGCCGTCATCGCCAAGGAGGCCCCCGCCGATGTGGACGCCCTTATGGCGAGCCGGTGGGTGGACGGCAAGACCACCGTGGCCGATGCCAAGAACGAGGTGTTCCTGTCCCTGCGTGAGAATATGCAGATTCGCCGCTTTGAGCGTATGGCCGAGGGCTTGAACGTGCCTTACGTCCACATGAACGGCAAGGTAGGCGTCCTGGTCACCCTGGACACCGCCAGCACCGCCGATGCGGTCATCGAGCTGGGTAAAGATGTGGCCATGCAGATCTGCGCCATGCGTCCCCAGTACCTGGACAAGAGCCTTGTGGACGACGCTTTCATCGCCCATGAGAAGGAGGTCCGTCTGGCCCAGGCCAAGCAGGACCCCAAGAACGCCAAGAAGCCGGACGCCATCATCGAGAAGATCGTCATAGGCGGCATCGAGAAGTATTATAAGGAGATCTGCCTCCTCCAGCAGGCCTATGTAAAGGGTGAGGGCGAGGATGTAGCCGCCCATGTGGCCGCCGTCGCCAAGGAGGTTGGCGCTCCCATCTCCGTGAAGAGCTATATCCGCTTTGAGAAAGGCGAGGGCATAGAGAAGCGCCAGGACGACCTGGCCGCCGAAGTCGCCAAGATGATCGGATAACTAACAGAAAGAGCGATGCCCTTTCTACACTAAGGGTTTCGGCCCGCATACGCGCATAAGAGGCGTTGCCTCAATTTAGCATGAAAGCTATTTTGAGACAACGCCTTTTGGTTATTCCACAGCGAACCGGTATACCGTCTCACTGTGCAGGTGCTGTCCCGCCCGGAGGACCGGTGAGGGGAAGCCATAGCATTTCATGGCGTTGGGGTAGAGCTGTGTCTCCAGGCACACCGCCCCCCGCCGCTCCATGGGGCGGCCGCCCTTGCCGGATCGCGGCGTCAGGGAGTTGGCGGTGTACACCTGCATGCCGGGCATATCCGTTTCCACGGAGAGGAGGATGCGGCTGTCCGGATCGTAAAGCACAGCCGCCGTCCTGCCGGCGAGGGCGAAGTTGTGGTCATAGCCCCCGCCCCGGCGGAGCTGCTCGCAGTCCGCGCCGATATCCTGGCCGATGGCCTTGGCGGTGCGGAAATCAAAGGGCGTGCCCTCCACCGGCAGAAGCTTTCCCGTAGGCAGGCAGCCGGAGTCGTTTTCGCAAAACCGCTCGGCGAAGACCTGGAGCCGGTGGTCCAGGACGGACCCGCCGCCATGGAGGTTGAAGTAGCTGTGGTTCGTCAGGTTCACCAGGGTGTCCCGGTCCGTGTCGGCATCATAGGCAATGGACAGGGCGTTGTCCTCCGTCAGGACAAATGTCACGGTTACCTTCAGGTTTCCCGGGTAGCCCTCCTCCCCGTCGGGGGAGAGGCGGGCGCAGGCTAGGGCGTTTTCGTGGGACTCCGCACGCCACATCATTTTGTCAAAGCCCCGGACGCCGCCATGCAGGTGGTTGTTCCCGTCGTTTTTGGCCAGCTCATACCGGACGCCGCCCAGGGAGAAGGCGGCGCCGCCGATGCGGTTGCCCACCCGGCCGATGGTGGCGCCCACATAGCCGTCCCCGGTTTCATAGCCGGCCATGGTGTCGTAGCCCAGCACCACATCGGTAAGGCCTCCGCCGCTTCTGGGTACACGGAGAGCCTGGATGGTGGCGCCGTAGTCGAGCACGGTCACAGCCGCGCCGGCGCTGTTGGTGAGGGTATAGGCGGTGACGGCCTGTCCGCCCGCCGTGGTCCCAAAGGGTCTTGCGGTGATCGGCATAATAAGAGCCTCCTTATTATAAGCTCTGTATGAACTCCTGGATGAAATGACAAGCGGCCCCCAGCACGGAACTGTGAGAGCGCAGGGTGCTGAGATGGAGACAGGCCATTCCATCGCCGAAAAGACCGCTGTCCGCCACATATTTTTCCAGCAGCGGGAACCAGGGCTCGATGTATTCGCTCATAAAACCGCCCAGGATCACGTCGCAGTCCAGGGCCATGTGGATATTGCTGATGCCGATGGCCAGATGGCGAAGCATATCTCCCCACAGCGCCTCACAGAACTGGTCATGCTCCTGCACTCGGGAGAAAAACTCCTTTACAGTATATCCCTCGGCGTGGATGCGGCGGACGGAGCAATAGGCCTCCAGGCAGCCCCGGCGGCCGCAGCTGCATGCCAGCCCTCCGGGCTCCACGCACATGTGGCCGAATTCCCCGCTGCGCTGGGTCTTGCCCATATATAGGGCGTCTCCGATCAGGATCGCGCCGCCTACGCCGCCCTCCAGAGACAGATAGGCCATGTCGGGCTGGTGATCCCGGATGAACCACTCAGCATGGCCGCCGCAGTTGGCGTCGTTGTCCACATAGATAGGGTAGGGGATGTCCTGATACAGGCCATCAAGAGATACATCGCGCAGCTTGAGGGTGGGGGCAAAAAGCAGACGGCGGCTGTCTGGGGACAGAATGCCCGGGATAGCGATGCCAACCCCCAGAAGACGGGAACGGTCGATCTGATTTTCGTCCAGAAACCGCTCCAGCTCCCGGGCCAATACCGGGCTGCATCCCGGAATGGGCGTGAAGGGAGCTCTTTTATAGGCGAGCTGCTTCAGCCGCAGATCGGTCACGGCCAACCGCAGACGGTCGTCCGTGATGGATACGCCCACGGCCAGGCGGGCGTCGGGAACGATGGCCAGGCCGTTGGCGTTTCGTCCGCCGGTGGCCTGCTGCTGGCCGGAAAAGCCCACAAGCCCGTGGGCGGTCAGTTCCTTTAGCCCCTGGTATACCGTGGGCATACTCAGACCCAAGGCATTTGAAAGATCCTGCCGCGAACAGAAATCCCCGGCGCGGCGATGAAGATACCGGTATATGCGGCCTCGGACAGCGCTTCGGCTGTGCTGGGCCGGAATGATCGGTTCCATCATGCCACCTCCCGTTTGCTGTGAAAAAAGCCATTTTTATATATAGTAGCACAAATACCGGTCCCGTCAACCAATTTTTTGGAAAAAGCAGTCCAGTTTTGCAAAAAATCGTAAATAGACTTTAGTTAACTAAAAAATATTGCACAAAAATAGAGGGGGAAAATACCCCGATATTGACAAAAATGCTTTAGCAATACAGAAAATAATTGACAAACAATAATTAGATTTATAAAATTACTATAAGGAAGCGTTGCTTCCAAGATATTACCCCCAATTGGGGACAAAAAGGAGAAGCGCTATGAAAAAGATCCTTGCACTTTTGCTCGCCTTGACGATGGTCTTCGCCTTGGCTGCCTGCGGCGGATCCGGGGACGCCGCTGAGGAGTCCGCCGCCGGGGACGCCGCTGAGGAGTCCGCTGCCGAGGCTCCCGCTGAGGAGTCCGCTGCCGGGGGCGCTGCGACCGTCGGCATCGCCATGCCCACCCGTTCCCTGGAACGCTGGAACCGCGACGGCGAGTATCTGGCCGAGCAGTTCAAGGCCGCCGGCTACAACGTTGAGCTGACCTACTCCGACAACGACACTACCCAGCAGAACAACGACATTGCGAACCTGATCTCCAAGGATGTGGATCTGCTGATCATCGCGGCCATCGACGGCGAGACGCTGACCCAGACCCTGGCCGACGCCAAGGCCGCCGACATCCCTGTCATCGCCTATGACCGGCTGATCATGAACACCGACGCCATCAGCTACTATGTGTCCTTTGACAACTATCAGGTCGGCGTCCTGCAGGGCCAGTTCGTCATCGATGAGCTGGGCCTGGACTTGGCTGATACCTCCACCACCTACAACATCGAGTTCACCGCCGGCGATCCCGCCGACAACAACGCCGGCTACTTCTTCAACGGCGCTTTCGACACCTTGAAGCCCTACATCGACGCCGGCATCCTGAACATCCCCTCCGGCAAGACCACCTTTGAGCAGGTCGCCACCGCTGCCTGGAGCACCGACACCGCTCTGGAGAATATGCAGAACACCTTGGCCTCCTACTACTCCGACGGCACCGTTCTGGATGTGGCCCTGTGCTCCAATGACTCTACCGCTTTGGGCGTAGCCCAGGCCATTGGGTCTGACTACACCAGCAGCGACAGCGTGCTGGTTACCGGTCAGGACGGCGACATCGCCAACCTGCAGAACATCGTGGACGGCAAGCAGACCATGACAGTCTACAAGAACGTCTCCGACGAGGCCGGCGTCACGCTTGAGCTGGGCAAGGCCATCCTGGCCGGCGATATGCCAGCCGCAGAGCTGCTGGATTCCCTGGACGCTGAGGCCGCCTATGATACCGAGAGCTATGACAACGGTACCGGCATCATCCCCTCCTACCTGCTGGTCCCCTATGTGATCACCGCCGACAACCTGGATCTTTTGGTGGACACCGGCCTGTATGAGTGGGACGGCGACTATTTGGTATCCACGGCCGCTACCACCTGATAGGGCAGTCATTCAACATACGTAAGCTACACCGGGAGGGGCGGGGCTATACCCCCGCCTCTCTTTTATAAAACGCATCGTCCTCCGCGTGAGCGGAACATGAGAAAGACTCCCGGGATAGGGAAAAGAGGAGGCACTGAACTTGGCAGATAACATTCTGGTGATGAAAAACATCACAAAAGAGTTCCCCGGTGTCAAGGCACTGGACAATGTCAACCTGGAGGTGGAACGAGGGGAGATCCACGCTTTGGTGGGCGAAAACGGCGCTGGCAAGTCCACGCTGATGAACGTGCTCAGCGGCACCTACCCCTATGGAAGCTATACTGGCGATATCATCTACGACGGTGAGGTGTGCCAGTTCAAAACGCTGCGGGACAGTGAGGAAAAAGGTATAGTCATCATCCACCAGGAGCTGGCGCTGATCCCGGAGCTATCCATCGGCGAGAATATGTTCCTTGGCAATGAGCGGAAAGGGAAGTTCGGCATCAACTGGGACCAGACCTATTTCGAGGCCGAGAAGCACATGGAACAGGTGGGACTGAAGGACAACGCCACCACCCTCATCAAGGACATCGGCACCGGCAAGCAGCAGCTGGTGGAGATCGCAAAGGCCCTCAGCAAGAACGTGCGGCTTTTGATCCTTGACGAGCCGACGTCTTCCTTGAACGAGGAGGACTCCCGGATGCTGCTGGACCTGCTCCTGGCTTTCAAAAAACAGGGGCTCACCTCCATTATCATCTCTCACAAGCTCAATGAGATCGCCTACGTGGCCGACAAGATCACCGTGGTCCGTGACGGCGCCACTATAGAGACCATCGACAACGCCGACCGTCAGGTGGACGAGGACCGGATCATCCGGGGCATGGTGGGCCGGGAGCTGTCCGACCGATATCCCGCCCGGGAGCGCAATGTCTCCCAGGAGATCGGCATGGAGGTCAAAAACTGGAGCGTCTATCACCCTGTATACGTGGAGAAAAAGGTGGTGGACGATGTCTCCTTCCATGTCTGCAAAGGCGAGATCGTG
Source organism: uncultured Oscillospiraceae bacterium (assembly GCA_964630255.1). GTDB lineage: Bacteria > Bacillota > Clostridia > Oscillospirales > Oscillospiraceae > CAJOIG01. The sequence continues at coordinate 5,904 of CAZVRP010000036.1, read as the reverse complement.
GGCTTCTCCGGCCTGCAGGGCGCGGGCCGCACGGAGCTGGCCATGAGCATTTTCGGCGGGGCCTACGGCACCAATATCTCCGGCACCTGCATCATCGGCGGTAAGGAGGTCAAGCTTAAAAGCGAGCGGGCCGCCATCGAGGCGGGACTGGCCTACGTTACCGAGGACCGGAAGGGCAACGGCCTGGTGCTGGAGCAGACCATCGCCGTGAACAACACCATGTCCCGGCTGGAAAAGGTGTGTTCCAAGCTGGGCATCATCAACGTGGACAAGGAAAACGCCGTAGCCGAGGAGTACAAGGATAAGCTCCGGACCAAGACGCCTACCGTCCAGCAGAACGTGGGAAACCTGTCCGGCGGCAACCAGCAGAAGGTTTTGCTCAGCAAGTGGATGTTCGCGGACCCCGAGGTGCTGATCCTCGACGAGCCCACCCGCGGCATCGATGTGGGCGCTAAATATGAGATCTACGGCATCATGAACGATCTGGTGGCCCAGGGCAAGTCGGTCATCATGATCTCCTCCGAGATGCCGGAGCTTCTGGGTATGTGCGACCGCATATATGTCATGAACGAGGGACGCATGGTGGCGGAGATGCCCGCCGCCGAGGCCACTCAGGAGAAGATCATGGCCGCGATCCTCCAGTCCGATAAAGTTTAAAGAGCGAGGGAGTTGCAACAATGACGAAGACAAAAGCTACTCAGTTCATCAAGAAATACACCATGGTCATTGCCCTGGTGGTGGTATTCATTCTCTTTGCCGTGCTGACTGAGGGCCGGCTGCTGTTTCCCCAGAACCTTTCCAACCTGCTTTTGCAGAACGCCTACGTGCTGGTCATGGCCTGCGGCATGTTGCTGTGCATCCTGACCGGCGGCAACGTTGACCTGTCCGTGGGCTCTACGGTGTGCCTGATCGGTGCCATCGGCGCTCAGCTTTTGGCCAACACCAACCTGAACGCCATCCTGGTTATCATCATCTGCCTGGCCGCCGCCTGCGTCATCGGCGTGTGGCAGGGCTTCTGGATCGGCAACGTACATATTCCGCCCTTCATCTGCACGCTGGCGGGCATGTTCCTGTTCCGGGGCTTCGGCCGTATTGTGCTGAACTCCCGTACCGTCAGCATCAACAACCAGCTGTTTTTGAACATCTTTGCCTCCTACATCAACATCCCCGGTCTGGACAGCGGCGATGTGAAGTGGTCCGCCTTTGTGGTGGGCATCATCATCGCGGTGTTCCTGCTGGTCTACACCGCCATGAGCCGGGCGCAGAAGGCCAAGAAGGGCTATAAGATGCCTCCCGCTCTGGGCGTATTTGCCAAGATCGTGGTCATCGACGCCCTGATCCTGTTCTACACCTGGAAGCTGTCCCATTACCGTGGTATCCCCGTGATGGCTATCTGGGTGCTGGCGGTGGTGTTCCTATATGCGTTCATTACCTCCAAGACCGCCTTTGGCCGCTACTTCTACGCCGTAGGCGGCAACGAGAAGGCCACCAAGCTCTCCGGTATCGACACCAAAAAGGTCTACTTCATGGCCTATGCCTCTATGAGTCTGCTGGCCGGTCTGTCAGGCCTGCTGATGGCGGCCCGCATCGGCTCCGTCAACGGTGACACCGGCACCTCCTTTGAGATGGACGCCATCGGCTCCTGCTTCATCGGCGGCGCCTCCGCTTACGGCGGCTCCGGCACTGTGGCCGGCGTCATGGTGGGCGCCATCCTCCTGGGCGTCATCAACCAGGGCATGAGTATCATCGGCCTGGACAACAACTGGCAGTATGTGGTCAAGGGCGCCGTGCTGCTGGTGGCGGTCATCTTCGACGTGGTCTCCAACCACAAGACTGGCAAGGCCGGCTGATCGGAGGATGCCAATGCTGTACATCGGCATAGACCTGGGCACCTCCGCCGTTAAGCTCCTTCTGATGGATGGCAGCGGGAAGATCATGAACGTGGTCTCCAGGGAATATCCCATCTCCTTTCCCCATCCCGGATGGTCCGAGCAGGACCCGGCCGACTGGCTCCGGGAGACGGTATCCGGCATCCGGGATCTGACCGAGGGCTTCGACAGATCCCAGGTGGCCGGCATCGGCTGCGGCGGGCAGATGCACGGCCTGGTGGTGCTGGACGAAAACGACCGCGTCCTCCGGCCCGCCATTTTGTGGAACGACGGCCGCACAGCCGAACAGACGGCTTATTTGAATGAGGTGGTGGGCCGGGAGAACCTCTCCCGTTACACCGCAAATATCGCTTTCGCCGGCTTCACCGCCCCGAAGCTGCTGTGGATGCGGGAGCATGAGCCGGACCTCTTCGGGCGCATAGCCAAGATCATGCTGCCCAAGGACTATATCAACTACATGCTCACCGGCGTCCACTGCACGGATGTGTCCGACGCCTCCGGTATGCTTCTGTTCGATGTGGAGCACAAGTGTTGGAGCCAGGAGATGCTGGGCATCTGCGGCGTGCGCCGGGAGCAGATGGCATCAATCTATGAGAGCTACCAGGCCGTTGGGACCCTTAAGCCGGATATGGCCCGGGCCCTGGGCCTGCCCAATACGGTAAAGGTGTGCGCCGGGGCGGGGGACAACGCCGCCGCAGCCGTGGGCACCGGCACCGTGGGGGAGAAGGCCTGCAACATCAGTCTGGGCACTTCCGGCACTATTTTCATCTCCAGTAAACATTTCGGCGTGGATAAGCACAACGCCTTGCACGCTTTCGCCCATGCCGACGGCAGCTATCATCTGATGGGCTGCATGCTCTCCGCCGCCAGCTGCAACAGGTGGTGGATGGACAACATCATTGGCACCAGTGATTATCCGGGGGAACAGGCGGCCATCACGGACGAAAAGCTGGGCCGGAACCATGTGTTCTTCCTGCCCTATCTCATGGGGGAGCGCAGCCCTATCAACGACACCGCTGCCCGGGGCGCTTTCGTGGGCCTGACCATGGACAACACCCGTGCGGACATGACTCAGGCGGTGCTGGAGGGTGTGGCCTTTGGTATCCGGGACTGCTTGGAGGTGGCCCGGGCCCTGGGGATCGACGTGCGCCGCAGCCGCATCTGCGGCGGTGGGGCCAAGAGTCCCCTCTGGCGGAAGATCATTGCCAATGTGTGCGATCTGGAGCTGGAACTCATCGAATCCGAGGAGGGTCCCGGCTATGGCGGCGCCATTCTGGCGGCGGTGGCCTGCGGGGAGTATGCCTCTGTGGAGGAGGCCGCCGCGAGGCTGGTGAAGGTGACCGGTACCGTGACGCCCGACCCGGATATCGCCGGTCGGTATGAGGCCCAGTACCGGAAGTTCCAGAGCGTGTATCCGGCGCTTAGGGAGCTGTTTCCTATTTTGAACGACTGAGAGGCCGGAGGCGTCTATGGAGAAGAAGAACCAGCCCCGGTACAATGAGCAAATGCGATCCAAGGCCACCATCAGCGCGGTCCTGCGGGCCATCGTGGCGTTCTATCTGGCCTATCTGGGCTGGACCATCGCCCAGAACAGCGGCGGTGAGGACACCTCCATGGAGCCGTGGATGGGTTGGGCCATCTGCGCCGTGTTTTTCATCGTGGGCATCGCCTTCGGCGTATATACCCTCAAGCGGTATCAGGCCGACCTGAAGGACGCGGAGCTGCCCCCGGAGGGGCCGGCCGGCGGCTCCGAGCCGGAGGAGCTGCCAGACGACGAGGAGGACGCGGAGAGCGAAGAAAAGATAGAGAGCGCTGACGGCACGAAGGACGGGGAATGACGCGGGGCTCCTCCGGGATCGTGCGGGTCATCGCAAATCTGTGCATTGCCTTGGTCGGCTCCGCCTTAGACGGTGTGCCGGGCCTGGGCGCGGTGATATGCGTCTTCATGGTGAGACCGGCGGCCCAAGTATTTCTGCCCGTCAGCAGCTGGATATGTAAGTTCTTCCTAAAGAGATTTGGGGGAGGCGTGTCCTCTCCGGAGAGGTGATACGGTATGAAGATCGACTCGGTTTTTGATCCCTCCTTTGCTCCCTACGGGCAGGTGCTGGAGGGCTATGACACCACCTGTCTTGTCAACGCCATGAGAACCATTCCGCTGCCGGAGAGCGGCACCGCCTATGAACCCGATATCCCGGCGCTGGAGGCCACTTGCCTGTACGGACCGCTCCAGAACAACGTCTATGGGGGCATGCCGGTGCAGCTGGGTATGTGCTGGGGCCGCAACACGAAGCTGAACTGTCTGGAATACCACCGGGACAGCGAGGTCAACGTGGGCGATACGGATTTCATCCTGCTGTTGGCCAAGCGGGAGCAGATGGAAAACGGCACACTGGACACGGCCTGCGTAAGGGCGTTCAAGGTCCCCGCCGGGGTGCCGGTGGAGGTGTATGCCACCACGCTGCACTATGCTCCCTGCCAAGCGGAGCGGGACGGCGCCTTCCGGGTGGCCGTGGTCCTGCCCCGGGGCACCAACGGTCCCAGGCCGGATATCGCGCCCCGGAATGGGGAGGACAAGATCCTGTGGGCTTGCAACAAGTGGCTGCTGGCCCACGCCGAGAGCGCCGAAGCCGCCCAAGGCGCCGTAGTGGCCCTGAGGGGCGTCAATACAGATATCGCCGCCGACCTGTGAGCGGCGGAAAAGTATGAGGTGAACGATATGCTGACCAATATTCCTGAAGTCAGGCTGGGCGTTATTGCCGTCTCCCGGGACTGCTTCCCCATCGCCCTGTCCGAGCGGCGCCGGAAGGCCATCGTGGAGGCCTATCCGGGCGAGCTGTATGAGTGCCCGGTGACGGTGGAGAATGAAAAGGATATGCTCTCCGCCGTGGCCGATGTGACCGCCGCCGGGTGCAACGCCCTGGTGGTGTTTCTGGGCAACTTCGGTCCCGAGACCCCTGAGACCCTCATTGCCAAGCACTTTGACGGACCCTGCATGTTCGTGGCTGCCGCCGAGGGCGACGGCGATCTGATCGACGGCCGGGGCGATGCCTACTGCGGCATGCTCAACTGCTCCTATAACCTGGGCATGCGCCACCTGCAGGGTTATATCCCCGCCTATCCTGTGGGAACCGCCGCCGATATTGCCAGGATGATCGGGGACTTCGTCCCCGTGGCCCGGGCGGTCATCGGGGTGAAAAACCTCAAGATCATCACCTTCGGCCCACGGCCCCAAGACTTTTTTGCCTGCAACGCTCCCATCAAGGGACTGTATGAGCTGGGCGTGGAGGTGGAGGAAAACTCCGAGCTGGACCTTCTGGTGAGCTACCGGGCCCACAAGGACGACCCACGCATCCCTGCTGTCTGCGAGGACATGGCCAAGGAGATGGGGGAGGGGAAGTATTATCCCGACCTGTGTGAGCGGATGGCCCAGTTTGAGCTGACACTCCTGGATTGGGCGGAGGAGCACAAGGGCGCGGGAAAATACGTGGCATTCGCTGACAAGTGCTGGCCGGCCTTCCCCAGTCAGTTCGGATTTGAGCCGTGTTATGTCAACTCCCGCCTGGTATCCCGGGGCATCCCCGTGTCCTGCGAGGTGGACATATACGGCGCGCTCAGCGAGTATATCGGCATGTGCGTCTCCGGCGATACGGTCACGCTGCTGGATATCAACAATTCCGTCCCCAAGAGCATCTATGATGAGGACATCGCGGGCAAGTTCGCCTACGGCCTGACCGATACTTTCATGGGATTCCATTGCGGCAACACCCCCAGCTGCAAGATGTGCGCGGAGCGCGCGGTGAAGTATCAGCTCATCCAGCACCGGTCGCTGGAGCCAGAGGGCAGTGATCCGGACATCACCCGAGGGACCCTGGAGGGCGACATCGCCCCCTCGGACATCACCTTCTATCGTCTCCAGTGCGACAGTGAGGGCGTTTTGCGCGCCTATATCGCGCAGGGCGAGGTGCTGCCGGTCAAGACCCGCAGCTTCGGCAGCATCGGCGTGTTCGCCATCCCG
>CAZVRP010000035.1:0-15899 GCA_964630255.1 uncultured Oscillospiraceae bacterium | reverse complement strand
CCATAAGTTATTACTTCGGCAATTCAATAATTTTCGAAACCGTGGACGGCTTTCTGCAAATCGATTGGAACCGGTATTTACTCGGCCCTGACAAGCAGTCGTCCCAAGCATACAAAGCCGGGCCGCCTCATACAGGCGGCCCGACTTTTTTCTCGGTCCCGACAACGATGCCGGCGGTCGGACCCATTTGGGTCTGGCCGACGGCATCGTTCACATTTCGAACAGCGTCATCTGACTGGTCTCGGGCAGAGCGCCAAAAGCGCCCAGGTCCCGGAGCACCTGGATATGGGCCGAGCTGACCTTGGGGCACGCCGCCGCCAGCTCCTCCACGGACACGAACTGCCGCCCGCCCTCCCGGGCTCGGGCAAGATCCAGCGCCGCCGTCTCTCCCAGACCGGACACCGCCACAAAGGGCACCCGCAGCAGCTTGTCCCCCACCGGCTGGAACTTGAAAGCGTCCGACTCATACAGGTCGATGGGGGCGAAATCGAAGCCCCGCATATAAAACTCATATACCATCTCCAGCGTGATGAGAAGGTCCTGCTCTTTGGCAGTGGCGTTGGGGTTGCCATTGATCTCCTTGATTTTGGAACGGACCTTGTTGACGCCGCCCACCATCATCTCCGCGTCGAAGCCATCCTTCTGACTGCGGCGGTAAAAAAGCGCCGAATAAAACGCAAGCGGCTCATGGACCTTGTACCAGGCTATGCGAAAGGCCATCAGCACATAGGCCACTGCGTGGGCCTTGGGGAACAGGTATTCGATCTTGTGACAGGAGTCGATGTACCACTGGGGCACTCCGTGCTCCTTCATGGCCGCCACCTGCTCATCGGTGAGCTGCTTGTTCTTCTTGCGGACGTTCTCCATGGCCTTGAAAGCTGTGTTGGCGTCAATGCCGCAGCTCATGAGGTAGATCATGATATCGTCCCGGCAGCCGATGGTCTGGGATACCGTAGCGGTCTTAGATCGTATCAGGTCCTGGGCGTTGCCCAGCCACACGCCGGTACCGTGGGAATAACCGGACAGCCGCACCAGCATGTCGAACTTGTCGGGCTTTGTATCCACCAGCATCTGGCGGGTGAAGCCGGTGCCGAACTCCGGGATGCCGATAGAACCCGTCTGGCCGATGATAGGGTCGTTGTCGGGAAGCCCCAGGGCCTTGGGCGAGGAGAACAGGCTCATGGTATCCGGGTCATCCAGCCGGATGGTTTTGGCATCTTTACCCGTAAGTTTCTCCAGCATGTTTATCATGGTTGGGTTATCGTGTCCCAGCTCGTCCAGCTTGAGAAGATAATCCTCCATAAAGTGGTATTCCAGATGGGTGGTAATGATATCCGTGCCCGCGTCGTCCGCCGGATGCTGGACGGGGCAGAAGTCCGTCACATCCATGTCCTGGGGGATGATGACCAAGCCGCCGGGATGCTGTCCGGTGGTCCGCTTGACACCCACCAGTCCCTGGGCCAGGCGGTTCATCTCCGCCTGGTTGAAGGTGTACCCCTTCTCCTCGGCATATTTCTTCACATAGCCGTAGGCGGTCTTCTCCGCGATGGTACCCACGGTGCCGGCCTTGAACACATGGTCCGCGCCGAACAGGGTCTTGGTGTAGGCGTGGGCGTTGGCCTGATATTCTCCGGAGAAGTTCAGATCGATGTCGGGCACCTTGTCCCCTTTTATGCCCAGAAATGTGGCGAAGGGGATGTCGAATCCCTCCTTTTTCATCTCCCGTCCGCAGTTGGGGCATAGCCTGTCCGGCATATCCGCCCCGCAGCCGTAACCCTTGCCGGATGCAAAATCTGTGTAGTAGCAGTCCGGGCACAGATAGTGAGCCGGGAGGCTGTTTACCTCCGTGATGCCCGCCAGATACGCCACAAGACTGGAGCCCACGCTGCCCCGGCTGCCCACCAGATAACCGTGGGCATTGGAGTCCGCCACCAGCTTCTGGGCGGACATATAGATCACGTCAAAGTGTCGGCCCAGGATGGTATCCATCTCCATCTCTACCCGGTCGGTGATGATCTTCTCCGGATTGTCGCCGTACAGCTCCTTCAGCCGGCCGTATACCAGCTCCTTCAGCTGTCCGTCGGAGTTTTCGATGACCGGCGGGTACAGCCGCAGCGGCGGCAGCAGGTCCACCTGGCCCTCGATCATGTCCGCCACCCGGTTGGTGTTGGTCACCACCACCTCATAGGCCTTTTCCTCCCCAAGATAGGAGAACTCCTCCAGCATCTCGTCGGTGGTGCGGAAATACAGGGGCATATCCCGGTCCGCGTCGGAGTAGCCCTTGGCGTTGAGAAGGATGTGGCGGTATATTTCGTCCTCCGGATCCATGAAGTGCACGTCTCCCGTGGCGCATACGGGCTTTCCCAGCTCATCTCCCAGGGCGACCACCTGCCGGTTCATGTCCCGCAGCTGTTCCTCCGACTGGGCCATGCCGTTTTCCAGCATGAAGCTGTTGTTTGCGATGGGCATGATCTCAAAGTAGTCGTAAAAGGCTCCGATACGCCGCAGCTCCGCCCGGCTCCGATGCCGGGCGACGCCCTGAAAAAGCTCGCCAGCCTCGCAGGCGCTACCCACCAACAGCCCCTCCCGGTGGGTCATGAGCAGGCTCTTGGGGATGATGGGCACCTTTCTGAAGTGCTCCAGGTGACTTTTGGAGATCAGCTCATACAGGTTCTTCAGCCCCACGCGGTTTTGCACCAGCAGGGAGATATGCCTGGTCCGGGGCTGGCGTCCGGCCTTCTGCCGCAGCTCCCGGCAGAGCTCATTTACCTGGCCTAAACGCTCTATCCCTCGTTCCGCCAGCATGGGGATGAACTTCTCCAGGAGCCGGCCGCAGACCAAGGCGTCATCGCTGGCCCGGTGGTGATTGAAGCCCGGCAGGCCCAGCCGGTCCGCCACGATATCCAGCTTGAACTTGCGCAGGTCCGGCAGCAGCGCCTGAGACAACGCCAAGGTGTCGATGTACAACGGCGCGAACGTCTGCCCCATACGCGCCGCCGCCGCGGCGATAAAGCCCACGTCAAAATCCGCGTTGTGGGCGCACAGAGGCAGCCCCCCCGCAAAGTCCAGAAACGCCTGGACGGCCTGCGCTTCAGATGGGGCGTCAAGCACATCCCGGTCGGTGATGCCCGTCAGGCGCTGAATGTCTGGCGGGATAGGCCTCCCCGGGTTTACATAAGTCTGAAACCGTTCCCCTGCCTTCCCATTCCGGAATATGACCGCGCCGATCTCCGTGATCCGATCCTTCTGGTCGGAAAGGCCCGTAGTCTCAATATCAAAGGCCACATAAGCGCCGTTTACCGGACCGTCCCCCTCTCCTCGGACCGCGGCGCTTTCATCGATATCATTTACATAATATCCTTCCATTCCATAGATGACCTTGATGCCCTTTGCGGCTTTGGAGGCGGCCGGGAACGCCTGGGCCACTCCGTGGTCGGTGATGGCCACAGCCGGCATGCCCCAGGACACCGCCCGCTTTACCGCGGCGGCGGGTTCCGTCAGAGCATCCATAGAGGACATCTGGGTGTGCAGATGCAGCTCCACCCGCTTTTCCAGCGCGGTGTCCTTCCGGCCCTCCGGGGCCTGAGCCGTCTGGATGTGCCGGGGCTCCAGCTCCACCTCCTTGCTGTAGCTGTTGAACTTCATGGACCCGGACACGGTCAAATACATCCCCGGGGCGATCTTGCCCACGATGGACTGGTCCTCCTCCTTGGGAATGAACTTCGACACCCGCACGCTGCCGGTGCCGTCGGTCATGTCGAATTGCAGGACCGAGGCCCCCAGTCGTTGTATCTCCCGGCTCTCCGCCGCGAATACCCGACCGGAGACGATCACCGTCTTCTGCTCCGGAGAGGCGTCCTTCATAGCCGTTGGGCGACCCTTGACGGCCTTTCCCATCAGGACCCTGCCGCCGCCCGGCGCGGCCTTGTGGTCTACCCGCTGCTCCTGCTGGGGCCAGCCGGCCTCCAGCTTCACTGACCGCAGGCCGTATTCCCCGGCCAGCAGCCATTCCAGGGCCGTCACCTCCGCCGGGGCGGGCATGGCGGAAAACAGCGCACGGACGGTCATGTCCATCCGCCCCCTGCTCACAGTGGCCTCCAGCACAAAGGCGTCGTGCAGATTGCCATAGCTCTTTTCCATCCCCTGGCAGCAGGGGAACATCTCCAAAAACGCGATCTTCTCCACTGTATGTACCTTACGCCTCCGCGCCTTTTTCAATCAGCTCCATGAGCGCGTCCAACAGCTCCCCCTCCGGCACCTTGGCGCGCACCACCCGTCCTTTCATGAACAGGCTGCCGAAGCCCCGGCCGCCGGCGATGCCAAAGTCCGCTTCCCGGGCCTCCCCGGGCCCGTTCACCTCGCAGCCCATCACCGCCACGGTGATATCCCGGTCCAGGCCGGATACCCGCTCCTCCACCTTTTTTGCCAGCGCAATCAGGTCTATCCTGGTCCGTCCGCAGGTGGGGCAGGATACGAACCGGACTCCGCCCGTCCGTAGGCCGCAGGCCCGCAGTATAGCCAGGCCCGCCCGGACCTCCTCAGCAGGGTCGGCGGTCAGGCTCACCCGGATGGTATCCCCGATACCCTCCATGAGCAGCGTGCCGATGCCCACGGCGGAATTGACGAGACCGCCGTAGCTCGTGCCCGCCTCCGTGACGCCCACGTGCAGGGGACAGTCGAACCGCTCCGACGCCAGGCGGCAGGCGGCCACCGCCGTGGTCACATCCGACGCCTTCACAGACAGGGCAATATCACCAAAGCCTGCGGCGTGCAGCGCGGCGATCTCGCCGGCGGCGCTCTCCACCAGAGCCTCCGCCGTGGGGCCGCCGTATTTGTCCAACAGCCGCTTTTCCAGGGACCCCGCGTTCACGCCGATGCGGATGGGGATGTGCCGCGCCCCGCAGGCCGACGCCACCGCCGCCACCCTTTCGGGAGCGCCGATGTTGCCCGGGTTGATGCGCACCGCGTCTGCCCCCGCCTCCACTGCCATCAGAGCCAGACGGTAGTCGAAGTGGATATCCGCCACCACGGGCATAGGCGCTTCGGCCATGATGGCGGTCAAGGCTCTGGCCGCCGCCTCGTCCGGCACGGCCACACGGATGATGTCGCACCCCGCGGCCCGAAGCCGCCGCATCTGGGTCAGCGTGGCCTCCGGGTCCCGGGTGTCGGTATTGCACATGGACTGAACTGTCACCGGCGCCCCGCCGCCTATGGGCACACCGCCTACATATATCCTTTTTGTGTCGTCTCTTGTCATCTCACAATGATTCTCGCTATATCGTTATACATCACATACACCATGAGCCCCATGAGCAGCACCAATCCGGCGGTATTCACAAAGCCCTCGTATTTAGGATCGATGCGCCGGCGGAAAATGCGCTCCGCCAGCCATGTCACGATCAGGAAAAACACCCGCCCGCCGTCCAGCGCCGGCAGAGGCAGCATATTCATCACCGCTAGGTTCACGGCGATGAACGCGCTCAGATAGGCGATATTCAAAAGGGCGTCATAGGTGGTGGGAGACTCGGTACCCACCTCCGCGATCATGTCCACGATGCCTACCACGCCTGTCATCTGGTCTGCGGCCACCGCTCCGGTGAGAAGGTCCGTCAGTCCCAGCCGCACCAACCGCACAAAGTCCATGGCGCAGTACCAGGCGTACTTGAGCCGGGCGGCAGGACCTGTCTCCATCTCGCCGAAATACAGGCCGTACCGCAGGATCGTCTCCCCGGTGTCCGGGTCCGTATACTCCAGCAGGGCCATAGGATAGTGGTCCAGGCGTACTTTCTCCCCATCCCGGATGAGCACGATGTCCGCATAGGAGCTGTCCCCTCTGTCCATGTACACGGACACATCGCTGGCAAGGTACGTCCGCTCCCCGTTGACTTTCCAGATGGTGTCCCCCACCATGAAGCCGTACTCTCCCTCGTAGGGGCAGCCCTCCATGAAGCCGGTGACGACGGGGGGCGTGAATGCCTGCAGCTGGGTATAACACACCAAGATCAGTACAAGTCCCAGGAGGAAATTCATGAACGATCCGGCCGCCAGGATGATGAGCCTCTTCCAGGCCGCCGCGTTGGAAAAGGCGGCGGGGTCGTCCGAATCCGCGTCCTCCCCCTCCATGGCGCAGAAGCCGCCGATGGGCAGGACCCGCAGGCTTATCATCGTTCCCCGCTTGCTCTCCCGCTGCCACAGGGCCGGGCCCATGCCCATGGCGAACTCCAGCACACGCACCCCGCACAGCCGCGCGGCGATGAAGTGCCCGAACTCATGGATGCCGATGAGCACCCCGAAGATCAGTATCGCAAGTAAAATGTAGATAATTATACTCATTTCTTCTCCCATGACGCCGGATGTATCCGGAATAGTCTATTCCGGGAGCGGGGAAATTATTGGCCCGCCAGCCTCCTGGCCTCGGCGTCCGCCGCCAGGATGTCGTCCAGGGTGGGGTCCGGCACATGGGCAACGGCCGCCACCGTCCGGGCAACCCGGTCATAGATGTCATTATACCCTATCTCGCCGCGCAGAAACATGGCCACCGCCTGCTCGTTGGCGGCGCTCATCACCGCCGGAGCCAGGCCGCCCCTCCGGGCGCAGTCCATGGCCAAAGCCAGGCAGGGGACCTTCTCCCGCTCCGGCTCGGCAAAGGTCATATCCCGCATCCGCCAAAAGTCCAGCCGCTCATAAGGGGACGCGGCCCGGTCCGGCCAGGTCATGGCATACTGGATAGGCAGGCCCATATCCGGCACGGCCATCTGGGCCAGCACGGTACCGTCCACCAGCTCCACCATGGAGTGGATCACACTCTGGGGGTGGATCACCACCTGGATATCGTCGGGCGTGACGGAGAAAAGATGCATGGCCTCGATAAACTCCAGGCCCTTGTTCATCATGGTGGCGCTGTCCACGGAGATCTTGGCCCCCATGCTCCAATTGGGATGGCGCACCGCCTGTTCCGGGGTGACGGCGGCTGTCTGCGCCCGGGTCCAGCCCCGGAACGGTCCGCCGGAGCCGGTGAGCAGTATTTTATGCAACTGATCCCGCCGCCCCTCCAGGCACTGGAAGATGGCGGAGTGCTCCGAGTCCACAGGCACGATCTCGGCCCCGCAGTCAGCGGCGGCTCTCATAACAATGGAGCCCGCGCACACCAGCGTCTCCTTATTGGCCAGACATATACGCTTTTTCTCAGAGATGGCGTCCAGAGTTGGGCGCAGACCCACAGAACCGGACACCGCCGTCACCACCGCCTCACAGTCGGCCGCCGCCGCCCGGCGCAGGCCCTCCATGCCCTCGCCGATCTCTATATCCATGTCCGCCACAGCTATGCGAAGCGCTGCGGCGGCCTTTGGATCGTATACCGCCGCGTAGCCGGGGCGGTATCTTCGTATCTGCTCCTCCAGCAGACCAACGGACCGCCTGGCGGTCAGGGCCGTCACCCGGACGCCAAGCCGCTCCGCCGCCGCCAGGCTCTGGCGGCCGATGGAGCCGGTGGAACCCAGCACTGAAATGGACTTTACCATGGTGGTATAACCTCTTTATCTCGCGTTCCCGTACCGACGGTCCCGCGTCTGAAAGGCCCAAATGGCCTTGTCGATCTCTTTTTCGTCGAAGTCCGGCCACAGCACATCGGAGAAGTACATCTCCGTATAGGCCGACTGCCAGAGCAGATAGTTGGAGATGCGCATCTCACCGCCGGGGCGGATCAGAAGGTCAGGGTCCGGCACCCCGGCGCTCCAGAGGTACCGGCCAAAGCGCTCCTCCGTCAGCTCCGGGCAGCCATCCTCCGCCCATTTTTTTGCCGCACGGACAATTTCGTCCCGACCGCCGTAATTGAGGCAGATATTCACCTGCCCGCCCGTATACTGGGCGGAGCGCTCCATACACTCCTGGCACAGCAGGCGCAGCCGGGGGGACAGGGGCGTCAGGTCCCCGAAGAAAGACAGGCGTATCTTCTCCTTCTCCAGATCCCGCAGAGCCTCCCGCAGATATCGGTCCAGCAGGCGCATGATGCCCTCCACCTCCTCGGCAGACCGCTTCCAGTTCTCCGTGGAGAAAGCGTATACCGTCAGATATTCCACGCCGATCCTCTGGCAGTACCGGGCGGCCCGGCGGAAGCTGTCAGCCCCGGCGGCGTGCCCGGCCGAGCGGGGCAGACCCCGTTTCTGGGCCCAGCGGCCGTTGCCGTCCATGATGATGGCGATATGGCGGGGGAGCCTCCTGGGCTCTCCCGCCAGCTCATTGATGCCGTCGGCGCTCATCTTAAATTGCGAACAGCTCTTTTTCCTTGGCGTCGGTGAGCTTGTCGATATCCTTGATGTTGTCGTCCGTCAGCTTTTGGAGCTCCTTCTCCAGGTCCTTCTGATCATCCTCGGTGATATCCCCGGCCTTTTGCTGCCTTTTGATCTTGTCCATAGCGTCCCGGCGGATGTTCCGCACGGCCACCTTGGCCTCCTCGCCGTACTTGCGCACCTGCTTGGCCAGCTCCTTGCGCCGCTCCTCCGTCAGCTGGGGGAACACCAGCCGAATGACCCGGCCGTCATTCTGTGGGTTGATGCCAAGCTCAGAAGCCTGGATGGCCTTTTCGATGCCCTTCAGCACAGACGCGTCCCAGGGGGTTATCATAAGGCTCCTGGGGTCGGGCACGGAGATGGCCGCCACCTGATTGATGGGGGTTGGCGAGCCGTAATAATCCACGGTGATGCCGTTCAGGACGGCGGCGTTGGCCCGTCCGGCACGGACGGCGTCGAACTGCCCGGACAGAAAATCCTTGGCCTTTTGCATTTTCTCCTCAAATTCTTTGAGTTCCGACATGCGCTTGTCCTCCTGTTTGATTAATTTCCGATAATTTATTACCTCGGCAAGTAGGGATTATTTTAAAAGCGGGCGTGTGACCGGCGCAGGGATTTTTTCTTGTGGCGAAAACAATTTTTGCAGGAATACTGTGCGTATTGCAGGAAAGAGCGGTGAAGCCACTGGAAAAAAGGCCCGCCGATAGGTGCGCGAGTCATTTTTTCAAGCAAGCCCTAATTTACGATCGTGCCTATGTGCTCCCCGCAGACCACCCGTACGATGTTCTCCGGCGGGTCCAGCGCAAAGATCATGGTGGGGACGGCGTTGTCCCGCAGCAGGCAGGCCGCCGTGGAGTCGATGACATTCAGATGCTTTTCCAGAATATCGTCATAGCGCAGGCTGTCCAGCCGCACGGCGGCGGGATCGGTCTTGGGATCTGCAGTGTAAACTCCATCGATATTTTTGGCCATGAGCATGATATCCGCGCCCATCTCCGCCGCCTTCAGCGCCGCGGCGGAGTCCGTGGAGAAGTAGGGATTGCCGCTGCCTGCGGCGAACAGGACCACACGGCCCTTTTTCATGTGGTGCATGGCCCGCCCGTAGGAGTAGCTCTCTGCCACACGGGGCATATCCAGCATGGTCATCACCCGGGCCGGCACGCCCTCCTGCTCCAGCACCTCGCCCAGGGCAAGACTGTTCATCACCGTGGCCAGCATACCCATCTGGTCGGCCCGGGAACGCTCCATTTTCCCGCCGCCGTCCTTGGCGCCCCGCCAGTAGTTGCCGCCGCCGGTGATGATACCCACCTGTACGCCCATCCCCACGCAGGTTCTGACCGCCCGGGACACGGCCCGCATCACGGCGAAGTCCAGACCACGGCCGTTCTCGCCGCCCAGGGCCTCGCCGCTGAGCTTCAAAACGATCCGATGGTATGCCGGGACCACTTTTTCCATAAGATGTACACTCCCCGTCTCATTATTGTATGGTGCAAATGGTTACATTTCAACCTCATTCACGCCCGGATATCCTATGTCAGAAATTTTATCACAGTTGACTGCCGATTTCAACCTGGTTCGCAGGAACGAACGTCTACAATCGTCCCATGGAGACCATCTATCTGGATGAGCTGTTCATCCTGAACCTCGTCATCGACTACTTCCTGCTGCTGGGCACGGCGAAGCTCTGCGCGCTGCCCTTCCGCCGGCGGCGATTCCTGCTGGGGGCGGCGTTGGGCGCGGGATGGTGCTGCCTGTCCCTGCTGCCGGGGCTGACCTGGCTGGACGCGGCCCTGATGCGCCCGGTGCTGGCCATGGCCATGACCCTGGCCGCCTTCGGCGGGGAGCGGCGGCTTGGGCGGTGCTTCGCCGCTTTTCTGGGGGTGTCCGCCCTCTTCGGCGGGGCCGTATACGCCGCCGGGCTGTACGGAGGCGCGGGCAGGGCCGCTCAGGGACGAGTGGTCCATCTGGATATGCGGGTGCTGGTCATATCCTTCGCCCTGTGCTGGGCGGTGGTGAGTCTGGTATTTCGCCGGAGCGTGAAGCATGCCGGACAGCGCGTTTTGGAGGTGACCGTGGAGCGGAATGGCCGCACGGCCCGTTTTCGGGCTTTGGAGGATACGGGCAACTGTCTTTTCGACCCCATCTCCGGCTGTCCCGCCTTTGTGACGGAGGCCGGAGCGATACAGTGCCTGTTTTCCGATGCCGACGCCGCCCTGCTCCGGGGTCCTCCCATCGATGCCGTGACCGCCATCCCCGGTATGCGCCTGATCCCATACGCCGGCGTGGACGGCTCCAGCCGCCTGCTGCTGGCCTTCCGTCCCGACAAGGTCACCGTGGAAGGTCGGGTGCGCCGGGACCTGATCGCCGCCATCACCCCCTCCCCCATCGGCACGGACGGCGCCTACGAGGCCGTTTTGTGAGTGTCTCAGCTTTTGAAAGGATCGCACATGAACAGATTACAGCTATTCCTACTACAGCTTCAGCTGCGCTTGCAACAGACGCCCCGCCTGTTTTATATCGGCGGCAGCGATACCCTTCCTCCGCCGCTGGAGCGGGCGGAGGAAGAAGAAACCATCGCCGCTCTCGTCCGGGGCGACCATGAGGCCCGCCAGATGCTCATTGAGCACAATCTGCGTCTGGTGGTCTATATTGCCCGGCGGTTTGAAAACACCGGCGTAAATATCGAGGACCTGATCTCCATCGGCACCATCGGCCTCATCAAGGCCGTGGGCACCTTCAATCCGGACAAAAACATCAAGCTGGCCACATACGCCTCCCGCTGCATTGAGAATGAGATCCTCATGTTTCTGCGCAAAAAGAGTTCCCACCGGGCGGAGGTATCCATCGACGAGCCGCTAAACACCGACTGGGACGGGAACGAGCTGCTGCTCAGCGACGTGCTGGGCACTGACGGCGAGGAGGTCATCAAGCCCATAGAGGACGATGTGGAGCGGCAGCTGCTCATGGAAGCCATCGAGCGTCTGGACGAACGGGAACGGTCCATCATCCTCATGCGATTTGGACTGGACGGATATGAGGAGCTGACTCAAAAGGAGGTGGCGGACCTGCTGGGCATCTCCCAAAGCTACATAAGCCGCCTGGAGAAGCGTATCATCCTCCGCCTCCGGCGGGAACTCATCCGACAATTCTGATTGACAGGCCGGCCCGCAGCCGATACAATGGTGCAGGACATTTTCGTCCCGGGAGGTCGGCGCATGAAGATCGGACAGGTGGATATAGGCGGCGAGGCGGCCCTCGCCCCCATGGCGGGGGTGACGGACGCCGCCTTCCGCCATATCTGCCGGGAGCAGGGCGCGGCCCTAACCTATATGGAGATGGTGTCCAGCCGGGGCCTTGTATACCGGGACGCCAAGACCAGGGAACTGCTGTTCAACCCTCCCGAGGACAGGCCTGTAGCCGCCCAGATATTCGGCTCCGAGCCGGACATTATGGGCGAAGCCGCCGCCATGGCTATAGAGCTTTCCGGGGCGGACATTCTGGATATCAACATGGGCTGCCCGGTGGGCAAGGTGGTCAAAAGCGGCGATGGCTCCGCCCTCATGAGGGACCCGGACCGGGCCTTTCGCATCATCGAGTCCTGCGTCCGCCAGGCGGGCGCGCCCGTGACGGTGAAGTTTCGCAAGGGCTGGGACGGAGGCAGCGTCAACGCGGTAGAATTTGGAAAGATGTGTCAGGCCGCCGGGGCCGCCGCCATCGCCGTCCACGGCCGCACCCGGGTGCAGATGTACGGCGGGGCCGCCGACTGGGATATCATTCGGGACGTAAAGGCTGCGGTGGACATCCCGGTCATCGCCAACGGGGACGTTTTCTCCGGCGCGGACGCGGTCCGCATATTAAAGCGCACCGGCGCGGATATGTGCATGGCGGGCCGTGGATGCTTCGGAGACCCGTGGCTGTTCGGGCGCATCAACGCCGCCCTAGCGGGCGAGCCGGAACCCCCGCTCCCGCCCCTGGCCGAGCGGATGGACACGGCGCTGCGCCAGTTCGAGCTGGCCTGCGCATGGAAAGACCCCCATATCGCCTGTCTGGAGGCCCGCAAGCAGTTGTGCTGGTACCTCCGGGGCGTACCTTGGTCCGGTCCCATCAAAAGAGAGATCGTAAAGATCAACACCCTGGAGGATATCCAGGCCATCGTGCGCCGCATCAAGCGGGAACTGAGGTAGCTATGACAAGGCAAGAGGAAATGCTGATCGTCCGCCAGGTCCTGGACGGCGAGACGAACCGGTTCGAGCTTCTGGTCCGGACCCATGAAAAGAGCATATACAACCTGGCCCTTCGGATGCTGGGCAGCGAACAGGACGCCCTGGACGCCTCCCAGGAGGCGTTTTTCCGGGCCTACCGATCTCTGTCCTCCTTCCGGGGTGACAGCAAGTTTTCCGTGTGGCTCTATAGGCTTGCCAGCAACGTGTGTCTGGACATGCTTCGCCAGCGATCCAGGACAAGGGAGGACTCCCTCACCAGCGACGAGGACGAGCAGCTCTCCCTCCCGGACATCCGGTTCGATCCGCAGACAGAGCTGGAAAAAGACGCTCTGCGCCGGGCTGTCCGGCAGGGCCTCGACCAGCTGGAGCCGGTATTCCGGCAGGCACTCATCCTGCGGGACGTCAACGGCCTGTCCTATGAGGAGATCGCCCAGGTCGCCGGCCTGGAACCTGGCACGGTGAAAAGCAGGATATTCCGGGCCCGGCGGAAGCTGGCGGCCATCCTCATGGGCGACGGGAACTTTTCCGACCTGGCGCCGTCTTATGGGATAGGGAACAAGGCCAACGTGGAAGGAGGTGCGGGACATGAATGACTGTGAATACTATCAGCGGCTCATGAGCCAGCTTCTGGACAGCGGCCTGGACGAGGACGACACCCGGGAGCTTCGCGGACATCTCCGCACCTGCGCCGACTGCCGGGCCGTGCTGGAGGCTCTCTCCTCTATCACCCTGACGCTGCGGGCGGACATAGCCGAGCCTTCGGCTGCCCTGGCCGGGAGCGTCATGGCCCGTATCGCCGCCGAGGAGAAGAAGAACGCGCCCGTGCCGGTCCCGGCGGAGAAAACACAGCCGCCTGTCCCAACCGCCTCCGCCCGCCGGGCAACCCACCGCCACGCCGCCACGCGCCGGACCGCCCCATGGCTCCGCCTGGGCGCGGCTGCCTGTCTGATGCTCATCATCGCAGGCGGCACCGTCACCGTCCTTCACCGCCGGACCAAACTGACAGCGGACACCGCTGCCGCCGCCCGATCCATAGATGCGGTCGTCTCCCAGGCGGCTGCCGGCGCGGCCGACGCGCCCATGGAGGCGGCGGAGTTTGCCATGAGCGGCGTCATACCGGAGACCATGACCGAGGAGGCGGAAGCGGAGACCCCCATGGACGCCGCCGAGACGGCAGCCCCGGACACCGGCGCGGCCGTCTATGGCCCGGACGGGGCTTTTATGGGTTCCATCCCACCTGGAGAACTGGACGCTTTTGACGCCTTGCTCACCGCCTTGGACACCGGACAGGACGATTCCTCCCAGGCGGACTGGATCGTCATCTGCACCGTTGTCATCCACGATATTGAGTACACCTTCGGCACCGACGCAGCCGAGGAGCGCCTGGTCTGGTGGGATAACGCCAACGGGGAGGTCACGTTATCCTCCGGCACGGCGGACGACCTGCGCTCCCTCATCATCGCCGCCACGCCATAAAGAAAAAAGCTCGCTCACGCGGGCTTTTTTCCGTTCAGATTCAGTATTACGACGGCGGCCAGGACCAGTACGATGCCCACAAGCCCCAAGAGCGTAGGCGCCTCATGAAACACCGCGAACCCCACCACCGAAGCCACCACCGGCTCCACCGACGCCATGACGGAACCCTTGCCGGCCTCCTCTCCTTCCAGCCCCCAGCTATACAAAAAGGCCGGAAGGAATCCGGAGATGAAGATGATGCCCGCGCAGACGGCAAAGTTATCAAAGCTGCGGAACATGGGCGCCGCCGGTCCGGGACCGAAGACAAGGAGTCCCGCTGCCGTGCAGAAGCCCCAGCCGTAGGCGTTGATGGTCAGCACATGATAGCCCCGGTTGGACAGCGCCTTGGAAAACACGCTGTAAAAGGCGTAGCCGACGCCGGCCAAAATGCCGTATACCGCGCCGGCAAGGCTCACGGACGCCCGTCCCTCCAGCAGACCCGATACCAGACAGCACCCCACCACCGCGCACAGTAGCGCCGCCAGCTTCCGGGCGGAAAACCGCTCGTGGAACACAAAAAGGCTGATGACCATCACAAACACCGGCGCGGAATACATCAGTGTGCAGGCCGCAGACAGGCTCCCCAGGGCGATGGACTGATAGTAGCAATATGTAAAAAAGAATGTCGCCAAAACGCCGTAGCAGAAGAAAAGCCATAGGTCACCGAGCTTTATTCTGAGCAGTTTCGGGTCCTTGAACAGGACGGACAGGACGAACAGCGCCGCACATCCGCCGGAGCGGATGATGACCACGCCGCTGCTCCCCACGCCAAAGGCCTCCATCCGGCGGGTGAACAGGCCGATCACGCCCCAGAGAACCCCCGCCGTCAAAATGGCGGCATCGCGTCTTTTCACAACAACCACCCCTTCAAAGCCGACATTTTACCGTCTCTGGCAGAAAATGTCAACCTCAAAGGGGTGTTTATCCATCTGAATGCCTCGGGATATCATATCAGTGGCCCACTGGACAAAGCCCTATCGACGGGTGCGCAAGCCATTTTCAAAACAAGCCCTATTCCCCGTCAGAAGCATTCATGATTTTTACCAGGGAATCGTATCAGTACAGCGAGCAGATGATATCCACACACCGGTCGATGCCCAGCGCACCGCTGTCCAGAGCGATATGGTAATTCTGGGCCTTGCCCCATTCCATGTCGGTGTAGAAATGATAATAGGCGCTGCGGCGCTTGTCCTTATCCATCAGGCGCTTTTCCGGCGCGTCGTCCCGCTCACCATAGAGCTTCACAATCCGTTCAGCCCGTATCTTCATATCAGCGTGGATGAACACCTTCAGAAGATTCGCCCGGCCCTCCAGGATATAGTCGGCGCACCGCCCCACGATGACGCACGGCTCTTTTTCCGCGATCTCCAGGATGAGCTTGCGCTGCACCGTCCAGAGATAATCCTGCACGGACAGGCCGTTCATGGACCGGTCCGCGAAGGCGGTGGCCAGCCAGCCGCCCTTTGGGGTATACTCACCCCGCTCGGCTATGTATTCCTTGGCAAGACCGCTCTTTTCCGCGATTCTGTCCAGAAGCTCATGATCGAAGCAGGGGATGCCCAGATCCTCCGCCACCCGTTTTCCAATGGTCCGACCGCCGCTTCCGAACTCCCGGCTGATTGTCACAACTCTGTTCATGTGTGCTCCTTTCCCCCTGCCGCCGCCGGCGGCAGGCACAGCAACTCTGTATACATATATATGATACCAGATGCCGCCAGATTCGTCAAGAGTTTGACGTTTTTTCTTCTTGCCAGCGTCTCCCATTTCGGCTATAATAACATTTGTATGCGGGTATGGTGGAATTGGCAGACACGCTGGATTTAGGTTCCAGTGCCGCGAGGCGTGAGGGTTCGAGTCCCTCTACCCGCACCAA
>CAZVRP010000034.1:0-16004 GCA_964630255.1 uncultured Oscillospiraceae bacterium | reverse complement strand
ATGAAATAACGGGCGATACAATTTGGGATAATGTGGAATTACATACAGCTTTGCAGGGCTTGAAACAGCTTGTAAAGGATTATTACAACTCTGAAATTGTCCCCGTGCTGTTTGAATATGAATTTTTGAAATAAAGAATGTGCCCCGTGTTGCCGGAAGACCACATCCGTATAAAATCTGTCGTTGTTATGCAGTACGCAGATCAGCGAAAAAAGAGCCGGGTCGAATGACTACTTTGGATCCTGGCCTTTTGAATACTCAGAAACGGAGGAGAACTATTGTGAGCAGAGAAGCAGAAAACGCCCTGAAGCAACTGATGGCCTATATAGAGGAACATCAGGATGAACTGTCCGATGATGTGAATGAAGACACACTGGTGCAGAAGTTTATGGAGGAGTTCAACGCTTCGCGGTCACAGGGCAACGTCTCTGTCATGCCGCAGACCGCAGACGATTACCTGGAGCTTGCGGAGGACGCTTCTTCCAAACAGAAGAAGCTGGAATACCTGTCCAAGGCGTTGGAGCTGGAACCGGAACATCTGGATGCCGCACGCATGGCGGCCGAACTGAAAGCGGAAAGCCCGGAAGCTCTCCTGCTCGCACTTTCCTCCCTGCTGGAAAAAGGAACGGCGCAAATGGAAAAAGGCGGCTTCTTCCGGGATGATATGGGAGATTTTTGGGGCGTTCTTGAAACGCGCCCCTATATGCGGCTGCGCCATGCACATCTGGAACAGCTGATCGGGTGCGGCATGATGCGCCGTGCAGCCGCTGAAGCGGAGGAAATGCTGAGGCTCTGCACCGCTGACAACCTCGGCGTCAGGTATGAGCTGATGCACCTCTATGCTTACCTGGAGGACGAAGACGCCGCACTTGCGCTCCAGAAACAGTACGATGATTACGAAGAAAGTCAAATGCTGCTGCCTTTGGCTGTTCTATTCTACAAAGAAGAAAAGTTTGACCGGAGTCTGTCGTATCTTCAACGCCTGCACCAGGCCAACAAAGACACGAAGAAGTTTCTGGATGCAGCGGCAAAAGACGCCTTGGACAAGTACAGAGAACAAATGGGGCCATACGGTTACCGGCTATTCTCGATCGAGGAGCTGATTTGCGAATATGATGAAAACTCCTATCTGTTTGACAGTGTAGGGTCCTTTTTCGGTTGGGCCAGCAAGGCCTTGAGAAAGACGAGAAGCCGGGGATCAGACCTGCAATAAAACAGAGAGAGGCAACTCATCTCCTTCGTCCGGCCCAAATGATGTTTTTCGTTCAAGGTCTAACATTAGGACTTGGTCTAAAAATGGCTCGCCCACCCCTCGACGGGTCTTTGTCCCGGTGGCTTCACCGCTCTTTTTGGAAATACACAAAGCATTCCTGCGAACAATCGTCTTCCCCACCGCTGGTCACGCTCCCATTTTCTAAACAAGCCCTTGATCGGTATTCCGTTCATTGCACTGCGGTTATCACATTTTTGCCGGGCGTCCGCGCTTCCCTTCCTTTGGATGTTCTGGCGGCAGCATTTTCTTGATTCGGTTCCGTTCAGCATCTGTGAGTTCATATCGTCTTGTTCCCACACCTACAGTTTACATAATTTTACCGGTTTGTGCAGCTTTTATTCTTCAAACAAGGCCTATTCAAACTTATCAATTGTAAGCTGACGGTTTTGGGAGGCAGACGAAGGAGGCTGCCTCAAATTAGCGTGAAACGCTATTTTGAGACAGCCTCTTTGGTTTTTACGGAAATCAAACGGCGCGCTGGACCTTGCCGCTGCGCAGGCAGCGAGTGCAGACGTAGATGTGCTGGGGCTTACCCTCAACAACCGCCTTGACACGCTTCACGTTAGGCTTCCACATCCGGTTGGTGCGCCGGTGGGAGTGGCTGACCTTGATGCCGAAAGTCACGCCTTTTCCGCAAACCTCACATTTTGCCATCGTAATCAGCTCCTTCCTACTGTCTGCAAGACAGCTCCAATATAATAGCAGACGAAATGGCGAATTGCAAGACTTTTTTTCCGAAACTCCAAATTTCTTGAAAATTTGGGGGATATCGATTGCGAAAAAGCATAGTTATGTATTACAATATAATGATGAATAATACCATTAGCAGGAAACGGGGTGTTCCCATGGACAAAAAATACTATGTGAAGCTGTCCCAGGTAGCGGCGGAGCACAATCTGAAGGTGGTATATGCCGCCCCGGACTATGAGGAGCGGCTGGTGGGTTCTGTGGACCTGAACCGGCCCGGCCTGCAGCTCATGGGCTATATGAAGTATTTTGACGCCTCCCGCCTGCAGGTGATCGGCATATCCGAGAACACCCTGATGGTGGAGATGGACCATGAGCGCCGGCTGGCGGGCTTTGAACGGATCATGAGCCAGGACGTCCCGGCGGTGATCGTGGCCCATGACGAGCCTGTGCTGCCGGAGTGCCTGGAGATGGCAAAAAAATATGGCGTGAGCCTGCTGGCCACGGATATGGACACCTCGGAGTTCTATGCCCAGCTCATCGGTACGCTCCGGCGCCATCTGGCCCCCCGAAAGACCGTTCACGGGGTTCTCATGGAGGTGGCCGGGGAGGGCATGCTCATCACCGGCGACAGCGGCGTGGGCAAGAGCGAGACGGCGCTGAGCCTCTTAAAGCAGGGCCACCGGCTCATTGCGGACGACGCGGTGGAGATCCTGCGCACTTCCCGGAACCAGCTGGAGGGCCGTTCCCCGGAGCTCATCAAATACTTCATGGAGCTGCGGGGCATCGGCGTCATCAACGTGCCCAGCCTGTTCGGTATCGGCGCGGTAAAAATGTCCTGCCCCATCGACATGGTGGCGCACATGGAGCTGTGGGACTCCAACAAGCGGTATGACCGTCTGGGGATCGAGACGGAGACCACGGAGATCCTGGGGGTATCCGTGCCCCTGGTGACCATCCCGGTCCGGCCAGGCCGGAACCTGGCCGTGATCCTGGAGATCGCCGCTTTGACCAACCGCCAGAAGCGGGCGGGCTTCAATGCCGCCGAGCAGCTGGTCCGGCGAGTGGACGAGAACATCGACGGCGTCAATTGAGTGGGGGCGTCCTGTGGATTATACATCTTTGTCGGCGGATATACGGGCGGCCCTGCCCGGCATGAATATCGTCCTGGAGGAGCCTATGAGCGCCCACTGTTCCTTCCGCACCGGCGGCCCCGCCGCCGCCATGGCTTTTCCCCGGTCTGCGGAGGAGGCCGAGGCCCTTTGCGCCATCTTGCGCCGGAAGGGCGAAAGGCCTCTCATCCTGGGGAATGGGACGAACGTCCTGGCGCCGGACGAGGGAATCGACCGCTTTGTGGTGGCCGTCTGCCCCGGCGTGGGGCAGGTGAGCGTCTCCGGCCGGGAGGTGACCGCCGGCTGCGGCGCCGCGCTGGCGGCGGCCGCCGCAGCGGCGGCGAACGCGGGGCTGACGGGCCTGGAGTTCGCCCAAGGCATCCCCGGCAGCGTGGGCGGAGGCGTCGTCATGAACGCCGGAGCCTATGGCGGAGAATTGAAGGACGCGGTGGCGCGCACAGTATATCTGGACGAGGATCTGGTCCGCCGCACAGCGGAGGGAACGGAGCATGATTTTTCCTACCGGCACAGCGTCTTTTCTGACCGGGAGGTGGTGGTGCTGGAGACGGTATTTTCCCTGTCTTACGGCGATAGGGCGGCCATCCGGGACCGGATGCGGGATCTGGCTGTCCGGCGGCGGGCCAGTCAGCCGCTGGATATGCCCTCTGCGGGCAGCACCTTCAAGCGTCCGGCGGCAGGCTATGCCGCAGCTCTCATCGACCAGGCCGGTCTAAAGGGCTTCCGTATAGGCGGAGCCATGGTGTCGGAAATGCACGCAGGCTTTGTGGTGAATGCCGGCGGCGCCACTACGAAGGATATCCTGCGGCTCATGGAGCACATTCAAAGGACCGTTCTGGCCCGCTCCGGTATCTGGCTGGAGCCGGAGGTGCGGCTCCTGGATGGGAGGTAACCATGGAGATACTTATCATCACCGGTCTGTCCGGCGCGGGCAAAACGCGGGCGGCGGATGTGTGCGAGGATTTGGGCTATTACTGCGTGGACAATCTGCCCGCGGCGCTTTTGGGCCGGTTCGCGGCGCTGTGTCTGGCCACCCACGGCCGTTATGAACGGGTGGCCTTGGTGATGGATGCCCGGAGCGTAGGCAGCGCGGAAGAGCTGGAGGGGGCCCTGGACGAGCTGGAGGGCTTGGACTGCACCGTGCGCATCTTGTACATGGAGGCGGATACCGATACCCTGATGCGGCGGTATAAGGAGACCCGCCGGCCCCATCCCATGGGAGCGCCGGGCATGTCCATCCGCCAGGCGGTGGAGCGGGAGAAGGCCTTTCTGGCCCCTCTGCGGGCGCGGGCGGATTTTATCCTCTGCACTGACACGGCCCCGCTCAACCGGCTGAAGGGCCGAATATGCGAGCTGCTCCAGCCGGAGGACCGGCACTTTTCCGTGAGCCTGATCTCCTTCGGGTATAAAAAGGGCATCCCGCCGGAGGCAGACCTTGTGTTCGACGTTCGGTGCCTGCCCAATCCCTTTTATGAGCCTGACCTCCAGGCGCTGACCGGCCTGGACACCCCGGTGGCGGATTATATCTTTCGCAATGAGAACGCCCATATCCTGCTGGAAAAGCTCACGGATCTGCTGGGTTTTCTCATTCCCCTGTATGAGTCGGACCGGCAGGAGCTGAACGTCGCCATCGGCTGTACCGGCGGTCACCACCGGAGCGTGGCCGTGACCCAGACGCTGGCCCAGGCTCTGGAGGAACAGGGGCTCGCGGTGAGCGTCCTCCACCGGGATATAGGTGACTGACCATGAGACAACGGTTTGAGCGGCCCCGCATCGCCGCCCTTGGGGGAGGCACGGGGCTTTCCACCATGCTGCGGGGCCTGAAGGCCCGCACAGACCGCATTACCGCCATCGTCACCGTCACGGACGACGGCGGCGGAAGCGGCATCCTCCGCCGGGAGCTGGGCATGCTGCCCCCCGGCGATATACGAAACTGCCTGCTGGCTCTGGCCAACGCCGAGCCGGTCATGCAGAAGGCCCTGGGCTACCGGTTCCGGGAGGGCTCCCTGGCGGGACAGAATCTGGGCAATCTGGTGCTGGCGGCCTTGAACGATATGTCCGGCTCATTCGACGAGGCGGTGTCCGCCCTCAGCCAGGTGCTGGCCGTCACCGGGCGGGTGCTGCCGGTGACGAATGAAAACCTTGTGCTTCAGGCGGTGTTTGACGACGGCGCCCTCATCCGGGGGGAGACCCGCATCACGGACTATAAGCGCAGCACTGACGCCATCATCCGCCGGATGAGCCTGGACCCGGCCCGACCGGCGGCCCTGCCCGCCGTGCTGGAGGCCATCGGGCAGGCGGATATGATCGTGCTGGGGCCGGGGAGTCTGTATACCAGCGTGATCCCCAATCTGCTCACTGGGGGCGTGGCCGAGGCCGTCCGGTGCGCCCGGGCGGTGAAGGTGTATGTGGTGAACCTCATGACCCAGGACGGCGAGACGGAGCAATACACCGCTGCGGACCATGTGAAAGTGCTGATGGACCACGGGGGCCGGGGGCTTTTCGATTACGTCCTCATCAACAGCCTGCCTGTGGATAAATCGGTGCTGCCCGCCTACCGGAAAGAGGGCGGCGTCCCGGTCCCCGTCAACGAGGACGACCTTCGGGCGCTGGGCGTCGAGCCCGTGTATGCGCCCCTGGCCACCTGGGAAGGGGGGCTGGTGCGCCATGACCCGGCGGCCCTGGCCGACGCGCTCATGACATTGTACCATGAGAAGGCCAAAACAAGAACGGCGGAGTGATATGAGCTTTTCATCGGATGTAAAAACTGAGCTGTGCCGGGACGGCATGAGCAAGAAGTGCTGCGCGCTGGCGGAGGCCTATGGGGCGCTGCTGTACGCCCACACCTTTTCCCCGGGGCAGATACGGATCATGACGGGGAACGACGCCTTTGCCGCCCGGCTGCCCAAGCTGTTCCGACGGGCCTTCGGCCTGGCCTTCGACCAGCTGCCGCCGCTGGAGAAAAAGGGCAAGCGGTCCTTCGTCATCACCGACCCGGACAAGCTCCAGGCGGTGTTCACTGCTTTCGGCTACGACCCCGCCCGGACGGTGGCCCACCATATCAATCTGGCCATAGTGGAGTCCGACTGCGACCGGGTGGCCTTCCTCCGTGGGGCCTTTCTGGCCGGCGGCAGCGTCACGGACCCGGCCCGGGCCTATCATCTGGAGCTGGCCACAAATCATGCCAGCGTCTGCCGGGAGGCACATGCCCTGCTTCTGGAGATGGGCTTTGAACCCAGGGATAACCTCCGGGGCCGGAACCATATCACCTATTTCAAGCGGAGCAGCGCCATCGAGGACTTCCTCACCACCTTGGGGGCGCCTGTATCGGCTATGGAGATCATGCAGGCCAAGGTGGAAAAGCACATGGCCAACGCCATGAACCGGCTCACCAATTGCGATATGGCCAACGCCGACAAGGTGACGGACGCGGCCGCCGAGCAGCTCGCCGCCATCCGGGCCATCGAGGCCGGACCGGGACTGGATTTTCTGCCTCAGACCCTCCAGGATACGGCGCTGCTGCGCATTGCCAACCCTGCCTGCAGCCTGGCGGACCTGGCCCAGCTGGCCGTCCCGCCCGTGACCAAAAGCTGCATGAACCACCGCTTGAGAAAGCTGATAGAAATAAGCCGTACTTTTTCCTGAAAGAAAAAGTACCAAAAAGAGCCTTTGAGTCCCACCGGCCTGCGGAGGCTTTCCGCCCGGTATAACGGAAATTATTGGGAGCGTTTTGCCATGTCCTTTGTACACCTGCATGTCCACAGTGAATACAGCCTCCTGGACGGGGCCTGCCGCATCTCCGATCTGGCCGTGAGGGCCAAGGAGATGGGACAGCAGGCCCTGGCCGTCACCGATCATGGGGTGATGTACGGGGCGGTGGCTTTCTATCAGGCGTGCCGGGCGGAGGGGATCAAGCCTATCATCGGCTGCGAGGTGTACGTGGCGCCCCGGGGCCTGGAGGATAAGGAATACGGCCTGGACAACAACTACTCCCACCTGATTTTACTGTGCAAAAACGAGACGGGGTATCACAACCTGTGCGAGCTGGTGAGCCGGGCCTTTGTGGACGGGTTCTATATCCGGCCTCGAATCGACTGGCCGCTGCTCCATGAGCACGCGGATGGCTTGATCTGCCTGTCCGCCTGCCTGGCGGGGGACATTCCCCGGAAGATCGTAAGCGGGGAATATGAGGCCGCCAAGGCCCGGGCCGTTGAGCTGGACGAGCTTTTCGGCCGGGGCGGCTTCTATCTGGAGCTGCAGGACCATGGCATCCCGGAGGAGAAGCGGGCCGCCCAGGGACTGATCCGCATCCATCAGGAGACAGGCATCCCTCTGGTAGTCACCAACGACGCCCACTACCTCCGCCGGGAGGACGCCCATACCCAGGACGTGCTGATGTGCATCCAGACGGGCAAGACTGTGGACGATACCGACCGGATGAAGTTTGAGACCCAGGAGATGTATCTCAAGAACGAAGCGGAAATGCGCGCCCTCTTCCCCGACTTCCCGGAGGCCGCCGACAATACCGTCAAGATCGCGGAACAGTGCAATTTCGACTTTGAATTTGGCCACTATCACCTGCCCAGATTTCAGCTCCCGGCGGGGGAAACGGACGGGTTTGAATATCTGAAGAAGCTGTGCTATCAGGGCCTGGCAGAGCGCTATCCCGGCTATGGAGAGGAGCTGTCCGGCAAGCTGGACTATGAGTTGGGCGTTATAGCGCAGATGGGGTTCGTGGACTACTTCCTCATCGTGTGGGATTTCGTGGCGTTTGCGAAAAACGCCGGTATCCCCGTGGGCCCGGGCCGGGGTTCCGCCGCCGGGAGCCTGGTGAGCTATACCCTGCGCATCACCGACGTGGATCCCATCAAGTACAAGCTGTTTTTCGAGCGGTTCCTCAACCCGGAGCGGGTCACCATGCCGGATATCGACATGGACTTCTGTGTCCGCCGCCGGGGGGAGGTTATAGATTATGTAAACCAAAAATACGGCTCGGACCACGTTGCCCAGATCGTGACCTTCGGCACCATGGCCGCCCGGGCGGCCATCCGGGACGTGGGCAGGGTCTTGAATGTGGGCTACGCCGAGACAGACGCGGTGGCCAAGCAGGTTCCCTTCTCCCCGAACATGACCCTGGACGAGGCCTTGCGCCTGTCCAAGCCCTTGAAGGAGATGTATGAGACAGACGACACGATCAAGCGTCTCATCGACACCGCCCGGGCCCTGGAGGGGATGCCCCGCCACGCCTCCACCCACGCCGCCGGCGTAGTCATCACGGAAAAGCCTCTGACGGCTTATGTGCCCCTGGCCCGGAACGACGACGCCATCGTCTGTCAGTTCGGTATGGTCACTCTGGAGCAGCTGGGCCTTTTGAAGATGGACTTTCTGGGCCTGCGGAACCTGACGGTGCTGGAGGACGCGGCGGAGCTGGTCCGCCGGACGGACCCGGACTTTCGGGTGGAGACCATCCCCGAGGACGACCCAGAGACCTTCCAAATGCTCACCGATGGCCACACCAGCGGCGTGTTCCAGCTGGAATCCGCCGGCATGACCGGCGTGTGTGTGGGACTGAAGCCCCGGTCCATCGAGGACATCACCGCCGTCATCGCCCTGTACCGCCCCGGCCCCATGGAGTCCATCCCCCGGTTCCTGGAGTGCGCCGCCGACCCCGACCGGGTCACCTATAAGCATGAGCTGCTGCGGCCCATTCTGGACGTGACCTACGGCTGCATCGTATACCAGGAGCAGGTCATCAACATCTTCCAGCAGCTGGCTGGCTTCTCCCTGGGTCAGGCGGATATGATCCGCCGGGCTATGAGCAAGAAAAAACACGACGTCATCGACGCCGAACGGAAAGCCTTCGTCTACGGGGACCCGGCCCGAGGCATCCCCGGCTGCATGGCCAATGGTGTGAGCGAGGCCGTGGCCAACAGCATCTACGACGAGATATTGGACTTCGCCTCCTATGCCTTCAACAAGGCGCATGCCGTAGCCTACGCCATCGTGGCCTACCGGACGGCTTGGATGAAGCGCCATTGGCCCCGGGAGTATATGGCGGCCCTGCTCACCAGCGTGCTAGACTCCTCCGGCAAGGTGGCGGAATATATCGCCGAGTGCAAGGCCATGGGCATCAGCCTGCTGCCCCCGGATGTGAACGAGTCGGAGGCAGACTTCACCGTGGCGGGGAATAATATCCGCTTCGGGCTGGCCGCTGTCAAGGGCGTAGGCCGGGGGTTCGTCCAGCAGCTCATGGCCGAGCGGGCGGAGAATGGCCCCTTCACGGCCTTTGACGAGTTCTGCCGCCGGATGTATGGGAAGGATCTGAACCGCCGCCCGGTGGAGAGCATGATACGGGCCGGGGCTTTCGATGCCATGGGCTGCAAGCGAAAAGCCCTCCTGCAGGTCCTGGACAAGGTTCTGGAGGGGGTGAACGCCGCCGGGCGGAAGAACGTGGCCGGGCAGATGGACCTGTTCTCCATGGGGGACGGCGAGTTGTCCGCTGAGCCGGCGCTGGAGCTGCCGGAGGTGGAGGAATTCACTGCGGCGGAGAAGATGGCCATGGAGAAGCAGACCACGGGCCTGTACCTCACCGGGCACCCCATGGACGGGTACCGGGAGGTGACGGCCAAGCTGGATGCCGCCCCCATCGGGGCCATTTTGGAGGCGTTTGCCGGGGATGAGAGCGCCGGAAGCGGCCGGTGCCGGTTCCAGGACGGGCAGAGCGTGGTCCTGGCGGGGGTGGTGGCCGCAACCCGCACCCGCACCACAAAAAATAACACCCTCATGAGCTACGTCACCCTGGAGGATGACACCGGCTCCATGGAGATGCTGGCTTTCCAGCGGGCCCTGGATCAGGGCGGGGCATACCTGCAGGAAAACGCGGCTGTATGCTGTGCCGGGCGCATCTCCGTCCGGGACGAGAAGGACCCCCAACTGATGCTGGACGCCGTGTGGCCCCTGGACAGACTGGCGGAGCAAGGGGTGGATGAGGTTTTTGAGGCTCTCCGGCAGGGTACAGGACCCCGAGGCGCCGCGTCCGGACGTCGGTCTGCTCCGGCGTCCGGGACCGGGGTCAGGACGCTGTGGGTTCGGCTGCCCTCCCGGCGGGACCCGGCCATGAATCGCATCGAACTGGTACTGACCATGTTCCCCGGCACGGAACCCATGGTGATTTACTGCGAGGATACGAAAAAGCGCCTGGGGGCGCGATGCGTCATCCACCCGGCTCTGGTAGAGGAGCTCACAGAGCTTCTGGGAGAGAAAAACGTGGTAGTGAAGGATAAATAGCGGGCGGCAAGCGCCTGCTTCAAGAAGAAAATGCTGCAATGTAAAGGAGAAACGGCCATACAGGACACGACAGCGAAAAAGGAACGGGCCGCCCTGGCAGGGCTGGCGGCGGCCAGCATGGATATGCTGGAACGGAGCGACGGCGTGAGCATGGACGAGCTGTGGCGGCTGGCGGAGACAGCCGGTGTGGAGCCGGTATGCACCCTGCTCCAGAACCGGGACAAGCCGGACCCCCACAGCTTTCTCGGCATGGGCAAGGTGACGGAGCTGAAGGAGCTGGTGGAAAACGAGGAGTGCAGCCTGGTCATCTTCGACAACGACCTGACGCCTTCCCAGACCCAGGTGCTGGAGGCGGTCTTGGGGGTCCGGGTGCTGGACCGGACGGGGCTTATCCTGGACATCTTCGCCCAGCGGGCCCGGACCCGTGAGGGCAAACTCCAGGTGGAACTTGCCCAGTACCGGTATCTGCTGCCCCGGCTCACAGGCATGTGGGCCCATCTGAAGCGGCAGGCGGGCACATCCGCCCCCATCGGCACCAGAGGCCCTGGCGAGACCCAGCTGGAGACGGACCGGCGGCACATCCGCCGCCGCATTCAGAAACTGGCGGAGGAGCTGGAGCAGGTGCGTCGGGTCCGGGGCACCCAGAGGAAGCAGCGGGAGAAAAACGCCATGCCCGTGGTGGCCCTGGTGGGCTATACCAACGCGGGAAAATCCACCCTTTTGAATACCCTCACCGGGGAGAGCATCCATACCGGCGACCGGCTGTTCGATACCCTGGACACCACCACCCGGCGGCTTGATCTGGGCGATGGGGGCCAGGCGCTTTTGAGCGATACCGTGGGTTTTATCCGCAAGCTCCCCACGGAGCTGGTGGACGCCTTCAAGGCTACGCTGGAGGAGCTGACTTACGCCGATCTTCTTCTGCATGTGATCGATATCACGGACCCGGAGTATGAGGTCCAGATCCGGGTGGTAGAGGACCTGATCGTCCGTCTGGGGGCGGGCCAGACCCCCTGCCTGCGGGTGTATAACAAGTGCGACGCCTATTTCGGTCGGCTGCCGGCCGGCGAGGACGAGGTGTGCGTCTGCGCCCGGACTGGGGAGGGGAGCCGGGCCCTTTTGTACGCCATCGGGAGGAAGCTGGGCGGGGACCTGTCCCGGGTACTGCTGCATATCCCCTATGCCCGGTCCGGTATGCTCGAGCAGCTGCGCCAGGAGGCGAATGTGCTGGACATAGAGTATAAGGACGATGGCGCGGAGGTGCTGGCCGTGGTCCGGGGCGCTATGCGTCAGAAGGTGCGGCCCTATGAGGTGGAGCGACATGGCTGAGCGGAACAAGCTCTCCGGCTATGGCACGGGGGAGTATGAGGACAAAAGATCCCGGTTCATCGGGGAGATATGGCCCGTGCGGGACGAGGCCCAGGCCCGGGAATGTCTGGCCCTGGCGAAGAAGAAATATCCCGATGCCCGGCATCACTGCTGGGTGTGGGTCCTGCCGGACGGGAACTGCCGCTGGTCGGACGATGGAGAGCCGGGGGGCACCGCCGGCGGACCCATGGCGGCGGTGCTGAAAGGCGCGGATGTCTATGGGGCCGTGTGTGTGGTGACCCGGTATTTCGGGGGAGTACTGCTGGGCAGCGGCGGGCTGGTGCGAGCCTATTCCCGGGCCGCGAGCCTGGCCCTGGCCGCGGCGGGGACGGAGCCGGACCCGGAGAAGACGGTCATGGCCGTCGCCTGCCCATGGGACAGTCTGGACAAGGTCCACCGGCTGATCCGGGAGTACGGCGGGACGCTGCTGAAGACCGACTATGATGCTGACCCGGAGCGGGCCGGACTCACCGTGGAGCTTTTGGCGGACAAGGCCGGGGACTTCACCCGCCGCCTCGTCGATGTGACCGGCGGCCGGGCGGCAGTGATGGAACCGTGAGGGCGGCAAAAAAATATTTGCCGGGAAAAAGGATATCAGCGAAAGGCGGCGTATAAGAATATTGCGGAGGTCGATCCGCAATACCTTTATTTTATGGGAGAGCGGCCATGCCCTGTATAAGAGAAGTACGGGAACAGCAGGAGAAGCTGATCATCGGACCCTATGGGACGCTGTCCGCCGCCAGCCGGGGTCGGCTGGTGTCCGAGCCGGACGACGGCATCCGCACCTGCTTCCAGCGGGATGTGGACCGGGTGACCCATGCCAAGGCCTTCCGCCGCCTGCGCCATAAAACGCAGGTGTTCCTGCAGCCGGAGGGGGATCATTACCGCACGCGGCTGACCCACACCCTGGAGGTGTCGCGCATCGGGCGGACCATCGCCCGGGCCCTGGGGCTGAACGAGGATCTGACTGAGGCCATTGCCCTGGGCCATGACCTGGGTCATACGCCCTTCGGCCACGCCGGGGAACGCGCACTGCAGGACATCACCGGCTCCTTCCGCCATTATGAGCAGAGCCTGCGAGTGGTGGACAAGCTGGAGAAGGACGGCCGGGGGCTGAATCTGTGCCATGAGACCCGGATGGGCATCCTCAATCACACCACCGGCGAGCCAAAGGATACGCTGGAGGCGGACGTGGTGCGTCTGGCCGATCACATCGCCTATTTCAACCACGATCTGGACGATGCGGAGCGGGCGGAGATCGTCCGGCCGGAGGATGTGCCGGAGATCATCCGCACCCGTGTGGGCACCCGGAACTCCCAGCGCATCAACGCCATGGTGACGGACGCCATCGAAAACAGCGCCCAGGGGCGGATAGCCCTGTCGGGTTTCATGCAGGAGGCGTATGACGCCTTCCGAGACTTCATGTATGACGCCGTATACCACAACCCTGCCGCCAAGGGGGAGGAGTCCAAGGTAAAGGGCATCCTGGGTCCCACCATGGATTACTACATAAAGCATGTGGATAAGCTGCCCCGGGAGTATCAGATCATCGCCGGGGAGGAAGGAGCCGTCACCGCCGTCACCGACTACGTTTCCGGCATGACGGACAGTTACGCCATCGCCGTGTTTGAGGATCTGTTCATCCCGGCGAGCTGGAGCGTCAAGTAACGTTTATTCGCCGCGTCGGAGGCGAGCTTCGCAGGCCGTTTGGGGGAGGTGATGCGTCCATGCCGTTTTCCGAGGATTTTCTGGAGGAACTGAGCCGCCGGAACGACATCGTGGACGTGGTCAGCGCCTATGTGCCCCTCACAAAGCGCAGCGGCGCCAATCTATTCGGGCTGTGCCCCTTCCACGGGGAGAAGACCCCGTCCTTTTCCGTCAACAGCGAAAAGCAGATATATCACTGCTTTGGCTGCGGCAAGGGCGGCAGTGTCATCGGCTTCATCATGGAGATTGAGAACCTGTCTTTTCCCGACGCGGTGCAGTTTCTGGCCCGCCGGGCGGGGATGGAGGTGCCGGAGGATACCCGGGATGTAAACCGGGGTCGGCGGGCGCGGCTTCTGGAGCTGAACCGGGATGCCGCTCGCTTCTTCCATGCCCAGCTCATGGACGACGCCGGCCGGGCCGGACAGGAATATGTCGCAAAGCGGGGCATAACGTCCATGGTCAAGCCCTTTGGTCTGGGCTTCGCCCCGGACAGCTGGCAGAGCCTGACCGATGCCATGACGGTCCGGGGCTACACCCATCAGGAGCTCATTGACGCGGGTCTGGCCAGGGTGGGGAAAAGCGGCGGGCTGTACGATTACTTCCGGGACCGCCTGATGTTCCCGGTTATCGATGTGCGGGGGAGCGTCATCGGCTTTTCCGGCCGGATACTGGGCGATGGGGAGCCCAAGTACCTGAACAGTCCCGACACGCTGGTATACAGCAAATCCCACAGTCTATTCGCCTTGAATCTGGCCAAAAAGTCCAAAAGCGGATATATTCTGCTTGTTGAGGGCAATATAGACGTTGTGAGCCTGCATCAGGCGGGGTTCGACAGCGCCGTGGCCAGTCTGGGAACGGCCCTCACCGCCGACCAGGCTAGGCTAATCGCCCGGTACGCGCCTCAGGTGGTCATCGCCTATGACAGCGACGCCGCCGGCCAGAAAGCCGTGCAGCGGGCTATCTCCATCCTCCAGCCCATGGATATCAATGTGAAGGTGGTCACGATACCCGGCGCCAAGGACCCTGATGAGTTTATCAGGGCCAACGGTCCCCAGGCGTTCCGGAACCTGATCGAGCGCAGCGGCAATCAGATCGAATACCGCATGGCCCGGACGGCGGAGGCATTCGATCTGACGGACGACGCCGGACGGGTAGGCTATCTGCAGGCGGCCGCCAAGCTGATTGCCTCCCTGCCGGGCAGTGTGGAGCGGGAGATATACGGTATGCGGGCCGCGGAAAAGGCGGGGGTGTCCAAGGAGGCGTTCCTGGCCGAGGTGGCCCGGCTCAGAAAGCAGAACGCCGCCGCCGCCCGGCGCCGGCGGGATCGGGAGGAGACAGCGCCCCTCCGGGCAGCCCAGCCTCAGAGCCGGGAGCTACGGTATGACAACGTCCGCAGCGCCGTGGCCGAGGAGGGCGTCATCAACCTGCTGTGCCGCTTCCCGGAGCAGTTCGGGGACCTGCCCCTGACGGCGGAGGACTTCACCTCCCCCGCTCTTGGCCGGATCTATGAGTCCGCCGCCGCCCGGGCAAAGCAGGGACGGGCCGTGTCCCTGGCGGCCATGGAACAGCAGTTCTCTCCGGAGGAACTCACGCTGCTGGCCGGCATCCTCCAGCATGACGAGATAACCGCCTCGGCCTCCGGACAGGCCATGAGGGATTACATAAAAAAGATACGGACAGAAAAAGAAAAGGCGGCCCGGGGCGGCGACCTGCGGGGCTATGCCGAGAAGCTGAAACAAACGAAAGGGTACGGTTCATAGAGATGGCGTCTGAGAAAAAGAAAAAGATCGAGGCCGAGCCCGCCCCGGAAAAGGCGGCGGAGACTGCGGTCAGGGCCGGGGATGAGCAGAAGCCCGAAAAGAAAAAGACCCCCGCTAAAAAGAAAGCGGCGGAGGGTGCTCCTGTCCAGGGGGACGCCTCCGCACCCGAACAGGCGGAGAAGAAGTCCGCCAAAAGCGCCCCCCGGAAGAAGGAGGAGACCAAGTCTCAGGAGGGCGAGGAACCTGCCCGGGAGAAGACGAAGGAGGAGAAAATCGCCGAGCTGGTGGAGCAGGGCAAGAAAACCGGCAAGCTCACCAGCAAGGAGCTGAGCGATGTGCTGGACAGCATGGGCCTGAGCCAGGAGGAGCTGGACGCGGTCTATGACCGGCTGGAGGATATGGGCATCGAGACCGCCGGCGATGAGTTTTTGCCGCCTTTGGAGGACGAGCTTCCGGCTTTGGAGGAGCTGGAGGAGATAGAGGAGGTCACCGAGGAAGAGATCGTGGACACGGACGCGGTGGCGGAGAGCTTCTCCACCGATGATCCGGTGCGCATGTACCTCAAGGAGATCGGCAAGGTCCCCCTGCTGACCCCGGAGGAGGAGGTGGCCCTGGCCGCCCGGATGGCGGAGGGGGACGAGGAGGCCAAGCGCCGCATGGCCGAGGCGAACCTGCGTCTGGTGGTGTCCATCGCCAAGCGCTATGTAGGCCGGGGAATGCTGTTTCTGGACCTGATCCAGGAGGGCAACCTGGGCCTTATCAAGGCCGTGGAGAAGTTCGACTACACCAAGG
>CAZVRP010000033.1:0-16215 GCA_964630255.1 uncultured Oscillospiraceae bacterium | reverse complement strand
TCGTAAGCGATTGCCCTGATAAAAATCATCGGGCAATCGTCTTGCGCTTTTTGAAGTTGAAAAAAACAGTTGTAATTGTGGGAAGGATATGTTACACTGTTTGTAACTTTTGTTTCTAAATTGACTATGAGGTTACAAAATGAGCGTGATTGCACCAATGATGAGAAGGTTCCTTTGTATATGTCTGATTCTGAGTGTGCTCCTGTGCGCTTCGCCTTTGGTATTTGCATCGGGGGAGTCGACGCCAGCGGCGGAGCAGGAGGAGACGGCCCTCCCGCCAGCGAAGGAGGACATATATGACGACGCCGATCCCGGCGAGGAACCGGATGAGACAGCTGTACCGGAGGAGCCGCCGGAGACGCAGGTCCCGTACACAGTGGTCGTCCCAGATGCTGGGATCGAGGAACCGATGGAAGAGAACATTGGCGCGGGCGATGGCGATGAGATCGAGCACGATCCGGACGATCCTCTTTATGGGAAGATGAGGAACGGGGTCAGCACCGTGGCACTGGCCCAGGACAACTTCGAACAGTTCACCACCCGTGCGCTCAATAATGAGACGCTGCGCATGGGCATTGACGTGTCCGAGTGGCAGGGGGATATCAACTGGACGGCCGTGGCGGCCAGCGGCATCGAGTTCGTGTTCGTACGCGTGGCCTTCCGGGGCTCCAGCACGGGCGCACTGAAGCCGGACGCCTGTTATGCCAAGAATCTGGCTGGCGCGAAGGCGGCGGGACTGAAGGTCGGCGCATATATCTTCTCCCAGGCTCTTGACGCCGAGGAGGGGGAGGAGGAGGCGGCCTATCTGGCGAACCTGGTTTCCGGTTACGGTATCGATCTGCCTCTTGTCATAGACTATGAGTATGCCGGATACTACGGCCGGTTGTATGAGGCCAAGCTCAGCCGCCAGACGGCCACTGACGCCTGCATCGCCTTTTGCGACGCGGTGGAGCGCTTGGGTTATGACAGCATGGTCTATGCCAACTCCAGCATGTTCAGCTCCCAGCTCTGCCGGGAGCAGCTGGGCCGCGTGTGGCTGGCCCACTATACTACCAATACCAGCTATGCCGGGGCGTATGAGTACTGGCAGTGCTCCTGCACTGGCAGCATTAACGGCATTTCTGGAGATGTGGACCTGGACTTCTGGTTCCAACCCAATACCGCCTCCCAGGTACCGCCCTCAAGTAACGGTGCGGTGCAAGACCCGTCGGGCACCGGAGCGGACAATCCCTTTGGAGACGTGCAGGCGGGGAGCTGGTATTATGAAAGCGTACTCAAGGCATACCGGGACGGGATTGTGAAGGGAATTTCGGAATCGGTCTTCTCTCCCGGAGGCACGGCCACCCGCGGGCAGGTCATCACCATGCTCTACCGCCTCCAAGATGAGCCGGATGTTACGGCGGAATCGCCCTTTACCGATCTGACGGCTGATTATTATAAGGATGCCGTCGATTGGGCGTCGTCCAGCGGCGTGGTGAAGGGTATTTCAGATACGGAATTTGGCCCGGATCAGTATATCACCAGAGAGCATTTGGTGACGATGCTGTACCGGCTCGCAGAAAGTCCTGCGCCCAAGGGGAGCGCAAAGCTGGGCGACTATTCTGATGGCGGAGACGTTCATTCCTATGGCGAGGACGCCATGCTGTGGGCGGTGGAGCAGGGGATCATTACCGGCTATGCCGATGGAAGCCTGAGGCCCAACGCCAACGCCACCAGGGCGGAGGTATGCGCCATCCTGATACGGTTTGACAGTCTTTCTCAGTAAAAGCTGACGATGGGACGCCCTCGGGCGTCCCGCTTTTTGTAGAACCGAAAATGAAAAACTCTTTATTTGTTCATAATTTTGCGGTACAATATGCAAGTATAAACGCATGAACGCAAAGTATTAGGAGACCTGACGATGGACGAACTTGAGAGGATCAAAAATATGACACCGGAGGAGCAGCAGGCCTATCTGGAGCAGCTCCAGGCATGTGAGCACGACTGCTCCACCTGTACCCAGGAATGCTCCTCCCGGGTGAAGAAGCCCGCCAAGGTGGTGGTGGTCGTCACCGGAGGCAAGGGTGGAACGGGCAAGAGCGTGGTGACGGTGCTGCTGGCCAAGGCCATCAAAAAGCAGGGCGCATCCGTGGCGGTGCTGGACGCGGATATCGCCTGTCCCTCCATCCCGGCCCTGCTTGGGATGCGTGAGCCGGTGCTGGGCGATATGCCGGAGCTGGCGCCTGTGGAGAGCGGCGCGGGCTTTGGGGTGGTGAGCATGGGCATCATCACGGAGGACCCGAACGAGCCGGTGCTCTGGCCGGGCAAGGATATGGCAAAGCTGGCCGTGTGGCTTTTAAAGGACACGGCCTGGCCCGAGGGGTTGGACGTGCTTTTGATCGATATGCCCTCCGGCGCGGGGGATATCCCGCTGGAGTATTACACCACCATGCCGCTGGACTATGCACTGGCGGTGGCGGAGCCGGGGGAGCTTTCCTCGGGGGCGCTGCGCCGAGCGGTGAATCTGGCGGATATGCTGCGGGTGCCGGTGATGGGTGTGGTGGAGAACTTTGCCGGGGAGGACATGAGTCTGCCCAAGAGCTGCAAGACCATCCCGGTGGTGGCATCGCTGCCCTATGACGGTGCGCTGCGCCGGGCGGCGGGCGAGGGTGTCCTGGGAGGATATGAGACGGATCGGCTGGACTATCTGGCCCGGGCGGTCTGTGAATTGAGGTGACAACGTGAGGAAAAGCGGTTTTTTCACCGGCGTGATGTATATTATACTGGTGCTGCTCGCGGTAGGGTTTGGTTTTCTGGTATTTTTCAATTACCAGGCCAACACCCAGCAGATGGCTGAGATTCAGGCCGCCGAGGAGGC
This sequence comes from uncultured Oscillospiraceae bacterium, assembly GCA_964630255.1. Lineage (GTDB taxonomy): Bacteria > Bacillota > Clostridia > Oscillospirales > Oscillospiraceae > CAJOIG01. Next base: position 13,358 of record CAZVRP010000033.1, on the reverse strand, counting down.
GGCCCAGGTGACGCCTACTCCGGCGCCTACGGCTACTCCTGAGCCTACGCCGACCCCGGAGCGGAGCGTGGAGACGATAACGCTGGCCTTTGCCGGGGACCTGGTGGGACAGTCCGGTCTTACCACGGATGCACAGCATACCGAGACCGGCGAGGACGGCACGGAGACGGTGGCCTATGACTACACCGAGCAGATCGCCGGGGTGATTCCCTCCCTGGAGGGGGCGGATCTGGCGGCATGCACACTGGTGGCAAGCCTGACGGATGACGGCAGTTATGACGCATACCGTATGCCCGCCGCTATGGCGTCGGCGTTGAGCGATACGGGTTTCCGCCTGGTCAATGTGGCAACGGATCATCTGCTGGATTACGGCCTTGACGGCCTGGTCAGCACGGTGGATATCCTGCGGGAAGAGAACATCAGCGCCCTTGGCGCGTACAGTGACGACTCCAGCCGCACTCTGCCCATGGCGGAGGTGAACGGGGTGAAGGTGGCCTTTTTGAGCTATACCTACAGCACCGCCAGCGGTACGGGCAGCAGTCAGCCGGTTTCCATCGCAGACAACAAATGGTGTCTTGATCTGCTCACCTCGGACTATATGACGGAGATGGAGACTGTTGATTATGAAAAGATCGACGCCGATATCGCCGCCGTGAAGGAGGCCGGAGCGGATGTGATCGTGTGCTTTGTGTATTGGTGGGATAACACCCAGTATTACACCAGCCCCCGGGACAACCAGGAGGAGGTGGCGGACTATCTCTGCCAGAATGGGGTGGATATCGTCATTGGGGGCGGCGTCAAATCCCCGCAGCCCATCGAGGTGCGCACGGTGGAGCGGGAGGGCGGCAACGCCAACTGCGTCGTCTGCTACAGCCTGTCCAACCTGATGAGCTGCTTTACGGACAACTACACCAATATCTCTGCCGTGGCGCGGATCGAGATCAGCCGGGATGTGGATTCCGGCGAGGTGTGGATCAGCGGCGTGGACGCCTGTCCGCTGTTCATGCAGTACACGGACAAGGACGAACCGGGAGGCAGGTACATGCTCTTGGACGCCAGAAATGCCCTGGACGACTATGAAAATGGTGCCGGCGACGCCGTTTCCCAGGAGACGTACGAGGCCATTCAGACCGGCATCGCGGACCTAGAGACCCTGATGGGGGAGGCATACTTCCAGGAGGATGGTCTGGCGCTGGATTTCCCCTATGAGGCGGCGTCAGAATAGGACCAGCGCTCCCAAGACCGTATACACAGCGGCGAAAACACCGCACAGCGCCCGGCCCGCAAAGTGCCGGGCGCATTTTATATCCGTGCCGGCCAGAACGCCCATGGTCTGGCAATGGACGCTTACGCCGCCCCAGCCCAGCATGAAGGCAGCCGTGGCCAGCGCCGCTGGGGTGGGCTCTGTCCCTGCCAGGGCGGATATGCCGCTGCCCAGCTCCAGAAAGCCGGTGAGGGCGGCGTTGGGGATGGGAGGCAGTGTCATCAGCGGCGCGAGAATGCCCAGCAGGGCCCCGAACAGCACCACATATCCGCACACCGTCACAGTGGAGCCGACGGCCCGGGATACTGCGCCGGTGAGCGCTTTGCCGAAGGGCGGCGGCCCGGCCGGCCTATCGGGGACATTCTGGCCGCCGGCGTTTCCGCTGCCTCTAAACAGGACGCCCACCGTCACGGCGGCCAGCACATGGGCGGTATACAGAAGAAGGCCGGCCTTCGGACTGTGGAAGACGCCCCCGGCGGCCCCTAGGATAAAGGCGGGCCCGGAGTTGTTGCAGAAGGCCAGCAGACGCTCACCTTCGCTGCGGGATATCTGTCCTGTGCGCCGCAGATCGGCCACCACGGAGGCCCCCAGAGGATACCCGCCGGACAGACCGATAAAAAATGCCTGGGTCCCGCTGGGGCTGACGCGAAACAATCGCTCCATCACGCCGCCCGCCAGATGCCCCAGAATATCCGGCAGCCCCAGATCAGACAGGAGGTTGGCCAGCACGAAAAAAGGCAGAAGAGACGGAACGAGCGCGGCGGCGCAGACGGACAGGCCGCGGGAGGCTCCGGCGGCCGCCGGGCCTGAGGACATGACCAGCACGGCGAATAAAAACAGCACGAGAAGTACAGGCAAATGGTTTTTCATGCTTCCAGTCTATTCCGTCCCTGTCCTTTTTTGAACCGGCGGCGCATAAATTGTCCGTGGGTGATCAAAACGATGGAGAAGAATACCATAATTCGCCGGATAGCCGACAAGCTGGATATTCCTGGTGAGTCGCTGCTGGACGCGCCGCGCATCACCATATCCGGCGGCGGATGGGTGCTGGTGGAGGGACACAGGGGCCTGCTGGAATATGCCCAGGACCGCATCGCCGCAGCGGGGCCTGGCTGCCGCATCTTGATAAAGGGGGAGAAGCTGGGACTGGTGACCATGAACCGGCGGGAGCTGGTGGTGTCGGGGCGTCTTTGGGCGGTGGAGCTGGAATGAATTGGGCGCGGTATATCACAGGATGGTCCACCGTGGAGGTGACGGGGGCGGAGCCGGAGAAGCTGTTGTATGCCCTGGCGGAGCGGGGCATCACCTTTTGGGCAGCCACGCCGCCGAAAAATTACGCGCTCACGGTAGAGGTGCCGGAGAAGGCGGCAAAGCTGATCCCCGCGCTGGCCCGGGCGGTGGGCTGCGAGATGACAGGCCGGAGCAGGCATGGCATCCCAGCGCTCATCAGCAGGATACGCGGCCGGTTCGCTCTGATCGCGTGCCTGTCGGCGGCGCTGCTGACGCTGCTGGCCTCCAGCGCGTTTATATGGGAAATAGAGATCACCGGCAACGAAACGATCCCCGAAGGCGTCATCAGGCAGGCGCTGTCGGAGTGCGGCGTGGATATCGGCGCCTACTGGCCGGCCTTCTCCCAGGACCAGATACGAAACAGCGTGATCCTCCGGGTGCCTGGGATACGGTGGATGACCGTGTCCGTCCGGGGCAGCCACGCAAAGGTGGTCGTCCGGGAGGCCAGGGAGCCTATTGAGACGGTAGACAGGAAGGAATATGTGGCTATCGTGGCGGAAAAGGCGGGACTTGTGGAGCAGGTGCTACCGCTCTGGGGGACGGCGCTGGTGGAGGCAAACAGGGCCGTCCTGCCGGGGGAGACGCTCATCGGCGGATACGTCACCGGCCGGTTCGGCGTGCAGGGGCCTGCCAGAGCCATCGGCGCCGTGACCGCCCGGACGTGGTATGAATTGGTCGCCCAGGCCCCTGTCACGGTGTGGGAAAAGGGTGAGGATGGCGGCAAAACCACCCGCTGGTCGCTGTTGCTTGGGAAAACAAGGATAAATTTTTATAAAGGCAGTAGTATTTGCCCTGCCGGTTGTGATAAAATCATAAAGAAATACCCGTTGGCCAAGGAGGGCTTGTTCGCCCTGCCGGTGACGCTGGAAAAGACCGTCCTGACGGAATACGCTCTGCATAGGACGGAGGCGGCGGAACTTCGTGCCGAGCTGGAGGCTCAGCTGATGGAGGAGCTGATTGCCGCCATCGGTGAGGACGGCCAGGTGGTGTCATCGGACTTCACGGCTTCGGAGAAGGATGGGATCATGTCCGTTACCCTCCGGGCGGAGTGCCGGGAACAGATCGGGACGGAGGTCCCGCTCACCGAGGAGGACATCCGGGAGATACAGATGAAAATACCAAAAACCGAGGAACAGGATCAATGACAGAGAAAACGATGCAGATCGACCGGATGGAAAACGTCATCAGCGTTTTCGGCTCCTTCGATCAGAATCTGCGCATCATCGAGGCGGAGCTGGGCGTCTCCATCACCAACCGGGACGATCAGCTGAAGATCGGCGGAGATGCGGAGAACGTCATGCACGCGGAAAAGGCCGTCGACGGGCTTTTGAGCCTGGCGGCCCGGGGCGAGGCCATCGACGGGCAGAACGTCCGGTATATCATAAAGATGGTGCTGGCCGGACAGGAGGATAAGATCGGCCAGCTGGCCCGGGGTGTGGTATGCGTCACGGCCAAGGGAAAGCCCATCAAGCCCAAAACTATCGGCCAGACCAGATATGTGGAGGCCATCAAGAAGAATACCGTCACCCTGGGCATCGGCCCGGCGGGCACAGGCAAGACCTATCTGGCGGTGGCCTGCGCCGTGGCGGCGTTCCGAGAGAAGCGGGTCAACCGCATCGTGCTGACCCGGCCGGCGGTGGAGGCGGGCGAACGGCTCGGCTTCCTGCCCGGCGATTTGCAGAGCAAGGTGGACCCATATCTGCGGCCGCTGTATGACGCCCTGTTTGATATGCTGGGAACGGAGACATACAATAAATATATGGAACGGGGGGACATCGAGGTGGCGCCCCTGGCCTATATGCGCGGACGGACTCTGGATGACAGCTTTATCATCCTGGACGAGGCTCAGAATACCAGCCGGGAGCAGATGAAGATGTTCCTGACCCGTCTTGGCTTTGGCTCCACGGTGGTCATTACCGGGGATGTGACCCAGATCGATCTGCCGGCGGACAAGGTATCCGGCCTGAAGGAGGCCATGCGGGTGCTGGACGGCATCGAGGACATCGCCATCTGCCGCCTTACGGGGTCGGACGTGGTGCGCCATGTGATCGTCCAGCGGATCATCGAGGCTTATGAAAAGCATGAAAAAGATATGCCTGCCGTCAAGACATACAGGCCAAAGGGCAAGGTAAATCCCGGAGGGCGCCGCTGATGGGGAGGGTGAAGCTGTCCCTGCGGTGTGAAAACGGCGTCAGGTGTCCGCCCGAGCTGCGAAAGCGCATCAGAACGGCGGCGGAGGCCGTACTGACGTCGGAGGGCGTGGAGGAGCCGTGCGAGCTGTCCGTGCTGCTGACAGACGACGATGGCATCCATGCCGTAAACCGGGAATTCCGGGCTGTGGACAGGCCCACGGATGTGCTCAGCTTTCCCATGGGGGACGTCGATCCGGCCACGGGCCGTCTGCTGCTGGGGGATATGGTGCTGAACGTGTCCCGCGCCGAGGCCCAAGGCGCCGAGTTTGGCCATGGGGCGGACCATGAGATCAGCTATCTGACCGTTCACAGCGTGCTGCATCTGCTGGGCTACGACCATGTGGACGAGGGGCCGATGAAAAAGGAGATGCGCGTCCGGGAGAAGGCCGTCATGGCCCGGCTGGAGCCGGACACGAAAACGGAGGAGATATGATAACAAAAACCGCTATGATAACCATTGCTGGGCGGCCCAACGTGGGAAAATCCACGCTGACCAACGCCCTGGTGGGGGAGAAGATTGCCATCGTGTCCCCTAAGCCCCAGACCACCCGCACCCGCATCCTGGCGGTAGCCAGCCGGGGCCAGACACAGTTCGTCTTCGCAGATACCCCGGGTTTCCACCGGGCCAGGACGAAGCTGGGCAATTATATGGACGACGTGGTCCGCCAGAGCGTGGCGGATGTGGACGCAGTGGTGCTGATGGTGGAGCCGGTGCCCGCAGCGGGCGATATCGAGCGGAAGCTCATCGGCCGCGTGAAGGAAACCGGCGTGCCGGCGGTGCTGGCCATTAACAAGGCGGATACGGTGGAGGATAAGAGAAACCTCCTGCCTGTCATCGCCGCCTACAGCGCCGAATACGATTTTGCGGCCATCGTGCCCATCAGCGCCCGGACAGGCGAGGGCGTGGAGGAGCTTTTGGAGGAGCTGGACAAGTTTTCCCTGGAGGGGCCGGCGCTCTTCCCGGACGACGTCATCTCCGACCAGCCGGAAAAGCAGATCTGCGCCGAGATTGTCCGGGAGAAGCTGCTTTTGTGCCTGGACAAGGAGATACCCCACGGCACCGCTGTGGTGGTTACAAAATTCGCCGAGCGGGATGACGGCAGCGATATCATCGACCTAGATGTGACCATTTACTGCGAAAAACAGAGCCACAAGGGCATCATTATCGGCAAAAAAGGGGCCATGCTCAAGCATATAGGCGAGTTGGCCCGGAAGGATATCGAGGCGTTCATGGGCACGAAGGTGTTCTTGCAGACCTGGGTCAAGGTAAAGGAGAACTGGCGGGACAGCGACGCGCTGCTGCGTAATTTTGGATTTACAAATGAGTAATCAAACACACCCCGCCGTGGCACACTAGACCCAGCGGGGTGACTGTATTGAAAGACGATCTTTTCTGGCAGCTTTTTATGGATACAGGGGACCCTGTGTGCTGGGTGATGTACCGGCGCACAGCGCCCCGGTGACGGAAAGGTACATACCATGTTTATGACCACAAAGGGCCTGGTGCTGCGGGAAGTCCGGTATAAGGAGGCCGACCGTATCCTGACGCTGCTCACCGCTGAGTCCGGCAAACTCACGGTAAAAGCCCGTGGCGCCCTTCGCAAGGGCAGCCGTATGGCGGCGGCCAGTCAGGCCCTGTGCTATTCGGAGTTCACGCTCTTTGGAAATCGGGGCCGCTGGACAGCAGACGAGGGTTCCACGATCGAGCAGTTTCTGGGTCTGCGGGATGACATATCCCAGCTGGCCCTGGGTGCCTATTTCGCGGAGATGCTGGACACCGTGTGCCAGGAGGAGGCCCCGGCGGGTCCGGCGCTCCAGCTGGCGCTGAACGCCCTGTACGCCCTGAGCCGGGGCATATACGGCCCGGAGCATGTGAAAGCGGTATTCGAGCTGCGGCTCATGTGCCTGGAGGGCTTTCAGCCGGAGGTGGAGGTATGCGGCGTATGCGGCAGGGCTGATGTGTCCGGGCCGATGTTCTCCCCAGCCTCCGGTATGGTCCACTGCCGGGACTGCGCCGTGGGGACGGCGGGCGCCTCGGTGGGGCTGGATGGCGACAGCTTGGCCGCTATGCGCCACATTGTGGGGGCGCCGCCCAAAAGGGAATTCTCTTTTGCGCTTTCCCCGGATGCCTTGGAGCGTTTGGGCCGGGCGGCGGAGCTTTTTGTGCGCTATCAGCTTGACAGATCGTTTTACTCTCTGGAATACTGGAAAAGTGTGAAGTGATATGAATATGGATTTATATGAAAAATCGTTGCAGACCATAGAGCTCCCGGCGGTTTTGGAGCTGCTGGCGGCTCGGGCGGCGTCGGACGGGGCCAAGGAGCTGGCCCGTGGTCTGCGCCCGTCGGCCGATGTGCGCCAGGTGCGGGAGCGGCAGGCCGAGACCACCAGCGCCAAGACCATGGTGGAGACCAAGGGCAGTCCCTCCTTTTCCGGCCTGAAGGATGTGCGCGCCTCTCTGGCCCGGGCCGATCTGGGGGGCATGCTGAACACCCGGGAGCTTTTAGACATCGCGGGGGTGCTGTTCTGCGCCAGGGCGGTGAGCTCCTATGCCTCCGGCCGGGGGGAGAGCGGCAGGTTAAAGAGGCTTTTTGATTCTCTGACGCCCAACCGGTTTTTGGAGGAGAGGATCACCACAGCCATCACCGGAGAGGAAGAGATCGCCGACGGAGCCAGCCCGGAGCTGGCGGATATCCGCCGGAAGATGCGCGCGGCCTCCGCCAGGGCCCGGGACGCCCTGCAGAAGATCATCACTGCGCCCAGCTGCGCCAAGATCCTGCAGGAGACCATCATAACCCAGCGGAGCGGTCGGTTCGTGGTGCCAGTGCGGGCGGAAAAGCGGGGAGAACTGCCGGGCCTGGTCCACGATGTGAGCTCCAGCGGCGCGACTTTGTTCGTGGAGCCCATGAGCGTGGTGAAAGCAAATAATGAGCTGCGGGAGCTGGGTGCCAAGGAGAAAGCGGAGATCGAGCGCATCCTGATGGAGCTGAGCGCCGAGTGCGCCGCCGGGCGGGGCGGCATCGACCTGGATTATACCGTCCTGACGGAGCTGGATCTGATATTCGCCAAGGCCGAGCTAAGCTATCAGCTCAACTGCGGCGAGCCTGTCCTGACGAAAAATGAACTCATATTGAAAAAGGCCCGGCATCCGCTGCTGCCCAAGGGGACGGCGGTGCCCATAGACGTGTCCCTGGGCGGCGCGGAGTATGACACCATAGTCATCACCGGGCCCAACACCGGCGGCAAGACTGTCACCCTCAAGACTCTGGGACTCATGTGCGCCATGGCCGGATGCGGCCTTCATATCCCGGCGGGAGACGGCAGCGCCGTGCCGGTGGTGGAGAAGATCCTGGCGGATATCGGCGATGAGCAGTCTATCGAGCAGTCTCTGTCCACATTCTCCAGCCACATGGTGAACATCGTCTCCATTTTGAAGGAGTGCGGCCCCGGCGCGCTGGTGCTGCTGGACGAGGTGGGGGCGGGCACGGACCCCACGGAGGGAGCGGCCTTGGCCATCGCTATTTTGGAATATGCCCGGCAGGCGGGCGCTCTTATGGCGGCCACTACTCACTATGCGGAGCTGAAGGTATATGCCACCAACACGGCGGGTGTAGTCAACGCTTCCTGCGAGTTCGACGTGCAGACCCTCCGGCCCACCTACCGGCTTTTGGTGGGTATTCCGGGAAAATCCAACGCCTTTGCCATCAGCCGCCGTTTGGGACTGCCAGAATCCATCATTGAGGACGCCGGCCGGCGCATTGACGCGGGAACCACGGATTTTGAGCGGACCATCGAGCGGCTGGAGGCCCAGCGGGCGGCCATGGAGCGGCAGACGGAGGAGCGGGAACGGGCCCGCCGCGCCGCGGAGGAGGACGCCAAACAGGCCGAGCGGCTCCGCAGAGAGCTGGAGGCGCGGCTGGAGAAAGCGGAGCAGAAGGCCCGCCGGGAGGCGGAGCGGATATTGCAGGAGGCCCGGGCCGCGGCGGACGAGGCATACCGCCAGATCGACCGGGAGCGGGCCATGATGAACGAGGAAGCCGACTACCAGCGGATCAACGAGGCCCGCGCCGATATGCGCCGGAAACTGAATTTGGCGGAGGAGAAGGTCCGGGCGCGGGAGGCGCCGGCGGCACCTCGCCGGCCGGCGTCGGACCGCCCCATTCGGGCGGGGGATACGGTGGAGCTTCTGTCCGCCGGTCTGCAGGCGGATGTCATCAAGGTCAACGACAATGGCTCGCTGTATCTCCAGGCGGGCATCATGAAGGTGACGGCATCCCCTTCGGAGGTACGCCTGGTGGAAAAGCCGAAAGAGCGGAAGCCGTCTGTATCCGCCGCTGCGGGCCAGGCTCTGCGGACCACAGCTGTGGCCCGGGAGCTGGACATCCGGGGCATGATGGCGGACGAGGCCGAGCTGGCGGTGGAGCGGTATCTGGACGCGGCCTCTGCTGCCCGTCTGGAGACGGTGACCATCATCCATGGCAAGGGAACAGGGGCCCTTCGCAGCGCAGTCCAGCAGCTTTTGAAGCACAGCCGGCAGGTGAAAAATTTCCGTCTGGGGCGGTACGGAGAGGGCGAAACCGGCGTGACTGTTGTGGAACTGAAATAAAACTGTTGCGGGAAAGCGGCCGCAACTGTGCAAGTCTCCAAAACGTAAAAAAACATTTGCGAATTGGCTAGAATTTTGCTAGAGTATAGAAAAGAATTTGAACATAAAGGATTGGTGTGTTCACATGATCAACCGTGAAGTTACCATCAACAACCAGGTGGGCCTGCATGCAAGGCCGGCAACGTTTTTTATTCAAAAAGCCAATGAGTTCAAGAGCGTCATCTGGATCGAGAAGGAAGACCGCCGGGTGAATGCCAAGAGTCTTCTGGGCGTCCTCTCCCTGGGTATCGTAAAGGGCACGGTCATCAATATCATTGCCGACGGCCCGGATGAGGAGGAAGCGGTGGATACGCTCACCGACCTGATCGACAGAGAATTTGCAGAATAAGAACCTGTATTCATAAGCGGAAAATATCGGATGGGAGGGAAAAGATCCGCTCAGACGGTGCTTAACGCTGGTGAATATAGGTTCTTATTCCGATTTGCGGGAAAAGGGTGTGTGAAGACACACCCTTTCCGCGTCTTAGGGAAAGAATATGGATACGATTGCCCAACTGCGGGAGAAAGCCAACAAGCTGCCTCTGCTGCCCGGCGTGTATATCATGAAGGACGCTGCCGGGACGGTCATCTATGTGGGGAAGGCCAAGGCGCTGAAAAACCGCGTCACCAGCTATTTTCGGGGCGGCCATCTGCCCAAGGTGGCCGCCATGGTCAGTCATGTGGAGGATTTCGACGTTATCGTGGCGGCCTCGGAGTTTGAGGCGCTGGTGCTGGAAAACAGTCTCATCAAACGCTATCAGCCCCACTACAATATTCTGTTGCGGGACGATAAGACCTATCCCTTTGTCCGGGTGGATGAGAGAGAGGAATACCCCGTCTTTACCATCGTGAACAGGGTGGCGGACGACGGGGCCCGGTATTTCGGCCCCTACGGCGGACGGGGGGTGAGCCGGGATATCCTGGACGCCATGGCCAAAGCGCTGAAGCTGCCCACATGCTCCCGGAAATTTCCCCGAGACATCGGAAAGGACCGGCCGTGCCTCAACTGGCACATGGGCGTCTGCGAGGGATGGTGCCGGCGCGAGGCGGACGGGGACCTCTACCGGGAGCGGATGGGGCAGGCTGTCCGCATCCTGAGCGGGGGAGCGAAGGAACTCATGCAGGAGCTGGAGACGGATATGCTCAAGGCCTCAGAGGAGCTTCGCTTTGAAAAGGCCGCCGCACTCCGGGACCGGCTTTTGGCCGTCCGGGAGCTGTCCAACCGGCAGACGGTCATCCAGGCGGCCCGGGCCGATGTGGACGCGGTGGGCTTCCACCGCAGCGCCAGGACATCCTTCGTGGTGCTGCACTACGCAGGAGGCGATCTGGCTGGGAAGGATCTGGAGCAGATGCCGGAGCCTATGGAAGACGACGGCGCGGCCGTGTCTGCCCTGGCGCGGCAATACTATATGCGCCGGGGCGTCTGGCCCAAGACGATATTGCTCCCGGTGGAGATCGAAGATGCCGAGCCTCTTTCCCAGCTGCTCAGTCAGATGGCGGGGCACAGGGTGGAGCTGGTGTTGCCCCGCCGGGGCGTGAAGCGGGATATGCTGGAGGCGGCGGTGCGAAACGCCAGAGAGGAGAGCGTTCGGGCGGAGAGTGAGTCGGAGCGCCGGGTGAAGACTCTGGAGTGGCTCCAAAAAATGCTGGGCCTGGAAACGCCTGTCCACAGAATAGAGTCCTTCGATATCTCCAATACGGGGGATTTTGGCATCGTAGCGTCCATGGTGGTGTTTATGGACGGCAGACCCGCCAGGAGCAGATACCGGAAATTTAAAATGAAGACAGTAAGCCATCAGGATGATTTTGCCAGCATGCGTGAGGCGGTGAGCAGGAGACTGGCCCGTTTCCGGGAGGGGGACGAGAAGTTCATGCCTCTGCCGGACGTGCTTTTGATAGACGGCGGCGTGGGACAGGTGGCCGCTGCCATGGCCGCCATGCAGGAGCAGGGATATCCGGATATCCCCGTATTCGGCATGGTGAAGGACGACCGGCACCGGACAAGGACCCTGACTACGCCGGATGGACGGGAGATCGGTCTGGATGCCAATCCTGCGGTATTTGCTCTGGTGGGAAATATCCAGGAGGAGACACACCGCTTTGCTGTCGAGTACCACCGAAAGCTGCGGCAGAAGACCATCGGCTCCACGCTGGATGAGATACCGGGGGTAGGTCCCAAGCGCCGGTCGGCCCTGTTAAAGAAGTTCAAAAGCGTGAAGGCCGTCGGCCAGGCCACGGTGGAGGAGCTGTCCGCCGTGGTGCCCGCCGGTACGGCCCAGGCTGTATACGACCACTTCCACCGGGAGGGAGAGAGCGAATGAGAGTCATCACAGGCACAGCCAGAGGGCGCAAGCTCACCGAACCCAAGGATATGTCCGTCCGGCCTACCACCGACATGGTGAAGGAGGCCATATTCAGCATCGTGCAGTTCGATGTGCCGGGCCGGCGGGTGCTGGACCTGTTCGCTGGGACGGGGCAGTTGGGCATCGAGGCTATCAGCCGGGGAGCGAAGGAGTGCGTTTTCGTGGACAACAGTCCCGCGTCTCTGGCCTTGGTGCGAAAGAATCTTGCTATATGCGGGATGCAGGCGCCGGTCATCCGCGCCGATGCGCAGTCATACCTTCGGAGCTGCGGAAAATTTGACCTTGTATTGATCGACCCGCCCTATCACCAGGGGCTATATGACAAAATCCTCCAAGAGGTTTTTGGATTTGACATATTAAATGATGGTGGTATAATACTTGTCGAAAGCATGCGGGGCGAGCCCCTGCCGGAGGCTGTGCCGCCGTATGCTTTTGGCAGGATCTATAATTATGGCAAGATATCTCTTACCACATATTTGAGAGGGCCGCTATGACGACAGCCATCATTCCTGGGAGCTTTGATCCTATCACGCTGGGACACTTGAACATCATCCGCCGCGCCGCGCAGATATTTGACCGTGTTGTGGTCTGCGTGATGAAAAACCGGGAGAAATCTCCTATGTTTACCCTGGAGGAGCGGGTGGAGCTGGTCCGACGGACCACGGAGCGTTTTGAGAATGTAGAGGCCGACACAACGGATATCCTGCTGGCCGAGTACGCAAAGCAGTATGAGGGCGCCGTGATTGTGAAGGGCCTGCGGGCCGTGTCCGATTTTGATTACGAATTCCAGATAGCTCTTATTAACAAAAAGATGAATCCCAATCTGGATACGCTGTTTCTCACCGCCAGTGAGAAATATACCTTCCTCAGCTCCACGGCGGTGAAAGAGATGGCGGCCTATGGCGCTGATCTGACGGAGCTTGTGCCGATGGAGATCATCGATGATGTGAGCGAGAAGACAAAAAGTAGGAGGTAGACAGAGAAATGACCGAGAATGAAGGCACCCTTGAGCTCATTGAAATGCTGTATACCATGATCTCCGACGCCTGGGGCGTCCCGCTTGGCAACGACAAGTGCCTGGTGGATCGGGAGAAGGCCCTTGACCTGATCGAGGAGATCAAGACGCAGCTGCCGGCGGAGATGGCGGAGGCCAAACGGCTGGTGTCCGCTCGGGACGAGTTTATCCGCAACGCCAAGAAGGAGGCAGAGTCCGTCCGGAAGATGGCGGAGGAGCGCGCCCGGAAGCTGGTGGAGGAGCAGGAGATCGTCCGCAGCGCCAAGGCCAGGGCGGAGGAACTCATCGCCACGGCGGACACAAAATCCCGGGAGCTTCGCCGGGCCGCCAACGAATATGTGGATGAATCATTGAAAAATGCGGAGGAATCTGTGGCCCAGGCACTGGACATCGTGCGCCAGTCCCGCGTCCGGTTCCGCAACGCGGCGGGCAGTCTTGGAAGCGCCCAGCCCCGCCAGCAGAAATAATGCCGTCCGCCCAATTAAAACAAACAAGCGATGCCTTGGTGGGAGCGATGCGTGTCCCGTCAGGGCGTTTTTATATCCATGCCGGCCTCGCGGCGTCTATGCCGCCGCGGGGCCGGTTCTTA
>CAZVRP010000032.1:0-16396 GCA_964630255.1 uncultured Oscillospiraceae bacterium | reverse complement strand
TTCCGTTTGACAACAATCAGGCGGAGCGCGATCTGCGCATGGTTAAGGTCAAGACCAAAGTCTCCGGATGCTTCCGCACGGAACGCGGTGCGGAGGATTTCCTAATCCCAATCACAGTATGTCAAGAAATGTTTGAAATTACAACAAACACCCCAGTAAAATACGGAGCCACTTATGCTGAAAGTCCCTCAATTTGAACATGCAGGTAATCCTTGCAAGTTGCCTCTTCATCAAGCTCTCTATCTGCACGGTGGATTTGCTGACCCGGAAATGCTGGGCCGCTTCACGGACGGTGGCGTTGTTTTCCACGATGTAAAGGGCAAATTCCCGCGTCCGCTGTTCAATATCCTCTCGCACTCATACCACTCCCATCGCTTACTTGGTGCAGTGTATGCGAGAGGGAGGAACGTTTATGACGGAGGGATCGTAAACAAGGATTTCAATAAGTTTTTAATGTTAAACACAAAAAATTCATTGAAATTATGAAATATTTTGGGTATAATGAGAGTGAGAGGGATGATGACCATGATCTACAGACCGGATTATATAAACGCGATCACGCCATTCATAGATAAGCCGTTGGTGAAGATACTGACCGGCGTGCGTCGGTGCGGGAAATCCACGATTTTTGAGATGCTCAAAATGGAAATTATCAAGCGCGGTGTGCCAGAGGGCAATATCATCCAAAAGAGATACACGGAGATGGATATCCCGGAGAACATCTCGGCAAAGGACATGTACGATGAGCTTTTGGGCACCATGGCTGGGAAGGGGAGATGCTATCTTCTGCTGGATGAGATACAGGAGGTTAAGGGCTGGGAGAAAGCCATCAACAGCCTGCTTGAGGGGACTGACGCGGATATCTATGTGACTGGCTCCAACTCTAAGCTGATGTCCAGCGAAATATCCACCTACCTGACAGGTCGGTATGTTTCCATCCCGGTTTATACGCTTTCTTTCCGGGAGTACCTGGACTTCAAAGCAGATAGTGGCTTATCCCAGAGGGAGTTGCTGGAGGAGTATATATGCTTTGGCGGGTTCCCCATCGTGGCGCTGGCGGACTATGAGGAACAAACGGCGTACCAGATCGTCAACGGTATCTATCACACCGTAGTTTCCAGGGATATTGTGAAGCGGCATCGGATCAACAAGCGGGATCTGTTTGACCGGGTGGTCCGATACATTATCGAGAATATGGGGAAGACCTTTTCCGCAAACTCCATCTCCAATTTCCTCAAGAGTGAGCACAGAACCGTATCGGTGGAGTCGATATACAACTATCTCCGCTGGTTGGAGCAGGCGTTTATCATATATCCCTGCCAGCGATATGACCTGCAGGGCAAAAGCATCCTGAAAACGCAGGAGAAATACTATCTGGCGGACGTTTCCCTTAAGTACAGCCTTCTGGGGTACAACCGGAAGATGCAGGCGGCTGCCATCGAGAATATCGTCTTCCTGGAGCTGAAGCGTCGGGGCTATGATGTCTTCATCGGAAAGAATGAGACCAAGGAGATCGACTTTGTGGCCACCCGTCGGGATGAGCGGGTCTATGTGCAGGTATGCGTACAGCTTCCGGCCGATTCTGATCGGGAGGTGGGCAATCTCATGGAGATTCGGGATCACTATCCTAAATATGTGGTGACGATGAACGGTATGGACACCGGCATCGAGAACGGAATCAAAATCGTTCACTTGGCAGATTTTCTGCTGGAGGAGAAATGGTAAAATAAAGCATAAATACGAACATCTGAGAATGACGCTATTTATGAGGGGCAGAGAGATATGGAAAAAAGTAATCTGGAAAAATGGGAAGAGGTGTATTACTACCTTTTCGAGATCGGCAGGTTTGAGCCGTGGGACAGATTCAGAGAAAAAGACACCTTTTATGTTGTACGTAAGGACACAAAAGAACCGATCTTCTTTAGCTTTATTTCTGATTCGGCAGAGCGTTTTGGTGTCGCCCTTTATGAAGACACGGATGCCTATGTGCGGGCGCGGGCAAGGCTGCGGAGGAAGAACACCAAGGGAGAACCGGCTTTTTTCCTGCAGGATGCGCTTGTTTGCCTGTGGGGTAACAGAGAGGATGTCAGCAAGGATAATTACGATTTGATCAAGGCGCTTGGACTCAAGTTCAGGGGAATAGGCGCCTGGCTTCACTGTGAAAGCTATGCCGAGGGTTACTGTCCCGTACCGCTGGATGACGCGGAACTTGAAACTTTGCGTGATGGGCTTGGCAATCTCATGATGATGCTGAAGGCCGTGTATGAGCATGGGACTGATCCCCATTTTGAGCAAGGCTATGTGCTGGGGCGGCAGTATTCAAAAGAGGAGAAGCTGTATTATACCTATTGCGACAAAATCACGCTTCCGGACATTCCGCAGTTTGCCCAGATCAATGTATATGAAAACGAGGCAACGAAGGCATTGCGGGACATTCCGTCCAATGGCATGACTGTCGAAATGGATTGGTCATACCTCCCGATGGCAATGAAAGATGAAGACGGTGAAAGGGTATTCCCACGGCTGCTGTTGATGGTCGATGCTAAGTCCGGATATATCTTGAAGCATGAACTCCTGACACCATCAAACCGGGATCCTGACTTGATTTTTGACATCATTGCCGATTTGTGCCACGAAGTGGGCCGACCCGCGCAAATCATGATCGGCGACAGGGAACTGGAAGCAGTCGTCGGCAGCTTTTGCAACCGGATCGGCATCCAGACGCAGTATAAAAGCACGCTGAAACAAGTCAATGCGGCCCGCAAGGAGTTGGGCCGGCTGTCATAGGACAGCCATACTTATAGCATGGCAAATGACTACGGGCAGTACGGCTTTTGATGTGGTGCTTGAGAACACAGAATAATAACGCAGGCCCGGCTGTCTTTTGCCGGGCCTGTGCTGTTATATGATGATTTTGTTATAACCGTATGTATAGATGTTTTTGATATGCAGTGAGATGTTCTGGCGGGGTCTTTCTTCCGCTAGAACCTGCGCTCACCGGACGCACTACCGAATGGTCCCGCAGACTGCAGCCTGCGGGACTTTCTTGTTGTCTTTTTTCATCGCCCGTAGAGAGCGGTGAGGCTCCGGAGCTTTTTGGCCAGCGCGGGGGACGCCTCCCCGGGAAGCATCCGCCACCGCCAGTTCCCGTCCGGTCTGCCGGGGGTGTTCATCCGCGCCGTACTCCCCAGGCCTAGATAGTCCTGCATCTGGGCCATGAACAGCCGGGCTACGGAACTCATGCCGCCCCGGATAAAGCCCCAGTTATAGCCTTCCCGGCTGTTCAGACCCAGGTATTCCCGTGCCATCGCCACGTCGCTTGAGTCTGCGTCGTTGAACCAGCCGAGGACGGTGGTGTTGTCATGGGTGCCGGCATAGCAGACGCAGTTGACGCCATAGCGGTGGGGCAGATAGTCGCTGGACTCCCTGTGGTCGAAGGCGAACTCCAGCACCTTCATGCCGGGATAGCCGGACAGTTTCAGCAAGGCGCGCACCTCCGGGGTGATATAGCCCAGGTCCTCCGCGATGATAAAGGCGTCAGGAAAGCCGGCATGGAGCATGCGGATGAAGGCGGCTCCCGGCCCCTGTTCCCAACGGCCTGTGGCGGCGGTGGGGTCGCCATAGGGCACGGCCCAATAGCTCTCCAGACCTCTAAAGTGGTCCAAGCGGACCCCGTTGAACCGCTCCAGCGCCCGGCCCATACGGGTCTTCCACCAGGAAAAGCCGTCGCCGGCCATCCGCGCCCAGTCATAGATTGGGTTGCCCCAGAGCTGTCCGTCGGGGGTGAAGCCGTCGGGAGGCACTCCGGCGACGACAGTGGGGATATTCATTTCGTCCAGCAGATAGTTTTGGGGACTGGCCCACACGTCGGAGGAATCCAGGGCCATGTAGATGGGCATATCGCCGATGAGCCGAACGCCTTTGTCGGCGGCGTAGTCCTTCAGCGCGTCCCATTGCTTTTGAAAGAGATATTGCAGATAAGTGAAAAACCGCACATCCCGGTCCAGTACCTCCGTCCACCGGGCCACAGCCGACCGGCGGCGCAGGCGGATATCCTCCGGCCATTCGGTCCAGGCGGCCATGCCGAATCGGCGCTTCAAGGCCATAAACAGGGTGTAGTCCGGCAGCCAGCCGTCGTTTGCCGCCTCGAAAGCGGCCGCGGCGTCCCGGTCCCGGTCCCAGCCCCGGTCAAAGGCCCTTTCCAGCAGGGCAAAGCGGCTTTTGTAGATGGCCCCGTAATCCACCTGCCGGGGGTCTGAACCCCAGAATGGGGCCGCAGCCTCCGCTTTTGTGAGAAGGCCGTCTTCAATGAGCAGGTCCAGGTCGATATAATAGGGGTTCCCGGCAAAAGCGGAAAAGGACTGATAGGGGGAGTCCCCGTAGCTGATGGGACCCACCGGGAGCATCTGCCAGTATGACTGCCCGGCGGCGGCCAGAAAGTCAATAAAGTCATAGGCCGCCTGCCCCAGGGCACCGATGCCGTAGGGGGCGGGAAGCGCGGTCACGGGAAGCAGGATACCTGCGGCGCGATCCATAGATACTGTACCTCTCTGCGGAAGAATGTGCCATGATTATACCGCCGGAGCGGTGATAAGTCAACGCGCCTCCGCCGCCCGGACCTCGCCCTTGCTGATGAGGACGTGGCACTGAAAACCAGGCTCCCGGTGCTTGATACCTCCGTTGTCACGCATTGTTTGATGACGGTGTAGGTGGTGTTCATGTTACCGCCGATGGAGTCCGCCAGGATGTTTTATCTCCTTGGCGGTGGCATCCCCCGGCTCCGGAGCACATCCATACCATTACGGCAGCTCGACGAAAAAGCAAAAAGTCCGCCGCGATATCGCGGCGGAACGGTGTGCGGTTCAAACATCCCCGGTGAGGCCGTCGGACAGGCCCAGCAGCACAATGCCCGCCACCGCCAGGGCGATCATCAGGTAGTGCTTCCAGCTGAGCTTTTCCTTCAAAAACAGCCGGCTCCAGATGACGGAGGCCAGGCAGTAGCCGGAGATGATGGGGGCGGACATGGCCACATGCTCGCTGTCCGCCAGGGCATAGATGTAGGCCAGCTGGCCGGCGGTCTCAAAGCAGGCGCCCACATATTTAGGCGTCTCCTGCCGAAGGGTGAAGCGCTCCTTTTTGGCCAGCAGGATAATAAAGCACACCACGCCGGCGGCTAGAAACGTCAACTCATAGGCCACGTTAGCGCTGTCTTCATCCAGAGTTTCCAGCACCAGACTGTCGGCAAAGGTGCCGGCGGCGTCCAGCAGGCAATAGAGCACCGGCAGCAGAATGGCGATGAAGCTCTTGGCGTATTTGTAGTTGGAGATGCCCTGCCGGGCAGCCCGGGCCTCATCGTCCTCGTGCATGTCTACGAAGCCCAGGCCTACCACGCCCACGCATACCAGCGCCGTAGCGCCCAGCTGCAGGCCGCTGATGGAGCCAAGCCCCGCTGTGGCCAGGGTGGTGATGGCCACCAGGGCCCCGGAGGAGTTGCAGATGGGAGAGGAGACGCTCAGCTCTATGTACCGCAGGCCTATGTACCCCAGGGCCATGGACACGATGTACAAAAGGCTCACGGGCAGATACGCTATAATGGTGTGCATATCGATGCTGACGCCCTGGACGAACACCTCCACCGCCGCATGGACGCCCATGACCACACCTACCGCCAGGACCATTTTCAGGTGAGCGGTCTTGTCGCTCTGCTCCCGGCAGCCGAGCTTGGAAAACAGGTCGGAGCCGCTCCAGCACAGCAGGGCCAGTACGGAAAGCCAAAACCAGCTCATTTATCTATCCCTCTCAGGTCTACAAGACCGCTTTCATATAATTTTTGCAGACTCATAAGGATGCCTGTCTTGGCGTGATACCAGGTGAGCCCCCCCTGGAAATAGACCGCGTAGGGCTCTCTGATGGGTCCGTCGGCGGAAAGCTCTATGGATGAACCCTGGACGAAGGCTCCGGCGGCCATGATGACGTCGCTGTCATAGCCCGGCATGGGCCAGGGGACGGGAGTGACGTGACTGTCCACCGGCGCAGCCGCCTGGATCCCCAAACAGAAGGCCTTCATCCGCTCCGGGGACCCCAAAGTCACCGCCTGTATGATATCGTATCGGGGCTCCGTGGCGTTGGGAACGCAGGCGAAGCCCAGCCTTTCATAGATGCTGGCGGCGAAGATGGCGCCCTTGAGAGCGCCGGCGGTCACTGTGGGGGCCAAAAAAAAGCCTTGGTACATGGCCGGGAGCTGGCCCAGGCTCGCCCCCACCTCTCTGCCCAGGCCAGGGGAGGTCAGGCGGGCGGCGCAGTTTTCCACGCACGTCTGCGTGCCGCAGATGTATCCTCCGGCGGCGGCCAGGCCCCCGCCGGGATTTTTGATGAGAGAGCCGACCGTCATATCCGCCCCCACATCGGAGGGCTCGATGCGCTCCACGAACTCTCCGTAGCAGTTGTCCACCATGCACATCACATCCGGCTTCACATCCTTGCAGAAGGCTATGAGTTCGCCTATCTGCTCCACGGAAAAGCTGGGTCGCGTGGCGTAGCCCTTGGACCGCTGGATGGTGATGAGCTTTGTCATCGGCGTGATGGCGGCGCGGACAGCGTCATAGTCGAAGCTGCCGTCGGACCTCAGATCCGCCTGCCGGTAGCTTATGCCGTACTCCGCCAGAGAACCCCGGGAGGGGCGGATGCCGATGACCTCCTCCAGCGTGTCATAGGGCGGACCCACAGGGCTCAGAAGCTCGTCCCCGGGCCGGAGATTGGCGCTCAAAGCCAGGGCAAGGGCATGGGTGCCGCAGGTGATCTGAGGCCGGACCAGGGCGGCCTCCGTATGAAAACAGGAGGCGTACACCGCCTCCAGGGTATCCCGGCCCAGATCGTTGTAGCCATAGCCGGTGCTGGAGGCAAGACAGGCGCCGCTGACCCGGTTGGCCCGCATGGCCTGCAATACCTTGGCTTGGTTGTATTCCGCTGTGGCGTCGATGGCCGCGAACCGGTCCTTGAGGCCGGCAAGGACCGATTCACCGAATTCATATACCGCCCGGCTGACGCCCAGGGCCTCATATATCTCATGCATGATAAGCGTCTCCTTAGTTTGACCTGTATAACCTTACCATCCCGTCCCACGGCTGTCAAGGAAAACCGGGCCGGAGAGAATTTCCGGCCCGGCACTGCGCTCAATCCCCGCCTTTGTATTTCCGGCGTGTGGCCTCGCCGCCGCGGATATGGCGCTCAGCTTTGTTCTGCTCCAGGACGGTCCTGACCTGGGCGTACAGCGGCCGGTCCACATGCCGAAGCCGGTCCGTAAGATCCTTATGTACGGTAGATTTTGATACGCGGAAGCGCTGGGCCGCATCCCGAACGGTGGCATTGTTTTCCACGATATAGAGGGCCAGATCTTTTGCCCGCTGTTCAATATCCTCTCGCACTCATACCACTCCTGTTGACAGTTGTCTTGCCACAGTGTATGCGATGGGAACAGGGGAATAGAACCGGGCGGATGGCAGGCGGGCGGACCCTCCGGTCCGCCCGCCTTTGCTATTTTCTCTTTTGCTGTCTTATCCGGCGATGGGCAGGTTCTCATAGGTCATGGTGCTGCCGTTGGCGAGGGTGTAGGTCACGTTGGCGGTACCGTCGCCGTTGTCGGTCCGGGCGGTGACGAGCTCGGCGTTGTAAAGCGCACCCGCCTCGTCCAGGCCGGTGTACACGTATTCACCGTCCTCCACAAAGATCACGTTTCCAGTGGCGGTGAACTGGTCGGTGACGCCCACCATGCCGAAGGAGCAGACCACCGTGTCAGTGCAGTCCATACGCACGTCCACCTTCTGGTCGATGTCCAGATACAAGGTGGAGTTGGACTCATAGCTGAGCACATCGTCGTTCCAGCCCCGGACAGAGGAGAAACAGTCTCCCGCCACGGCTACGGTGAAGGCGGTGGGGAAGTTCGAGGCCGCGTCCACGTCCACGTAGAGGCTCGCGCTGGTCCAGGTATTGGGGCCGCCCACAGAGAACAATGTGGTACCCGCGTCGCCGCTCCAGTGGATGTCAGAGTCCACCACATGGAAGTAGCCCCGACCGCCCCGGGTGGCGGTGGCGATGGTCCCGTTGACGTTGAGCAGATTGGTGTTCACCAGCACGGTCTCGCCCACATCGGAGGTCATGGAGGTCTTGTTGGAGAAGGTCCAGCTGCCGCCTTTCTCCACGGTTGTGTTGGTGAGGATGGCCTGGGCGTTGCCGTTGACCTCCCAGCCGCTCAGGCAGGTGGCGAAGGTGTTCACGAAATAGGCTGAGCAGGTCTCGTCCATGACGGCCGCGCCGCTGTTCTCCACAGCCACAACGTCGTTGAAGATGACGGTGCCCGAGCTGGCGTCAGAGTTGAAGATACGCCCGCTGTTCATAAGGCTGTCATGATCCAGCACCAGCACACCGTTATAGAAGATGCTGAAAGGATGGCCGCTGGCGTTGCGGAGGGTGGCACCGGAAATGACGGTGGTGGATGCCCCGCCGGCATAGATGGAACCCGCCGCGGTGGAGCCGGTGCCGATCAGAAAGATCTGGCCGTTGTCGTTGGAGACGGTCACGGAGGTGCCGCCGTCGGTGACCTGCAGGCCGTTGCCGCCGCCGAAGAAACGGTGGGAGTCATCCTGGATGTCGTCGCCGGTGCCGCTGGCCTGGGCCAGGACCGTGGTGTTGCGCAGGTCGGCCTTCACGCCGTCCCGAATCCACAGGCCGGAGCAGTAGAACGAACCCACATCCGCCAGGTTCCAGGTGGTTCCGGAGGCAAAGCTGGCATAGCCGTCCACACCTTCGAGCACCAGGGTGTCGCCCTCCATGTAGAAGGTGAACGCCAGGGATTCATAGTTCTTCTCGCCGCCGTACTCATCGGCGGAATAGCCCGCCTGGTAATAGACGGTGGTGGCGCCGCCGTCCTCCACGACATCGTCCACAATGGCTGTGTCATCCAGGATGACCAAGTAGTCTCCTACAGGGAAGAAAGTGCAGCCGACCCACTCCGCCTCGTCCACGGTGGCGGCATCGCTGACGGTCACGGCGGACATGGTGGTCAGACCGTAGTGATAAGTCTCGGCGGTGTAGTCGCTGACGCCCTTGCGCTCATAATAGGTGGCCGTGTCCAGGTAGGTATCCTTGGCCAGTGCGCCGTGCTTGGTGGTGTTGTAGAGATAGATGTCCTCGGTGTTGTCGTCGGGAATCTCCTTGGCCGCGTCCGATGTGCCCTTCAGAGCGTAGAAAGTCATGACTGCGTCCCACTTTGTGACGGTCTCATCGAGCTTTTCGGACAGGTCCATATCCAGGCCGAAGTAGTCGATGACCGCCTGGGCGTTGGCCGTCCGGTCGGAGCCGCCCATGACCCGCAGCGCCGCAGCCGCGGCCTCGCCGGCGCTGTTCAGAGCGGACTGGCCGCCGGTGATGGCGTTATAGATCATGTTCAAAAAGTCGCCCCAGTTGATAGCGGTGTCGATCATATAGGGCAGCTGGCCCTCCACGCCCAGCTCGGTGCGGTATTTGTACATGCCCGTCTCATCGGTGTTGGAGCCGTCCGGATCCACCACGCTGTCGTAGCGGAACAGGCCGCCGGAGCGCAGCGCCGGGTTCAGAGCCTGGAACCAGGTGCAGTAGTAGTGGCCCCAGAAGAAGTCGTTGAAGTCGGGGAAGAGCTTGTTCATATTGTCAGCGAAGATGCCGGTGACGTCATCCCCCGCCGTGACCTCATAGGTGGTGTTGTTCATCCAGTAGTAGCGGAACAGCCAGTAGCAGGCCTCCACCCGCAGATAGCCGTCGCCCACGTGGACGGGCCCGTTGGCATCGGTGGGGTTCACATCCACCACCCGGTCGGTGAGGAACTCCTCCCAGGTGTCGCCGCCGGTGGTGGCGCCGTTGGACAGGTACCAGTCCACTGCTGCATACAGCTCGTCATAGTCATAGCCCGTAGCTGCGGCAGCCGCAGCGATCTCATCGGCAAAATCCTCGGCGCTGAACAGGTCGATAGCGCCGCCGATGATGGCATCCGCCGCGCCGTTGTGATAATACACCGCGCCGGGGGTGTATACGCCGCCGGCATAGCGCAGCTCATAGCCGTTGTAGTCGGCGGTGTCGGTCAGATATGTATCCACCGCGTCATAGCTGACCACATATACCGGCACAGGGGTGAATTCGGTCCCGCCGTCGTCGAACAGGACATAGGCATAGAACTCCTCCGCCGGAGGTACGTCGAAGGAGACGGTCAGGGCCTGGCCATCAAAGGCTGCCGTTGCGCCGGAGACGAGGGTCTCACAGGCTGAGTCGGTGTACAGCGCCGCCGTCACGCCCGTCCCGAAGGGGATGAGAGTGAAGGCGTCCTCTGCGGAGGCGTCGGTGGTGTTGTAGTAGCCGTACAGGGTGAAGACGGCCTCCGTGGCCTGGGCGGAGTCCATCTCGTACACGCCGGAGGCGAATACAGGGCGGTTGTCATAGCCGCCGGCGGCCCCGCCGGACGCGCCGCCCGATGCGCCCCCGGACGCCTCGCCGGAGGCAAAAGCGGCCGTACCCAGGCTCAGGCACAGGCACAGCGCCAGCGCCAGGCTCAAAATGCGTTTGCGGTTCATCGGATTCTCCTTTCAAAAGTGGTGGTCACGCGATACTTTATTATAGCGTATCCTGCGCCCCGGTAGGTGACACTTCAATAACAAATTGTAACAATTATAAATATTATGAAAGATACTACGGAGCCTGGACTGTATAATTAACGGGAAAGCGCATATACTCTGGGCAGGGAATCGATGGAAAGGATGGTATGCGATGGTAAAGCTCAAGCCGCTTCTGGTAAGCCTGGGCATCAGTCTGGGGGTGGGCGGGGCGTCCGCCCTTCTGACAAAGGATTCCATGGAGGTATACAAGACGGTCCGCCAGCCGCCTCTGTCTCCGCCGGGGTGGGTATTCCCGGTGGTGTGGACGGCCCTGTTCACCTGCATGGGCGTGGCGGCCTACAAGGTATGGGTAAAGGACGGGCCCCGGCGGGATACGGCTCTGACGCTGTACGGGGCGCAGCTCATATTCAATTTTTTCTGGACGCTGATCTTCTTCAACGGCCGGAAATACGGCTTCGCCCTGGCATGGCTGGCGGCGCTTTGGGCGCTGATCCTGGCCACTGCCATCGAATTCGGCAAGGAATCGGATTCGGCGGGCAAGCTCATGATCCCCTATCTGCTGTGGGTCGCCTTTGCCGGGTATCTGAATGCGGGCGTGTGGTATCTGAACCGGTGAGAGAGAAACTGGTGGTCCAAAAGTCAGGATCAGCAATGATTCTTAGGCCGGATCTTTGCATGGCGTCGTTGTCGTCCTCCGCCTAACCTGCAAAAAAATCCCGCTTTAGGTTTATTGCGTCTTCCAGCTTTTTGGACCACCAGTATAAGAGGGTGTATACAGCTTGTGGGCGGGCCCCGCGGCCAAAAGTCGGGGCGCCGGTGTTGTTATGATTCCTCCTGGGGCGTCAAAAACGCCTGGGCCTCCTCCACCAGGGCATCGGCCTCGGTCCTCAGGACCAGGAAGCCGGGTTCTCCGTTCAGAACGCACAGATAATGGGCGCTGTCATAGTCCCAGAAGGCCAGGGTCACCTCCGGCCATACCTCGCTGTTCTGCCGGAAGATGAATTGGAACTGCTCTGAGCGACCCTCCGCGCCGGATGCAACGCTGTCCGCTGTCAGAAGGGCGATGTTCTCCAGCCAGCTGGACACCGATTCCCCGTCCAGGCTCCTGTCGCCGGCGGTGAAGATATCCTCCGGCTCCTCATCCTCCCCCATGGGCGTGGTCTGGGAGCGCACGATTACCGTCTGCGTCTCCGCCGTTTTCACCTCCACGCTCTCCAGCCATGTCCAGTTCAAGGGACACACGGACAAAGGCGTCATAGCCGTCCAGTCCGGGTACATCAGCCCGTCCAGCGCCGTGCCGCTGGCCAGATACACCATCCGGGAGCCGGACAGGCGCACATAGACATGGCCGTCGCTGGTATAATCTCCGAACTCCAGCGTAAAGCTCCGCTGATCGCCGTTCTGGTCCTGATACTCCACCCGGACGACCCCCTGGGGTTCATCCAGGCCATAGGGGGTCAGGCTTTTGGCGTCCCATGTATCGCAGCTGAGGAACTGTATCTCCGTGGCCAGCCCATACAGAGCCTGGACCTGCTCCTCCTCCAGGGGCTGGGAGGGCGTCCCGTCCTCCCCGTCCAAAAACCACGTGTAAGCGTCGGTATACCAGAAGGCCTCTCCATCGGGCCGGTATTCCACCTCATAGGCCCCCACGTCCGTATCCACCGCCAGGGCGGTGACAGAGGCGATGTCCGCCGGGACGCTCTCCACGGCCAGGATATCCGCCAGCTGAGCCTGGAAGGCGGGGGCCAAAACTCCCGTCTCGGTATAGACGCTGTCGGTATCGTTGACGCGGACGTAGTATTCTCCTGTGAGGGTGGTGTTCCCGATGCCATAGGTGACGATGTTGTCCGCCGTGGCGGCCATCACGGTGATGGCCGGGTCGTCCAGGCCGTACTGTTCAAAATCCGTGACATCCGTCACCTCCACGGTGGCGACCGCCGAGGAGACCGCCCGCACAAGGGGCTCCACCGCCTCGGCGGAGACGGGGAACGTGTCGTCCTCCGTGTTTACCCAGGTATCCTTTTCACTGTCATAGGCAATACTCACGGTATTGCCGAAATAATTCCAGGATAGGGCCGTCACATCCTCATAGGCCCCCACAGCGATATCGATGGACTCCGTTTCCTCTGCGGCGGCCACATCCGCCTCCCGGCGGCCGGACATGGATTTGGCCAGAAACCACGCGCCGATCAGCACCGCCAAAGAGGCCGTCAGCACTGCCAGTTTCGCGCCCCTGTTCATCAGCGCCGCCTCCTTCGCACAAATATCACCACGCCGGCGGCCAGAAACAGCACCGGCACCACCGCCACCAAAAGCAGACGGACCACGTTTGCCGTGCCGGCCGCAAAGGTGAGATAGTCGCTGGAAAGTGTCTTGGGGTGGATGGAGATGGACCCCTCCAGCTGGCAGAGCCAGTCCACGCCGTTCAAAAACAGGTCCTCATTGGCCCCGGAGACCATGTCGCTGTACTCCGGCTCCATGAACAGCGTGGAGCAGAAGACCACCAGCCGTCCGCCGGTCTGGCTGTTCTCTGTCGCCGCGCCCAGCAAAAACGAGCCTGTGGGGTCGCCGTCGGCCTTGTCATAGCTGTCCAGGCCCTCCAGGTCCGTCTTGATATAGGAGGTGGCGGAGCTGGTGAGCAGGGGCGTGACGGTCAGGTCCGTGTCCTCCGTGTCGATGACCAGGCCCTGGGCGTCCGGCATCATGACGGTATACCCCTCCAGGGGCTCGGTGATCTCATGCCCTCCCAGGCTGGGCAGGACCAGATCCACATAGCCATAGTTGTAATACCGGCTGTCGCTCTCCAGCACCAGGCCGTTGATCAGAGTCAGACCGTTTTCCGCCAGCAGGGCCGCGAAGTTGGGCATCTCCTCCTGGGCGTATTCGGTGGTGATGAGCATCTGCCCGCCGGCGGCCATGTAGTCCTCGATCATGGCCAGCTCCCGGTCTGTAATATCGGTCACCGGCCCCATGAGCGCCAGCACGGCGCAGTCCTCGGGCACGGCCTCCGCCGTGAGCAGATTCAGCGTCTGGGTCTGGACGTTCTCCAGGGCTATGGCGTCCAGCACGGCATCGGAGGCGCCCGCCTCCCCGTGACCGGTGAGGATATACATCACCGGCTGCTCGTCGCTCGTCACATAGCTGACAGCGCTGGTGATGAGGCCCTCCCCGGCGAAGGTGTCCAGCATCTGCTCGCCGTAGCTGTAGAGGTAGTAATAGTACATCTCATAGTCGGAGTAGGTCCATACGTCCTCATAGGGGATATACATGCTCCTGTCGGCCGAGGCCACGATGAGGCTGTTGTTTGTCACCGTCTCGTCCGTATAATCTCCGGCAAAGCCGGGATAGCGCACCGGGTCCACCTTTGTCACGGACACGTGCTCATACTCGGCATACTTTGACAGCACCTGCTCCATGGTGCTGTCGGCCTGGTCCGACTGGACCAGCCAGTATATGTCCACATCCTCGTCCAGCGCCGCCAGGATCTGCTCCGTGCCCGGAGAGATGGAGTAGAGCTTGTTTTCCGTCATGTCCAGCCGCGTGGACGACGCCGGCAGGGCCGATACCACCAGATTCACCGCCACCGCGATGGCGACCGCCAGGATGGCCGCGAACACGCTGTAGGCCCCCGCCCGCCAGCTTCTCGTCTTATAGGCGTCCAGGAGCTTTTTGAAAAGGGCCTTCATTCGCTCCACCTCCTGCGCTCCATGACCTGCACGGTGAGGAACAGGAACACGCCCGCCACCGTGGCGTAGTACACAAGGCCGGTGATATCGAATATATCATAAGTGAAGTTATCAAACCGGTCGAAAACCGCCAGCTGACCGATGACGGAGGCGAAAAGCCCCGTGAACCGCTCCCGCCACAGGGCGTAACACACCGCCAGGGCCGCCTCCAGCACGAGGGAGAACAGCGCCGCGAAGCCGCCGTTTTTCGTCAGCCGCCACAATATGACCCCCAGCAGGAGCACCACCACCGTGAACGCCGCGAAGGACGCCGCCGCGGAGGTGGAGATATACTCCGTCAGCGGGGTGAGGAAGTACAAAAGCAGCAGCACCACAAAGCAGGCCCCTGCCGCCAGGCCCACGTTTTCCATGAGGCTGGATATAAAAAGCCCTATGGCCGCAAGCGCCAGGCCCAGGAAAAAGAACCCCAGCAGCGCCCCGTAGGCGCTTTTCAGCGGCACCGTTCCGGAGGCCGCCAGGCCGTTGAGCACCAGGGGATAGAGGCCCATCACCACCAGCGGCATGAGCATCACCGTCACCAGGGCCAGATACTTACCCAGAACGATCTTCGTCATGCTCAGGGGCAGGCTATACAAAAGCTGATCCGTCCTCTGATGCCGTTCCTCCGCGATGGACCGCATAGTGAGGATAGGTATGGCGATGAGCTGGATGAACGTCAGGCTGTATAGCACGTATGTAAACTGGACGTATCCCGCCAGGTTATAGGCCATGACGTAGATGCCGCCGAACAGCAGCATAAACGCTCCGTAAAGATAGCCCGTCAGGCCGTTGAGCTGGCTGTCCAGCTCCCGTTCGTATATCGCCGTCACAGGTTGTCCGCCTCCTTTCCGCGTCTGCGTCTCCGTCTCTTTTTCTCTCCCGTGCCGCCGGTCTCCGGCTCGTCATGGGTCAGGGCCAGGAAAACGTCCTCCAGACTGGCCTGCTCCCGCGCCAGCCGCAGCACGGGGATGTGCCGGTCCGACAGCGCGAAGCTCAGCCGCTCGTCCATACCGGCGCTGGTATCCGCCGATGACACCGTCACCTCGCACCGGTCGCCGGTCCCCGGGACCGCCTCCACCTCCTGGACGCCCTCCACGATCTCCAGGGCGTCCCGGACCTCCATGGGGCTGGCCTTCACCGTGAGGCGGTATGTCACGCTCCCGGCGAACCGGGCCTCCAGCTCCGCCGGGGCGCCGGCGGCCACCAGACGGCCCCGGTGGATGACAAGTATCCGGTCGCACACCGCCTGCACCTCGCTTAGGATGTGGCTGGAGAGGATGACCGTATGCTCCTGTCCCAGGGAGCGGATCAGGTCCCGTATCTCGATGATCTGCAAAGGGTCAAGCCCCACCGTGGGCTCGTCCAGGATGATGATCTCCGGGTCCCCCAGAAGCGCCTGGGCGATGCCGACCCGCTGGCGGAAGCCCTTGGACAGGTTGCGGATCAGCCGGTCCGCCACACCGGCGGTGCCCGTGACCTCCATCACCCGCGCAAGCTGCCCGTCCAGCAGCGGGGCCTTCACGCCCTTGGCCCGCGCCACGAAGGCAAGGTACTCCCGGGGCGTCATGCCCGTATACAGCGGGGGCTGCTCCGGCAGATACCCCACCCGGCTCTTGGCCTTGGCGGGCTGGTCGAATATATCGAAGCCGTCGATAGTCACCCGCCCCTCCGTGGCGGCCAAACAGCCGGTCAGGATATTCATCGTTGTGCTCTTGCCCGCGCCGTTCGGCCCCAGAAAGCCGTAGACCGCGCCGGTCTCCACCGTGAAATTCAGATCGTCCACCGCCAGCCGGTCCCCATAGCGCTTGGTAAGATGGCTCACCTCTATCACAGAATACGCCTCCTTTTCATATACCGTTCACATACTACGCTATTATCCCGTCTGTTTGTGTCCAAATCATGACCAAACCGTGAAAATATTTATAAAAATCCCCCGGCAGCCCCCATATTGGGGCTGCCGGGGATGATTTTTCAGTTTTCGCTTGCCGCCCTGTCGCACCGCACCGTCACCCGGCTTGCGCCGCCGTAGGT
>CAZVRP010000031.1:0-17245 GCA_964630255.1 uncultured Oscillospiraceae bacterium | reverse complement strand
CAGCTTCAAAGCGTGGCGCTCATTGTAGTAGTCCCAGCAGCTTACAAGTCCTGCTATGGGACTTATTACCTGCGCAACACCTTGCTGAATCACTCTGTCCATCATGGTTGGGATTCCGAGTTGTCTCACTCCTCCGTCTGGCTTGGGTATTTCCACCCTCCTGACCGGATGGGGCTTATATTTCCTGTGCCTGATTTGCTCCCTGATACTGTCCCAATTCTCTTTGATGTAATCTCCGATTTCGTCAACCGTCACATCGTCCACACCGCTTGCGCCTTTGTTGACGCAGACCCTTTTGTAGGCGGCGTTCATGCTGTCTCTGGAAAGTATTTTCTCCAACAGTTCTGACATTGGGCAACACCGCATAATCGCGGTGCGCGGATTGCGCCGTCAGATTTTTCGGCAGATGAAACAAAACGCGCAGACAACACTTTGTGTATTGGAGAGCATTTTGGTGAAATATCCCGTCATACCAAAAAACGCCCGGCAGGAGCAGCATTCGCTCCTGCCGGGCGCTGAGGTGATGGGATTCAGGCGGTCTTCCGCTTATTCAGGCTCCGCTGGATGATATACATCAGCGCCACGGGGATAACGGCGGTGACAGCACCCATGATGAAGGTGGGACCCACATGGTCCACGCTGGCGTTCAGGAAGGTGTTGGATACCCAATTGAAAAAGATGGAGCTAAAGCCCAGGGCCAGCATGGCCACGCCATAGTTGGTGCCGGAGTTCTTCGGCCCGAACAGATCAGTGCACAGGGCGGCGTTCAAAGCGGAGGGTCCTCCATAGGCAAAGGCGATGACGGCGATGGTGGCGAAGTAGCCGTAGCCGGTGATGAACGTCATCAGGATGGCGCCCACCAGGGTCAGGCCGCAGAGGATGTACATGGTATTGGCGCGGCCCACCTTGTCGCTGAGGGTGGACATGATGATCCGGCCGGCGGCGTTGGTGATGCCGGTAAAGGACACGCAGGCCACAGCGGCGGCGGCGGACAGGCCCCGGGCGACGCCCAGGTCATGGATCAGAGGCACGCACAGGTTCCAGGTACCATTGATGAAAAAGATGGAGAAGAACAGGCACCAGAAGGTTGGCTTTTTCATAGCTTGGCCCAGGGTGCAGTTCTCCCCGCCGGACACTGCCCCGGCGGACAGGTTCAGGCCCTGGATATACGCCTCGCCGGGCAGATTCACAAAGCAGCAGGCGATGAGCCCCAGCACCGCGAACACACCGGCCAGGATCAGAAATACAGGGGTGAAGTTCACCACGCCGTCAACGGAGAACCGGTTCATAAGCATATTGCTCAGCGGCGTGAACACCACAGTGGAAAGTCCGAAGGCGCCGCATGCGAGGCCCGAGGCCAGTCCCCGGCGGTGGGGCAGCCATTTCTGGATGCAGCTGATGCAGGCACCGTAGGCAAAGCCGGAACCCAGGCCGCCCATGACGGCATAGGTGACGTAAATGAGGCCCACGGTACCGGGGGTCAGAAAGGCCGTCAACCCCACGCCCAGAGAGAACAGGATCACCCCCGCGAAGCAAGTGAGTTTTGGCCCCTTTTTGTCGTTGAGAAATCCGCCGATCAGATTGCCGAACACGAAGGCCATGATCATGTAGCTGGATACCATGCCGGCAGCGGCGTTGTCCCAGGCAAAGGCGGTGACGATGGGACCGCGGAACACACTCCAAAGATACAGGATACCCACGCACAGCTGCACCACCAGTGCGGCGATGATGGCGGGCAGGGCCTTGTTTTGCTGTTTTACCATATCCTTCCTCCAAAAAACGTCCCCTGCGGGGACTGAATTAGCTAACTAAATAATATGCTCTTTTGTGCCTGCTGTCAATGCCCGAAAAGATCCTCCGTCCGTTTTTTTACTATCGGGGTCCGCCGCTGTTCGCCATGCTAAAAAACCTTTTCATAACAGACCCGCTTGGGGTCCTTCTCCACGGTGTCCTGCAGCCAGATCTCGCCGCAGCAGACATACCCCCGCCTCTCCAGCAGTGTCCGCATGGCCCGGTTGTCCTCGTGGGTGTCCGCCCGGACGCTGGCGCAGCCGGAACCCAGAGCCAGGTCCTCGCACAGCTGCATCATTTCATGGGCCAAACCCCGGCCCCGATAGGCAGCTTTCACTGCCGTCCGGTGGATGACGCCATAGGGCTGGCCCGTTGTCCGCCACGCCCCGTCGATGGCCTCATAATCTCCCTCCGGCTGGAGATACAGGGCGATCACCCCGGCGGGCGCCCCATCATGGGTGAACAGCCAGCACCCGCCCGCGGCGATATCCTCCGCGAACACCCCCGGGTTGGGAAAGCCGTCCTGCCACTGGGCCACGCCGCACTCTTTCAGATAGGCGCTGGCCTCACGGGCGATGTCCATCAGGTCCGGGATGTCCTCCGCCGCCGCCCGGCGGCAGTCATAGGTCAATTTCTCCCGGCCGGTGAGCCGCTCCACCACCGCCTTGTCCTCCCGGGTCCGGGGCGTAAAGGCCGCGAACATATCCGGCCGACGCTCTCTGGTGCGGATGAGCTGCTGCTCCCGCCGCCAGACCGCCACATCCCGGTGGTTGCCGGTGCGCAGCACCTCGGGAACCGTCATGCCCTCCCAAACGTCCGGACGGGTATACTGTGGGTACTCCAAAAGACCATCCCAATGGCTCTCGCCCATGTAGCACTCCGGGTCCGACAGCACGCCAGGCACCATCCGGCACACGCTGTCCGCAATGGCCATGGCCGGTATCTCCCCGCCGGTGAGGACGAAATCCCCCAGGCTCAGCTCCTCATCGCAGCAAAGCTGGATGAACCGCTCGTCCACCCCCTCATAGTGGCCGCACACAAGCACCAGGTGGTCGTACTCCGAGACAAGCCGCCGGGCGTGGCTCTGGTCGAACCGGGCCCCCTGGGGGGACATATAGACGACCCGCCGGCGGCGGGGCCCCGCCTGAGCGGAAATATGGTCCAGACACGCCTTCAAGGGCTGCGCCATCATGACGCAGCCCCAGCCGCCTCCGTAGGGATAGTCGTCCACCTGCTGCTGTTTGTTGGCGGTGAAATCCCGTATCTGGACGCAATTTATTTCGATGAGTCCCTTCCGGGCCGCCCGGCCCAGGATGGAGGCGTCCATCATAGGCCGTACCGCGTCGGGGAACAGGGTCAGTATGTCGATCCTCATAGCTACATACCCTCGATAAGCCTGACGGTGACGATGCCGGCATCGGCGTCCTTTGCCAGCACGAAGGCGGGCACATCGGGGATAAGTATCTCCCGGGAGCCCTTCACCACCAGCACGCTGGCGGCGGGCTCGGAGAGGACGTCCTCCAGCACGCCCAGCTCATTCCCTGCCTCGTCAATGACCTTCGCGCCGATGATATCCTGCAAAAACACCGTTCCGGCTGGCAGCCTGGCCTGATCCCGGCGGATGAAGACCACCTTGCCCTTCAAGGTCATGGCAGCGTTCACATCCGCAACCCCCTCCAGGGCGGCGATGCACATGGATTTATGGACCCGGCAGGAAAGGACCTTCACCGGCGAGCCGTCGATATAAAACCTGCGGAAGCGGGTCAGAAACGCCGCCTCGTCCGCCCAGGGCTGGATGCGCACCTCGCCCCGGACACCGTGGGTGTTCACGATCTGCCCCGCTTCTAAATATTGCTTTTTCAATCCAGTATTTCTACGGAGACCTTTTTGCCCTGGCGCTGGGCCACAGCCTTCATCAGCACCCGGATCTGGCGCACGATCCGGCCTTGACGGCCGATGACCTTGCCCATATCTCCGTCCGCCACGCGCACCTCGTATACGGTGCCGCCGCCGGTGGTCTGCTCGTCCACAGTCACCTTGTCAGGATTATCCACAAGGCTCTGGATGATATAGGTGAGAAGTTCCTTCATGGGTCAGCTCCGGCTTATTCAGCCAGCTCCGTCTGGGGGGCCTCCGCTGCGGGGGGCTGCTTGGCCTCGGCCAGCTTCAGAAGGCCGCGGACGGTATCGGTGGGCTGAGCGCCGCAGCCGATCCAGTACTTGGCCCGCTCCAGATTGATGTCGATGGCGGCGGGAGTGGCCATGGGGTCATAGGTGCCCAGCTCCTCGATGTTCCGGCCGTCCCGAGGGGATCGGCTGTCGGCCACCACCACACGGTAATAGGGAGCTTTCTTTGCGCCCTGTCTCTTCAAACGGATCTTTACCATTGATCTTTCCTCCAAAATATTGTAAGTTTTTATGTTTCAAATTCTCATGGAATTTTGAAATCACATTCCGAACATACCCATGCGCTTGCCCATCCGGCGGCCCTTCCTGGAGCCGGACATCTGCTTGACCATGGCGTTCATGGCGTCAAAGCCCTTCAAAAGCCGGTTGATCTCCACCACGCTGGTGCCGGAGCCCGCCGCGATGCGCTTTTTCCGGCTGGCATTCAGAATAGCGGGATTGTCCCGCTCCCTGGGTGTCATGGACAGGATGATGGCCTCGGTTCGGGCCATGGCCTTGGGGTCGATCTTGGCGCCCTTTAAGGCCTTTGCGTCCACGCCCGGCATCATGCCCAGGATGTCATCAATGGAGCCCATGTCCTTCATGGACCGGAGCTGCTCCAGATAGTCCTGGAGGGTGAAGCGGTTCTTCATCAGCTTTTCCGCCAGCTCCGCGGCCTTCTTCTCATCCACGGCCTGCTCCGCCTTCTCAATGAGGGTGAGCACATCCCCCATCCCCAGGATGCGGCTGGCCATCCGGTCGGGGT
The DNA here is from genome assembly GCA_964630255.1 of uncultured Oscillospiraceae bacterium. GTDB lineage: Bacteria > Bacillota > Clostridia > Oscillospirales > Oscillospiraceae > CAJOIG01. The sequence goes on along the minus strand of CAZVRP010000031.1, from coordinate 12,523 downwards.
GGAACACCTCGATGGCGTCCAGCTTCTCCCCCATGCCCACGAACTTGACGGGCTTGCCCGTCACCGCCCGGATAGACAAAGCCGCGCCGCCCCGGGCATCGCCGTCCAGCTTGGTGAGCATCACGCCGGTGATCCCCAGGGCCTCGTCAAAGGCCGTGGCAGCGTTCACCGCGTCCTGGCCGGTCATAGCGTCCACGGTGAGCAGTATCTCCGCCGGGTCTACCGCCGCCTTGATATTTTTCAGCTCCTCCATCAGAGTCTCGTCCACATGGAGCCGGCCGGCGGTGTCCAGAAACACCACGTCGTTGCCGTGCCTGCGAGCGTGCTCCACAGCGGCCTTGGCAATGTCCACAGGGTCCGTCTGCCCCATCTGGAACACAGGCACCCCCACCTGAGCGCCTACCGTTTCCAGCTGCTTGATGGCGGCAGGACGGTAAATGTCGCAGGCGGCCAGCAGGGGACGCTTGTTCTGGTGTTTTTTCACCCAGGCCGCCAGCTTGGCGGTATTGGTGGTCTTGCCCGCGCCCTGCAGGCCCACCACCATCACCACGCTGGGCACCTTGGAGGACCAGTTCAGCTTCGCCGCCTGCCCCCCCATCAGGGCTGTCATCTCCTCGTTGACGATCTTGATGACCATCTGGGCCGGATTCAGGCTCTCCAATATCTCCTGGCCGGCAGCCTTCTCGGAGACGCGGCCCACAAAGTCCTTTACCACTTTGTAGCTTACGTCCGCCTCCAGCAGCACCATGCGCACCTGACGCATGGCATCCTTCACGTCCGCTTGGCTGAGACGGCCCTTGCCCCGGAGCTTTTTGAAGATGTTGTTGAGTTTGTCCGATAAGCTCTCAAATGCCATTACATCAGGTCCTCCAGTTGCTCCAGGATGCGGCGGCTTGCCTCACGATCCGGCAACAGCGCCGCCAGCTCCGTCCGGATGTCCGCGATCTGCGCCCGCCGCTCCAGGTGCCGCCGGATCAGGCCGGTCTTGGCCTCGTATCCCCGCAGGGCGGTCTCCGCCCGGCGGAGGATGTCCCACACCCCCTGACGGCTCAGACCCTCCTGCTCCGCGATCTCTGCCAGAGACAGGTCCTCGTTCCAGTGCAGTTCGCAGGTCCGGCGCTGCTTTTCCGTCAATAATTCGCCGTAAAAGTCCAGCAGCAGGGACTTATCCAAAGGACTTGCTTCCACCCCGCCGCCCTCCATCCTGTCAAGTATCTGCGCTTTACAGCCCGCTTATCATACACCCGTTTTTTGCTGCTGTCAAGTATTTTTCTTTGACAGCCGGAGGACGGTATAGAAAAATCCCATCCCGGGAAAAATCCAAGGTATGGAAATGATACGCAACGAACGCCTGGCCAGATGGGGCGAACAAGCGGCCAGGAGCATCCCCATCACCGGCACCGTATCCGGCAGGAGCGCCGCAAGGCGTCTGGCGGAGGCCATGGACCGGGTCGGCGGCAAGAGCCGGGACGAGAGCGCCCCGGCCTGGTACGCCGACAACGAATACCTAGCCCGGCGGGAGGGCGACATCGCCCTGGCCGCTCTGCGGACCGCCGGGCGTCTGCGCCGTGGTCCGGACGGCTCGGCGCTGATCACCCTGTGCGGACAGCTTGTGCAGGCCGGCCCCATCACCGAGGAGCGCGTGGAGGAGTTCCTCACCGGGGCCCGGCACATTGATGTTCTGCCGGAAAATGAGGCCGCCCTGGTGGGGGCAGGGCTGCGGGCGGCGGTCATCCTGGCCCTGGGAGAGAAAGATGTGGATGCCGCCAGGGCCGCAGAGCTGTTCACCAGTCTGCGCACCCTTTCGGACCTGGACCTGACCCGGGCCCTGGAACTGTCCGATCCGGTGGACACCATGCTCCGGCAGGACGGCGTCTATCCCGCCATGGACGAAGCCACCCGGGCCATGTACCGCGCCAAGCTCCAGAAGCTGGCCAGGAAGCACGGCTCCACCGCCCTAAAGGAGGCCCAGACCGCCCTGGACGCGGGGCTGCACCGCTATCTGTTCCCTCAAACCGGCCGTACCGGCGCGGGGTATATCGCCGCCCATGTGCTGGCCACCGTATTTCTGGCCCTGCTGGCTGGCTTTGCCACGGGTTCGGCATGGACGGCGGCGCTCACGGTATTCCCCCTGTCGGAGCTGGTGCGGGTGGCGCTGGATTCCATGCTGCTGCGGCTGGTACGGCCCCGGCGGCTACCCCGGCTGGCTCTGGAGGAGGGCGTAGGTCCGGAGGGCAGGACTATATGCGCCGTGTCGGCCTTGCTGACTGACAACGACGCCGGGCCTCGCCTTGCCCGGCGGCTGGAGCAGTACCGGCTGGCGAGTCGGGACTGCGGCGAGCATCTGCTGTTCGCTCTGCTTGCGGACCTGCCGGACGCCGATACCTATCCGCCCCCCGGCGGGGAGGCGCGGCTGGAGGCCGTCAAGGCCGTCATAGACAGTCTGAACGACCTCTATGGCGGGGGCTTTTTCCTGCTGACCCGCAACCTCACCTGGAGCTCTGCCGACCATATATATACACCCTGGGAGCGGAAACGAGGAGCCATCCTGGAGCTGGCCCGCCTGACCCAGGGCAAGCCCAACCGGCTTCGGTGCCTGGCGGGGGACAAGGCCGAGCTCACCGCTCGGTACATCCTGTGCCTGGACGGGGATACCCGTCTGGTGCCCGGGGCGGCCCGGTCTCTCATCGGCGCGGCCATGCATCCGCTGAATACGCCCGTAGTGGAAAATGGCGTTGTGGTCCGGGGCCACGGAGTCATCCATCCCCGGATGAGCGTGGAGCTGGATCGGGCTATGGCCACGGACTTTGCCCGCATCTGGGTCGGTCAGGGAGGGACCGACCCCTACGGAGCTCCTACAGGAGAGCTGTTCACCGACCTGTTCGACCGGGGCGGTTTCGCTGGGAAGGGCATCGTGGACGTACCGGCTTATCTGGCCTGCCTGGAAAACCGCTTCCAGGACAATAAGATCCTCAGTCATGACGCCCTGGAGGGGGCTTATCTCCGGGGGGCTTATCTGGGGGATGTGGAGCTGACAGACGGTGCGCCCGTTACAGCGGCGGCATGGTTCCGCCGGCTGCATCGCTGGACCCGAGGGGACTGGCAGAATCTTCCATGGCTGTTCCGGACCGGCCGGGATCTGACGGGTCTGGACCGGTTCCGCCTGTTCGACAATCTTCGCCGGAGCCTGCTGGCCCCTGGCGCTCTGGCGGCCATCCTGGGGGGCATGTTCGACCCCGGCCTGCGCTGGGCCGCCGCCGTGGCCCTGCTCTGCCTGGGGGCGGAGGCTGTTCACGCCGCCTGCGCGGGCCTCTTCTCCCGGACAAAGGATGCGCGCCTGCGCTGCCGGAGCGGGGTGCTTCGGGGCCTGGGCGGGTCTCTGACCCGATTCATGGCCCGGCTCATCTTCCTGCCCTGGGAGGCATATACCTGCGTCTCGGCCATGGTAACGGCCCTGTGGCGCATGGGCTTCAGTCACCGGAACATGCTCCAGTGGGTCACCGCGGCCCAGTCGGAGAGCGCCGCCCGCCAGCCCGCCGCCATGTGGTTTGATCTGCTGGTCGGTCTGGCGCTGGTACTGTTGGCCCCCGGCCCGGCGGGCAAGGCTGCCGGAGTGGTCTGGCTGGCCGCCCCCGCCTTCGCCTGGCTCACCGGCCGGACCCATGCGCCCAAAAATGACCTGACGGACGGCGACCGCGCATTTTTACTGTCCTCCGCAAAGGCTATATGGCGCTATTTTTCCGATCTGTGCATCCGTAGCGGGCACTGGCTGCCCCCCGACAACATTCAGGTACAGCCCCCAAAGGGCGCGGCCCACCGCACATCGCCCACCAACATCGGCCTGGCCCTGGCCTCATGCCTGGCGGCCCTGGAGCTTGACATCGCCGCCGATGGGGACGCGGCGGGGCTGGCCGGCCATATCCTCGCCACCATCGAGCGGCTGCCCAAATGGCGCGGCCATCTCTATAACTGGTATGACACCCGCACCTGTGCGCCTCTGCAGCCGGCCTATGTATCCACAGTGGACAGCGGCAACCTGTGCGCCTGTCTTATATGCTTCTCCCACGGCATGGCCGCCCACGGCCACCCGGACCTGGCGGAGCGGGCCATGGCCCTGGCAGGCGCTATGGACCTAGGAGCGCTGTACGATTCGAAAAAACGGCTGTTCCGCATTGGCCTGGACCCGGCCTCCGATACCGTATCCCCGGGCCACTACGATCTGATGGCCTCGGAGGCCCGGCTGACCAGTTACCTGGCCTGCGCCCGGGGCGAGGCGCCCCTGCGCCACTGGCAGAGTCTAAGCCGGGCCCAGCTGTCCCTGGACGGCTGGCGGGGGCTGGCCAGCTGGTCCGGCTCTATGTTCGAATACCTGATGCCGGAGCTGTTCCTGCCCTTGATAAACGGTTCCATGCTCTGGGAGACCGGGCGGTTCTGCCTGTACGCCCAGCGGCGGCGAGGCGAGCGCGCCAAGGCTCCCTGGGGCAATTCCGAGAGCGCCTTCTTCTCCCTGGACGCGGGCATGGATTACCGATACAAGGCCCATGGCGTCGAGGCGCTAGCCCTGCGCCGTGACATGGACAGCGAGCTGGTGGTGGCGCCCTATGCCAGCTTTCTGGCTCTGTGCGTCCACCCAAAGGCCGCCGTGCGGAATCTGCGGCGGCTGAAAAGAGCCGATATGTGGGGCCGGTATGGCTTCTATGAGGCCCTAGACCTGACCCCGGGCCGCACGGGCCGACGCGGAGAGCCGGTGGCCTGCTTCATGAGTCACCATCTGGGCATGAGCTTGTGCGCCATCGCCAACTCCCTGGCAGGAGGCGCCATGCGCCGTCACTTCATGGCGGAAAGCGCCTGCGCGGCCTTCCAGCCCCTGCTGGCAGAGCGGGTTCCGCTGAGCGGGCCGGTGCTGCGCCGCAGCCGCAGTCCCATCACCCATCCCCCGGAGAGCCGGCCCGACCGGCCCGTGTTCCAGTGGGAGGGTCCCGGCTATGTCCCGGAAACTCCGGCCTGGTTTCCCCTGTCCAACGGCGTCTATTCTGTGCTGACCAGCGATGGCGGCGTCTGCCGGGCCCAGACGGGCGGTCTTCTCATGTATCGGCCGGAGGATGGCTTCTCCCTGACTCTGAACGGCGTGCCCCTGATGCCATCCCGGCGGCTGGCGGCCTTCTGCCCCTGGCACTATGAGAGCGGCTGTTTGACCTATACGGTCCGCCGGGGGGAGACGGTGATGAGCGCCTCTTTGGCGGTGGCAAGCGGCGAATGCGGTGAGCTGCGCCGGGTCACCGGCCCCAGCGGCGGCAAGCTGACCATCCGGTTCGAGCCCGTGCTCGCTAGGGCATCGGATTTCCTGGCCCATCCAGCTTTCTGGCGCCTGGGGCTGGAAGTAAAGGCCCGGGCCGGTTCCATCCTGGTCCGGCGATTGAGCCGGGGCAGTCTGCCGGAGGTGTGGCTGTGCCTTTCCGCCACCACGGATCTGCGTCTTGTCAAGGGCTGCGGCTGGCAGATGAACGATCCTGTCGTCATAGAGACCGCCCTGCCGGAGGGCGGATGCGGGGCGCTGGCCCTGTGCTTCGGCCGGAGCCGCCAGGAGGCTATCGATGGGGCCAAGCGCATCCTGTCCGGCGGTAGCGCCGACATGGCCGGCTCCATGGCGGCCCTTCTGGGCCTTACCGCCGAGGGGATGCGGTCGGCCCTCGCCCTGTGCGCGGCGGTATGCTCGCCCCGGGTCCAGGCTACGCCGGCCGCTACCCGGGACGCCCTCTGGAAGCAGGGCCTGTCCGGTGACCTGCCCATCATCTATGTCAAGGTAACGGACGACGATCTGGATGAGGCCCGGCGGATGATAAAGCGCCATGCCCTCATCACCGCCTGCGGCGCCAGAGCGGATCTGGTCATTTACACCGGGGAGGAAGGGGCGTATCTGCGCCCCCGGACGGAGGCCCTGCGCCGATATCTGGACAAATACGGCCTGGCCGCATTCGAGGGGATCAAGGGCGGCGTCCACTTCACCGGCGGGGAGGCCATAGCCGCCGCTGCGGTGACCGTGTCCCCGTCCCCGGCGCGAAAGCTCACCGGTCTGCCCGCCCTGCGCCCGGCGCCAGTCCGGGGCAGTCAGCCGCCGGAGACCGCCTATCTCACCGGCGGGGCCGTGCGCTATGACACGCCGCCCCTGCCCCCAAGGGCGTGGTGCAACGTCATATCCAACGGCCGCTTCGGATACCTGGCCGCCGACTGCGGCACGGGGTTCATGTGGCTGGAAAACGCCCGGGAGTGTCCGGTCGATCCCTGGCTCAACGACCCCATCGCCACCACTGGCGGCGAGGTGCTGGAGCTCATCACTGCCCAGGGGCGGCGGAGCCTCTTTGCCGACGGCGCCGCCCCCTGCCGGGTCACCAACGGCTTCGGCTGGACCCGCTGGGAGCGGGAGGGCTGCGGTCTCACCGCCTTCGTGCCCAGCCAGTACCGGGCCCGCATCTTCCTCATCGAGGGCGGTGAGCAAACCTATATCGGCTGGCGGCTGCCCCTGGCTCTCACCGGCGAGAGCGCCGACATCCCCTGTGTCGTCACAGGATACGAGGACGGCTGCCTCACGGCCTACAACCCCAGGAGTATGTACCCGGACGAAGTGTTCCGAGCCGCTTTCAGCCGGAAACTGTCCGGCTTCACAGGCGATGACGCCGCCTGGCAGGAGGGCCGGCTGGACGGCAAGACGGGCAGCGGCCTGCGGCCTTGCTTCAGCGCGCTGTGGAAGGGCGGCGGCGTGAGCGTGATCGCCTGCGGCTATGAGAGCGCTGAGACTCTGAAGGCTCTGGCGGAGCCGGATCGGGCCGCCCAGGAGCTGCTGAAGGTCCGGGACGGCTGGCGGACCACCTTGGGCCGGGTCCACGTCCGCACTCCGGACGGGGACCTGAACCGGATGATGAACGGCTGGGCCGCCTATCAGACCCTGTCCTGCCGCATTCTGGGCCGCGCCAGCATGTATCAGAGCGGCGGGGCTTACGGCTTCCGGGACCAGCTCCAGGATGTGACGAACATGCTGCTTCTGACCCCGGCACGGGCCAAGCAGCATATCCTGACCTGCTGCGCCCGGCAGTTCCGGGAGGGGGACGTGCTCCACTGGTGGCATGAGACGCCCAACGGCCCCAAGGGTGTGCGCACCCGATGCTCGGACGACCTTTTGTGGCTTGTATGGGCCGTGTGCGAATACGCGGAAAAGACGGGGGATATGGGCCTTCTGGGCCTTGAAGCCCCCTGGCTGGAGGCGCCGCCCCTGCAGCCGGGAGAGACGGACCGGTACTTCACGCCCCCGGCCACCGGGTCCCGAAGCACCGTCCTGGACCACGCCCGGCGGGCCATGGACTGCGCACTGGCCCGGGGCCACGGGCCCCACGGACTGCTTCTCACCGGTTCCGGTGACTGGAACGACGGCATGGACAAGGTAGGGGGCGAGAGCCTTTGGCTAACCTGGTTTTTCGTCCACACCGCCCGGCGGTTCGCCGCCCTTCTGACCCGCCTTGGAGAGCCGGATGGCCGCCGGTATGCCGATGCCGCCGCCCAATACGTCCAGGCCGGGGAACGGAGCTGGGACGGAAGCTGGTATCTTCGCGGCTGGTGGGCCGACGGCGCACCTCTGGGGGCCGTAGGCGCCCCGGCCTGCGCCATCGACTCCGTGGCTCAGAGCTGGGCGGCCTTCTGCCCGGAGGTGGACCGGACCCGGGTGCACACGGCCCTGCGGGCCTGCGTGGACCATCTGTACGACCAGGCCCACGGCATCACCAAGCTGTTCGCCCCACCCTTTGAGGACGAGGGCCGGGACCCAGGCTATATCCGCGCCTGCGGCCCCGGCTTCCGGGAAAACGGCGGCCAGTATACCCACGGCGCGATCTGGCTGGCCTCCGCCCTTTTGAAGGAGGGCTTTACGGATATGGGTGCCAACATCCTTTTGGACCTGCTGCCCGCCCGCCACAGCGCCGCCCAGTGGGGCGGAGAGCCCTATGTGCTGGCGGCGGACGTGTCCGCCAACCCGGACCACTACGGCGAGGCGCTGTGGACATGGTACACCGGCTCCTCCGGGTGGTTTTTCCGGGTCGTTCTGGAGGACCTGCTGGGCATCCGGCTGGAAAACGGCCGACTGACCGTGGAGCCCCATCTCCCGGCCGGCTGGGAGGGCTATGAGGCCGATATATGCGGCCGCCATATCAAGGTAGAGCATGGGAAAGCAAAAATAACGTGACCGCTAGGGAAGCGTCTAAACGGCGCTTCCCCAATATTTACAATCTTGTCATTTTCAAATCAAACGGGTTGTGATATAATAAATAAAACAGATTCCAGATGCGAGGCCAGTGGAGGTGACCGCTATGCGGCAGACCCGCAGGGAGATACTGCCGGGCGTGTATATGACATGCCTGCAAACCAATAAATTCAAGACCGGCCTTCTGAGCGTGAGTCTTCTGACCAGACTCACCCGGGAGACCGCCGCCCAGAACGCCCTGATTCCCAGCGTGCTGCGCCGGGGCACCGTCCGGCACCCTGATATGGACGCGTTGGCCGCGACTCTGGACAGCCTGTACGGCGCCCGTATCGAGCCCATGGTCCGGAAGAAGGGCGAGATCCAGTGCGTGGGCTTCTGGGCCGATTTCGTGGACGACGCCTTCCTGCCGGAGGGCGGGGCCGGGGGCCTTCTGGAGAAGGTGTCCGCCCTGCTGGGAGAGGTGCTTCTGGAGCCCAACACCCGGGGCGGCCTGCTGCTGCCCCGGTACGTGGACGGCGAAAAGGAAAAGCTTTTGAGCGATATCCGCGCCCGGATCAACGATAAGATTGCCTACAGCCGCTTCCGCCTGACGGAGCTGATGTGCCCCGCAGAGGACTACGCCGTGGACGTGCTGGGCTCCGAGGACGAGGCACAGGGCATCGGCTATGTGGCCCTGACAAAGCGTTACAGAGAGCTTCTGTCCACCGCGCCCATAGAGATCTTCTACTGCGGCACGGCGGACGCCCGCCGTGCGGAGCGGGCCGTGCTGGATGCCTTTTCCATGCTCCCCAGAGGCGAGCTGGATCTGGACCTGGGCACGGACATACGCATGAACGCCCTGGAGGCGGAGCCCCGGTATTTTACCGAGTATATGGATGTGACCCAGGGAAAACTGGCCATCGGCTATCGGCTGGGTCCCTGCATGGAGTATCCGGATATGGCCGCCCTGCGGGTGATGAACGCCGTGTTCGGCGCAGGGGTCAGCTCCAAGCTGTTCATGAACGTGCGGGAGAAGCTGAGCCTCTGCTACTTTGCCAGCTCCGGCATCGACCTGATGAAGGGCGTGATGATAGTCGTCAGCGGTATTGAACAGGAAAATTATGACCTGGCTCTGGAGGAGATAGGCCGCCAGCTCCAGGCCGTGAAGGACGGGGATATCACCCCGGAGGAGCTGGCCGCCGCCAAGCTGAGCCTGGCCGGGGACCTGACCGCCTCCGCCGACAGCGCCGGCGCCCTTGAGGGCTTTTGGCTCACCCAGAATCTGCTGGGACTGGAATACGGTCCGGAGGAGCTGGCCGCTCTGGTGGAGGATGTGACCTTGAAGGACGTGGTGGAGGCCGCCGCCGGCATCGAGTGCGACGCGGTCTATTTCATCTGCGGGAACGGACAGGAGGACGACGATGCGGAAGCTTGATTATCCGTCCCTGGGGGAGACGCTGTATACGTGCCAGCTGGAAAACGGTCTGCCCATATATGTGGTCCCCAAGCCTGGCTACCGCAAGAGCGTGGCCGTCTTCGCTGCCAATTACGGCGGGGCGGACCGGCGCTTTGCCCTGGCCGGGGAGCGGAGGAACACCCCGGCAGGCGTGGCCCACTACCTGGAGCACAAGATGTTCGACATGCCGGAGGGCAACGCCCTCATGCTCCTGGACGCGGCGGGCGCCAGCGCCAACGCCTTTACCTCCGACGCCATGACCGCCTATTACTTCGAGTGCACCCGGCATTTCGACAAAAACCTGCGTACGCTGCTGCGCTTCGTCTCCACGCCTTACTTCACCCAGGAGAGCGTGGATAAGGAGCGGGGCATCATTGCCCAGGAGATACGGATGTATGACGACGACCCGGACGACGCGGTGCATCTGAATCTCATGCGCCTGCTGTTTGACCACAGTCCCCTGCGGGACTCCGTGGCGGGTACGGTGGCGTCCATCCAGGATATCACCCCCCAGGTGCTGTATGACTGCCACAAGGTGTTTTACCACCCCTCCAACATGGCTCTGTGCGTGGCCGGGGATGTGGACCCGGAGCTGGTTGTCTCCGCTGCCGCGGAGCTTCTGACGCAGGAACCGGGGCAGACGCCCGTCCGGGACTACGGCGGCCCGGAGGGGCCGGACCCCGTTTCGGCGCTGACAGAAGTATCCATGGAGGTATCTGCTCCCTTGTTTCTGGCCGGGGTGAAGCTCGGTCCCGCCGCCGCCGGGCCGGAGGCCCTGCGCCGGCGGCTCACGGCCTCCTTGGCCCTGAGATGTCTGTGCGGCCGGAGCTCTCCGCTTTTCCTGCGGCTATATGGGGAGGGACTTCTGAACGACACCTTCGGCGTCGGCACAGACTACGCCGCCGGGCAGGGGACGGCGGTGTTCGGCGGGGAGTCGAAAGAACCCCGGACCGTGCTGGACGCCCTGCTGGCCGAGGCGGAGACCGTGGCCGGGCAAGGCTTCGATCCCGGCCTGTTCCAGCGGCAGAAAAGGGCCGCCTGCGGCGGCCGCATCCGCGCCCTCAACGATTTTCTGGACCTGACCGTGGGTCTGGCGGAGGGGCACTTCGCCGGTTTTGCGCCCTTGGACGCCCTATCTGTCCTGGATACCATCACCGCTGATGACGCCGCAGCCTGGGTGGGAGAGCATCTGACCCGGGAGCGCGCCGCCCTGTCCATCATTCGACCAAAGGAGGCTTGATGCCCATGTCTTCCGCCGCCATATCCTTCCCGCTGTTGGGAAGCTGGTCTATCGATCCCTCCAATTCTTTCCAGCTGTTCGGCCACACCTTTTATTGGTACGGCGTCATCATCGCCTGCGGCTTTCTGCTGGCCGTGGCTTATGGCTACAGCCGGGTCCGTGAGTTCGGCCTCTCCCAGGACGACTTGACCGACAACCTGCTGTTCGCCGTGCCCCTGTCCATCATCGGCGCCCGTATCTACTACGTCGTCTTCTTCGGCCATTATGACAGCTTCTGGGATATGTGCAAGATCTGGGAGGGCGGCCTGGCCATATACGGCGGCGTGATCGCTGCGGTCCTCACGGTGTTTGCGGTCTGCCGGGTAAAGCGGATATCCCCCCTTGCCATGCTGGACGTGGCCTCCTTCGGTCTGCTCATCGGCCAGAGCGTGGGCCGGTGGGGCAACTTCATGAACCGGGAGGCCTACGGCTATGAGACGGATATCTTCTGCCGCATGGGCCTGACCCTAAACGGGGAGACCATCTATGTCCACCCCACGTTCCTGTATGAATCGCTGTGGAATGCCATCGGCTTCATCGGCCTGCACATCCTTTCAAAAAAGACCATGCGGAAATTCGATGGTCAGTATTTTCTGTGCTATCTTGGCTGGTACGGCCTGGGTCGGGTATGGATCGAAGGGCTGCGGACGGACTCCCTGTACATAGGGACCAGCGGCATCCGGGTCTCCCAGCTTCTGGCGGGCCTGACTTTCCTGGCGGCGGTCATTTTGCTGACGGTGATCCTGCGCAGCGGCAAATGCGCCCCGGAGAAGCTGTGGGTCAACCGGGCGGCGGCACTGGCGGCGGGTGAGGCTGCGGCGGGTGAGGCTGCGGCGGATGAAATCCCTGCCGGATCGCCGGGAACTGAGGCCGATGACCTGCCGGAGGAGAACGGGCCGGGCACAGAGGAAGACGGGCCGGACCCGTTATAAAAAATACTTCCAATATAAATTCGTCAAAGAGTAATAAACTATAGAACACATCACAAGGAGGGCTAAAGCATGTCGGATTCCAATGATTTCAAGGGCAGGGCCAGCGCATTTGCCACCAAGGCCGCCGAAAAGGCCAAGAACCTGGCCGCCGCTGCGGCCGACAAGACCCGGCAGCTCAGCCGCATCGCCAAGCTGAACATGGACATCGTGGGTCAGCGTGATACTATCAAAAAGGCGTACGCGGAGCTGGGCCGGCTCTATTATGAGGCCCATCACGAGATGCCGGAGGATCCTCTGGCTCAGATATGCCAGGAGGTTGATCTGGCCAACGAAAGCATCGCCGCCATGGAGGATGAGATCGCCCGGCTGAAAACAGGCCTTGCACCCGAGGAGGCCCAGGATGGGAATTTCGAAGCTGTGGTGGACGAGACTGAAGCCGACATAGAGGTGGAGATCCAGGTGGAGGAGGATATGCCCGCCCCGGCTGGGACTGAATTCACCGCCGCCGAGGTGGAGCCCGTGCCGGCTGTGGAACCCATCGGCGACCAGGATGTGGGGATGCCCATAGTTGAAGCGGTGGAAACGATTATTGATATCCCCGCCGCCGAACCCGCCCGGGAGGAGGAAGT
>CAZVRP010000030.1:0-17617 GCA_964630255.1 uncultured Oscillospiraceae bacterium | reverse complement strand
CCGGCAGCTCCGCCACCCGGTATATCCTAGCGTGGACCATGCTGCCGATAAAAGCGCTTGCCGGGGCAGTGTCCAGATTTTTGGCCCGGAGTATTTGATCCAAAAGCACGGAGGCGCGGCAAATCAGGCGGATCTGTTTTTCATCGAATTGATGGGATGTGGAGAAAGGCAGGATGCGATAGTGGTATCGGGCCGCACATTGGCAGACTGCTATCTTGTGACAATCCGCAATAACGGCGGTATTTATGATCGCGTCTTCCGCCAAGGTCTGGCTGGGATCCAGAAGGCCGATATTTTGCAGCAGTAGTTCCCGGCGATACAGCTTATCACAACGGCTGTAACTGACAGGCCGGTCCGGCTTGTCCGGCGTTCCGTCATATAAAAATGATGTGAGCAGCGTCCCTACCAATCGGCGAATATTGTCCTCTCCCTCATAGATCTCGGTCCCGCTCCGCACGGAGCCGACGGAGCGGGGGTCATCACCGGGGAACTCCCGAACATACTGACCTTCCACGATATCAGCGGACATCTCTAGGGCAAAGGTATAAAGCTCTTGATAGAAGCTGGGATCTATCCAATCATCGCTGTCCACAAAACCGATGCGATCAGCGGCTGCGGCCTGTACGCCCGCTTTCCAGGCGGAAACCTGGCCGCCGTTTTCCTTGTGGATGACCTTGACGCGGCCGTCCCGGGCGGCGTACTCGTCGCAGATGGCGGGGCAGTTGTCGGGGGAGCCGTCGTCCACTAATATCAGCTCAAGATCGGACAGGGTTTGGGCCAAAATACTGTCCACACATTGATGCAGGTAGAGCTCCGTCTTATAGACGGGGACAACAACAGAGACGACCGGCGTCATGAATGCGCCTCTTTTCGGGCGTGCCCGACGGCAAAATCCCGAAGCTCACGATATACGCCGTGTCCTCCCAGTTGGATCAGATCCGTCTGGGGGCAGTTATTTCCCTCGATGAATTCCGGACCGTTTTCCGTGATGGCCACATCCCAGCCAACATAGCCGAGGCGGGGCAGGAGGAGGGCTGCCTCTGAGACGGCCTGTTTCACTTTGTCCCAATGAGGTACCTGGAAGCCGGGCATGACATGGCCGGTAGCCGGATGACGGAGAAAATCGGCCTGGCCCATAAGGTTTTGGCCCATGCCGGTGACGATGCCGGACTGTATATCTACAGGGTAGGCAATGCCGCCTTTATGGAAGTTGTCCACATAGGCATTGCTCCCGCCGCAGCGCATGCCAGCGCCTACCAGCATGACCTGACCGTCCATACAGGCTGTCACAATGCGGATGGTATTCACAGAGGTTGGGTTTACAGCGGCCATGGCGGGGTGCTGTTGAATGAATCCCTCCAGAAGGATGGGTTTCCCCAGATGGTCCTGGAGGAAGGCGTCCACATCAGTTTGGGCGCTGTGATGCAGGAAAATATTGTCGCCTTGTGTGCCAAGGCTGTCCTTGGCCAAAAAGACGGGATTTTTAGCGATAAAAGCGCGGATATCGTCAGGAGAGCAGGTGGACGCATCGAGCCAGTCCCGATATATGAATTTTTTAAAGAGCGTGTTGAAGCGGGGCTTGTTATCCAGAAGATCAAAATCATCTTTTGTTGCGGCCGCGTTAAAGTAGCGTGCGGTCAGCCGATTCCTGCGGCTGGTCGTCAGAAGCTCCGACATCTTTCGCGGGGAAAGCTCATACACATGGGAGGCGGAAAATTCATCCAGAGTGATATGATAACGGAAAAAATCATACACAAAAGAGGTGTAGAACCCGAATGTGCTGTGCCCCGTCTGCCTTGCCAGACGAGGAAGTACGACTGTGATTTCCTTTAAGTATTCCAATGGTGTCATGGCTGCTCTCCTTTAATTATTTGTTCTTGTCCCCGGCCGACCGGCGCGGGAGCAGGGTCTTGACGGTGTTGAGCATATAGCGAAACTCCGTCGTGCGGAAAAAACAGAGGGTGAAAAAGGCGCAGGAGGCGGCCACGCACACGCAGCCGTGGACGAGGAAGCCCCAAATGCCCTGCAGCGGGATGAGCGAGCACAGCCACCAGCTCAAAACGCCCGCAGCGGCCACTGCCGCCGTGTATTTGACCGTGCGCACATAGTATCCCTTGGGCGACTCCTTCAGGCCGTACTTGAACAGGATAATAGGGTCCAGGATGAAGGTGGTAGTCAAAAAGGAGACGATGGTGCTCACGACACAGCCCGCGATGCCGATGCAGGGCACCAGGACGATAGACAGCACCAGATTCACGATGATGCTGGCGATAGGCCGGTATTTCATCTGCTGGAACAGGCCCATGGAGCTGCGGAATATGCCGAGATTCTCTCCCATGCCCAGGGTCATGATCTCGATGCCGATGAGCAGGGCCACAGGCGTGACGACTGTGGCGCCGCCGGCGGTGGTCCAGGTGGTGACCACAAGATCGGTCCGGCCGTTCATCCAGATGGGGATGAACTCATTGGCCAGGACCGCAAAACCGATGGCCCCAACGCCATACAGCCACGTAACGCAAAACTGGACGATCCGAAAGGCCAGCCGGGACCAGTCCAGGTTGCCGGTGGAGTATAGGCTGCCCAGGGACGCCTGGATGGAACTGAGAAAAGTGTACAGCAGCGTGTGCAAATTGGTCTTGATGGCGGAATAGGTGTAGTAAAGACCCACTGCGTCCAGCCCCAGCATGGAGGACAGCACCAGGTTGTCCGTGCTGTTCACCACAACGGAGTTGATCCGGTAGATGAACAGGGCGCCGCAGTCTTTGAAAAAGCCCTTCAGCTCCCCGGGCGCCACCCGGTCCTGCGTCCGGCCCCGCAGATAGGGATGCCGCTTATCAAAGATCAGCGCGTACAGAAGCCCACGCAGTATGGTAAAGATGACTTGGGTGAGGACATAGAGCAGGAAATCCCGCAGAAATATCAGGACAAGGATCTGGGCGATGCTGCTGCAGATGGAGACGGCATAGCCAGCTATGGTCAGCACATAGCTCTTCTGGGTGGCGGTGACAAAGGCGTTTTTATAGGCGAAGAACCAGTAGGAGGAGACGCTGTTGAAAAGATAGACGAGGAAAAGGACCACTGCGTTCAGACCCAGCTCATCCAGGCGTCCATAGTCCTTGATCAGTACCGGCAGAAAGGGGATCAGTGCCAGACCGATGACCGCAATGACGCAGCCGATGATAAAGTACACCTGCCGGTATAGGTTCAAGAGCGCGCGCATCCGGGGGCGGTCATCCTCCTCGATGGGCTTATAGAGCTTGAAGGAAATGGCGGTGCCGAAGCCCAGCTCCGTCAGAGAGAGCATAGAGAGGATGTTGGAGAATATCCCCTCCAGGCCCTGATAGCTGACGCCCAGGGTGTTGATGAACACAGAGCGGGTGATAAAGTTCAAAAGCACCAGCAGCAGGGACGAGCCCATACCGGTGATCACGTTGAAAAAGGAATTTTGGGTGCGGGTCATAAGCGCCCTTCCTCACAGCATGGCCGTCAGCTGCTTATACCAGCCCTGCCGGTCCACAAACTGGCGTACGCAGATATCCGCCCGGTCGTTGCCCTCGATGAGGCATACGCCCTTTTCCGTAACGGCTACGTCCCAGCCAATGTAGCGCATATCCGGGATCTCCTTGGCGGCGGCGATAACCAAGGCCTTTGCCTCCTCCCAGTGGGGGATGCGGAATCCCAGAAAGATCTGCCCGGAATCGGGGTGGAGAATATACTCCCGCCGGTGCATATCGATGGCGGGGGTGGTGACGATGCCGGTGTCCACGTCGATATGGGCGGCCATGCCGCCGGCACCCATGTTGTCCACCACCGCGTCTCCGGTGCCGGTGCGGAAGAACGCGGAGAACACGTGCGCCTGGCCCTTGCCGTCCACCATGGTGTTCAGCCGGGGCACGTTGGTGCTGCCGGGATTGAAAGCGGCGATGGCCGGGTGCTGGATGATGAGTTCCTCCAGGAGCATATCCCGGCTGGCATTATACAGGGCGTTCAGGTCGTCCGCCGGGTCATAGGTATATTTGGATATGCCCTTGCCGCAGGAGAGGCTGGTGGCCTTAAGCATCACCTGGCCGTGGGAGCGGATGAAATCGGCGAATTCCTCCGCCGTGGCCGTGGACACGTCCAGCCAGTCCCGGTTGAGGTAGGAGGCAAACCGCCGGTTGAAGGCCACTTTGTTGATGAACAGCTGCTTATCCCCGGTGTTGGCCTTTTTGATAAAGCGCTCGAAGCGGAGCATGGTGAAGTACCGGGCCCGCTCCCGGTCGCTTTTCTTGTCGAAGTTCAGATGGGCGTACTCCGCCGGGCTGGAGCCGTGGCGCGCCACGCACCAGAGCATATCCGCCCAGTTGGCGAACAGGCCGAAGCCCTTGTACTGCTTTTTCATCTCCTCCCGGAAAAACCCGAAAGAGCTGGCGAAAAGGCCTTTCAACGTGGCCTCGCGGAAGATGTCTTTCATGTGCGGTCCTCTTTTCTCTCCGGCAGGGCGTTGTCAGTCCGGCGGATATTGTACTGGGGCATGCCGCTGAGGGTCATGTATATCCGGCCCACATATTCGCCCAAAATGCCCAATATCATCATAATGACGCCGCCGATGAACATCTGCGCGGCGATGCTGGAGGTAAAGCCGGCGACGATCTGGGGATTGAGCAGCTTACGGATGACCATCACCACCCCGGTGACGAAGCCAATCACAGCGCAGACGACCCCGACAACGGAGGCCACCCGGAGGGGGATGATGGAGAAATTGGTCAGCGCCGTCACCGTCAGGCTCAGCAGCTTTCCCAGGGTATAGCCGCTCTGGCCGGCCAGCCGGTCCCGGTGGTCTATATCCACGTTGGCAATGCGGGTGGTGATTTTGTTGAGGTATAGCCCTGCGGCGGGAAAGGGACTGTGGTAGCCTTTGACGGCGTCTGCGGCCATGCGGCTCCAGGCGGTGAAGGAGGATACGGAGATGCCCCGGGGCTTGTTGCCGATCCACTCTGATACCTTCTGATACAGGCCGCTGGTGACGCGCTTGAACCAGGAGTGGTGCTTCTGGGGGAATTTGGCGTAGACGATGTCATATCCCTCGGCCAGCTTTTCCACCAGGGGGAATATCCCCGCTGCGGGATGCTGGCCGTCGTCGTCCATGTATACGACCACATCCCCCGTGGCGTAGGGCAGAGCCGCCATCTTGGCGGAGGCCTGGCCGTAGTTCCGGGACAGGTCCACGCCGATGATCTTCTCGTCCTCCCGACACAGCCGGGCGATCACGTCATAGGTGTCGTCCGGGGAGCCGTCGTTTACCAGAACGATCTGATAATCATGGTCCTCGCGCTCGGCGAATACGCCGCGTATCTCCTCCACTACCATAGGCAGCGTCTGGGCGCTGCGATAGCAGGGGATACAGATAGAGATAAGCATATCTGATGACCTCGTATGTCAGGATTCCCTCAGGCGGAAGGCACCGGGCCTGCCGGCGCTCTCCAGGCTGTGGTCAAAGATGCCGCTCCTTTGCAGAGGCAGAACGGCGGCGAACGACTCCGCCTTCTTGTAAAAATCATAGCCCAGAGCCACGTCCACATAGGACAGGCCCACGGCGTTGAAGTAGATGAACTCATCGTCGGACTCCCGGCCGGGCAGATCTCCGGTCACGACCAGCCCCAGGTCGCCATGGATATCCGCGTCATGGAGCTTGCCCGCCTGATACAGCCGGGTGAGGGTGGGACTGCCCCGGTGCTTTAAATGGTACCAGTTGTCGCAGACGATCTTGTCGGCCTTATAGACGGTCTCGTCATCGTCCTCCCAGCCGCCCACGTGGGTATAAAAGGCGCCCTTCTTGCACCAAGCCCCGTGAAGCAGCGGCTCCTGACCGCTGATGGCGGTCACGATCACATCCGCGCCGGTGACGGCCTTTTCATAGTCCCCCCGGCAGGAGATGAACTCCACGTCGGGATACAGCGGGGCGATATGCTCCAAAAAGCCGCGCTCCGTCTCCTCCGTCCGGGAGGAGATCCGGCATACGCGCAGCTCGGGCAGCACGGTTTTCAGCGCCACGAAGTGCATCCGCGCCATCTCTCCCGCGCCGATGAAGCCGATCTCACGGGAGTCCCTCCGGGCCAGGTATTTGGCGGCTACGGCGCTGACGGCGGCAGTGCGTATGTTGGAGCAGAGCATGGCCTCCAGCAGGGCGATGGGATAGCCGGTCTCGATGCTGGACAGCAGTATGACGGCGGACTGGTTCTGCAGGCCGAATGTATGGGGATTCCCCGGGAAGACGGATATCCATTTCGCCCCGCAGATCTTCTCATCCAGCAGGGTGGCGGGAAGGATGTTGATGCGGCTTTGCAGCGCCTCGTCAAATATCTGCACGGTCTTGTCGGGGTAGAGAACCCGCCCGCCCTCATAGGCCGTCAGGACGTTCTCCACTACGGACACGGCGCTTTCCATGTCGAAGCAGCCGGCCCGGAGCAGGTCCTCCTGGGACAGATATTTTATACTCAGTTCGTTGTTCATGGCGATTCCTCTCCTGTCATAGGGTGTATTTTCCCGCCTCATCGGAAGCGGTAGAGCTGAAAGATCATGTTTTCGCCGTCGTCGCCGGCGGCGTACAGCGTCCGGCAGATGCGGTCCGCCGTGTCCGCCAGATCGTCCATGGTGTCATATAAAAGGTGGAGATAGCAGAACACCTGGTGCACCGTGCCGGTGCCCTGGATGCGGTCCCCGGCCTGGTGGATAGGGACATAGGCGTATACCTCCTCCATGGCCTGTACCTGCTCTTGGCCCCGGATGGACCGTATGACGCCGGGACGGATGTGCAGGGGCATGATGCCGTACCGCCGGCCCGCCGGCCGGTCACGTCGGATGAGGCTGGTATGGGTCTCCGGGTCGGGACGCTGGCCCAGGGCGTAGCGGAGCATACACTCCAGCTGGTCGATCCCGTAGAAATACCGGATGGGATGGTAGGTCATGGACCCGCCGAAGCGGTAACCCATCTCGTTGAATATGAACCGGCCGTTGTCGTTGAACGCCTCGATCCAAACGGGGCCATCGTGCATCCTCGCCCGGCGGAACATGGCCTGGACCTTCCCGTCCAGGGCGTCTATGTAGTCCGCAGTGTTCGCGGAGGGAAACTGCTGCAGGGCCATGACGGAGCCGCTGTCCGCGCCCAGAAGCATGGATTTTTTGTCGGAGACGCCGCAGAAGCGGGCCTCTCCCCCCGCCAGGGTGTAGTGGATGATGGCGGCGTCGTAGGGAATGAAGTCCTCGATGAGCACGGTCCCGGAGCGGGAGAAGGGCATGGCCCGCTCCACCGCGCCCGGCAGATCTTCCGGCCGGCGGCAGATGGAGAAGCCCTGACTGCCGCAGCTGTCCGCAGGCTTCACTGCCACGGGATAGGGGATATCCTCCGGCGCGGTGACGGCCAGATCATAGGTCCCCGCCACAGGGATGCCGTTTTCCCGGCACATCTGTTTAAATTTGGCCTTGTTGGCGCAGACGTCCCACATGGGGCCATCGCAGTAAAAGGGCAGCCTGGCCGCCTCCGCTGCGGCGATGGCGTGGGGCATGATATCCTCGTTGTTGCCGGGGAATATGCCGTCGATGCGGGCGTCCCGTATCAGCCGGATTAGCCCGGTCTCATCCACGGCGTCCACGTCGTATGACTCCGCCGCGATCCTCTTGAGGGGCGTGAGGCCGTACCGGGACGGCGCGGTGGCAATCAGGGTGACGCCGTTTTCCTCGGCGAAGCGGAGGATGTCCTCCGTGCTGTTGGAGCCGCCCAGCAGCAAAAGCCGTTTTCCGTTCAAGCTCATAGGGCCGCCCCCTGTGTGATCCAGTATCCGTGGCGGTTGGAGCTGTCCGTCACCTGGGCGGACGCCCGGCCGTCATATTCCCAGCGCCAGACGGCGTCCGGGGCCTCGCGCCGGACATGTTCCAGCGCCTTCACATCCTCCGGGGTAAAGATGAACCGTATCTCCGCCCGCCGGGGCGTCCGCTTGACCGTCAGGTCCGGGGCTTTCCCGCAGGCCGTATCGATGACGGCGGCCATATAGTCCACGCCAGTGGACAGCCACACCAGATCGGAGCCGATGCAGTCGCCGCCCATCCGGGCGCCTACCTCCACGATGCGCACGTCCCCCTCCGGGGTGAGCATGACCTCCGCGTGACTGGCGCCGTATTGGATGCGCAGTGCGTCCAGAGCGGCGGCCACATGGGACCGGACGGCCTCCAGCGTTTCCGCCGAAACGCCGGAGGGCTCCACATGCCCCGTCTCAATGAAATGGGGCGCGCCGGTGGTATATTTTTTCGTCACGGCCAGCAGGCGGTGCTCTCCGGCGAAGGAGATGCCCTCGCAGCTGTACTCCTGGCCGGCGATGAACTCCTCTATGATGGCCATCTTCTCAAAGGAGGCGGCCATGGACTGGGGCACGGCGGCGGCCAGCTCGTCATAGGTTCCCACCTTGAAGATGCCCCGGCTGCCGGAGCGGTCGGTGGGCTTGACGATCATGGGCCAGGTCATGCCCGCCAGGGCGGCGGGCTCCGGGACGGCGTCCACCTTCAGAAAGGCGGGACATGGCACGCCGGCGGCCCGCAGGGCACGGCGCATCTCATATTTGTTGGTGGCGATCAGGTCTGTGATTTCCGGGTTGCAGGGGTTGCCCAGACGGCGCTGGACATAGTTCACCGTCCACACGGCCAGATCGGAGCCGATGGAGCAGCAGGCGGTCACGCCCTCTTTTCGGCAGACCTCCCAGACGGCCTCCTTTTCCGTGATGCTGATGGGATGGAACACGTCGGCGGTCCGCTCGCCGATATCCCCAGCCTCCCAGGCGAACACATGGGTCTCAAAGCCCATCTCTCTCGCCTTTTCGATCAGGGGATTTTGAAATTCGTTGGCGCCGATGATGGCCAGCTTTTTCATGGATGGACCTCCTTTTCCGGCCGCAGTCAGCACATATATAGGCCGGTTTGCAGTATGTGGACAAGATAAAGCGCGCCGCAGATCAGATGCCACGCCAGCAGCGCCGAGCCGCCCCAGCGTACCAGTCGGCCGGAGAGATTCTTTTCCTGCAGAAGGACGGCGTACTGGCCGATGGAGGCCGTCCAGAGGAGCCATATAGAGAGATAATAGCCCCAGAGGAAATTGCCGTGGGAGGCGCGATAGCCCACCTCGTGGATGAAAAAGCTCTCCAGAAGCGCCACGATGACCCCCAGCCAGCTCAGCCGGAGGGCCGCGCTGCGCCACCCCCGCCGGGGCGCGGCCAGCAGGATGAACAGGGGGAAAGCGCAGGGATATACCAGGGCGAAGATGTTTTTGGCCGCGACCTGGATCACCTCGACCGGTCCGGAAAAGCTGGAACGGATGAAGTAGATAGCGAGACCGGCGCCGTCGCCAGCGGAGGAGGCGGAGGCTGAGACAGTATCGGCGGCGGAGCCGGAGGTGAAGATGGCCTGGATCATATCGATCGGGCTGACGCCGAAGAAGGTGGTCAGCTGCAGGGACAGAATCAGGGCCGCAGGGATATAGGCCGCCGCCAGCTTCAGGCAGAAGGGCAGAAGCCGCCCCCTTGTGCGAAACACGTCGATGAGACAGAAAATCAGGATCGCAGGCGCGAAAAACTGCAGAAAGGAGGGTTTGGCGTAGGTGGAGAACAGGATGCACACGGGATAAAGCACCAGCTCGGACCGGGTGTATACCCGGTCCCGGAACCCGTGCCAGAAGCCGCCGGAAAAGGAGAAATGCGCGGCCTCGTCCTCCGGGGGGATCACAAGGGAGTGCCGCCCATAGCGCCGGCGGTTATATATGTTCACCGTCATGAAGAACACGGCGGCGGCAAAGGGGCGGACCATGATGTTGGTGGGGTTGTGCCAGGTGTTCACCGCGCCCCGGCCCAGATAGAAAGTGTGACCTGGGAGGGTCAGGCTGCCGACCAGGAACACGCAGGCGGTGAGGATGGCAAAAAGCCAGCGAGGGCACTTTTCCGGCAGGGCCCGGTCCCAGGTCTTGAAGACCAGAAAATAGGCGATGGCGTCTGCAGCGGCCGTCACGATGGCGGCGGCCTTCCAGGTGTTGTGGACCACATGGAAAAACAACAGGTTCACACAGATGTGCCACAACCGCTCTCCGCCGTTGACAAAGGAGGAGAGAATGGCGCTCTTGTCCATAGCGATGGCCCATGCCATGTGGGAGGAGAAGTCGCTGGCCTCCATATCCAGCCGGAACTTGAATACGACGGTATACACCAGCCAGAAGAGCAGGCCGGTCAGCAGAAGCGCTGTTCCGTTCCGGCGCAGAGAGCCAGTCAGCGTCCGTTTATGCTCCATACCCGCACCTCATGCAGCGTAGAACGCCGTCACGGCCTCGGCCACGGTGGATACATCGTCATCGGTGATGCCGTAATAGAGCGGCAGGCGCAAAAGCCGCTCGCTCTCAGTGGTGGTATATTTATCCTCCCCGTGGAACCGGCCGAATTGCCGTCCCGCCGGGGCGGAGTGCAGGGGCACATAATGAAACACGGCGCCCACGCCATGGGCCTTCAGGCTGGCGATGAGGGCGGTGCGCTCGTCCAGATCCTTTGCCTTGATATAGAACATGTGGGCGTTGTGGATGCAGCCGTCGGGGACGACAGGAAGTTCGATGGCGCCGGCCTGTGCCAAAGGCGTCAGGGCCTGGCGGTACAGCTCCCAGGCGTGGAGCCGGGCGGCGTTGATCTCATCGGCCATCTCCAGCTGGCCGTAGAGATAGGCGGCGTTCAGCTCGCTGGGCAGATAGCTGGAGCCCAGGTCCACCCAAGTATACTTGTCTATCTGGCCTCGGAAGAACTGACTGCGGTTGGTGCCCTTCTCCCGGATGATCTCCGCCCGGGGATCGTCCTTTTTCATGAGGATGGCGCCGCCTTCGCCCATGGAGTAATTCTTCGTCTCGTGGAAGCTGTAGCAGCCATAGTCGCCGATGGTCCCCAGGGGCCGCCCCTTATAGGAGGCCATGACGCCCTGGGCGGCGTCCTCCACCACCAGCAGGCCGCGGCGGGCGGCGATGTCCATGATAGTATCCATCTCGCAGCCAACGCCGGCGTAGTGCACGGGGCAGATGACTCTTGTCCGGTCGGTGACGGCGTCCTCGATGAGCTTCTCATCGATGTTCATGGTATCCGGACGGATGTCCACGAACACCAGCTTCGCCCCGGCCAGCACAAAGGCGTTGGCCGTGGAGGAGAAGGTATAAGAGGGCAGGATGACCTCGTCCCCGGGCCGCAGTTCGCACAGCAGGGCGGCCATATCCAGGGCGTGGGAGCCGCTGGTGGTCAGCAGGGCCTTGGCCGCGCCGGTATGCTCCTCCAGCCAAGCGTGGCATTTTTTTGTAAAAGCCCCGTCGCCGCAGATCTTGTGGGAGTGGATGGCCTCCAGGACATGAGCGTCCTCCCGGCCGCAGTAGGGGGGTATGTTAAAAGGGATCATGGTCATTCCTCCTGTGTGTTGCTTGCACTTTTTTGACTATCTGTTGCCGTACATCCGCTCGTAATAGGTCTGATACTCCCCGGAGATGATCTCCTCCCACCAGGGGCGATGGGACAGATACCACTGCACGGTCTGATGCAGACCATCGGCAAAGGCGGTCTGGGGAGTCCAGCCCAGCTCGTTGTGGATCTTTGTGGGATCGATGGCGTAGCGCAGGTCGTGGCCCTTCCGGTCGGTGACGTAGGTGATAAGGCTCTCAGGCTTGCCCAGCTCCGCGCAGATGAGCCTGACGATATCGATGTTGCGCATCTCATTGTGGCCGCCGATGTTATACACCTCGCCGATCCGTCCTTTGTGCAGGATCATATCAATGGCCTGGCAATGGTCGGTCACATACAGCCAGTCCCGGACGTTCAGGCCCTGGCCGTATACGGGCAGGGGCTTGTCGTTCAGGGCGTTGGCGATCATGAGAGGGATGAGCTTTTCCGGGAAATGATAGGGCCCATAGTTATTGGAGCAGCGGCTGATGGTGGCCGGCAGGCCGTATGTACGGTGATAGGCCTGGACCAGCAGGTCCGCGCCGGCCTTGGAGGCGCTGTAGGGGCTGGAGGTGTGGATGGGGGTGGTCTCCGTGAACAGCAGGTCGGGCCTGTCCAACGGCAGGTCGCCGTACACCTCGTCGGTGGAGACCTGGTGGTAGCGGATATTGCCGTGGCGGAGGCAGGCGTCCATCATTACCTGGGTGCCCAGGATGTTGGTCTGGAGGAATATCTCCGGCGTCTCGATGGACCGGTCCACATGACTTTCTGCGGCGAAATTCACTACCGCGTCGGGCTTTTCCGCCTCAAAGATGGCGTCGATGCCCGCCCGGTCGCAGATGTTGGTCCTGTAGAAGGTGAACCGGGGGTCCGCCAGGGCCTCCTTCAGGGTGGACAGGTTGCCCGCGTAGGTAAGACAGTCCACGCATACGATATGGTAATCGGGATAGTGCTCCAGCATATAGTAGACGAAGTTGGAGCCGATGAACCCGGCACCGCCGGTGACAAGGATCTTTGTCATAGTGGCCTCCTAAAATATGGATGTCAAATGGGCACGACCGTGCCCCGGGCGATCAGCAGGACGGTGGGGACGACATAGATGAAGCATATCGCCGCTGCTGCGGCGGCATAGAACAGCCACAGGGAGACAGTGCACAGGAGCCGGGGCGGGGCAGCCTTTCGCACCTCGGGCCGGACCCGGCGCAGCGTCAGCCACGCCGCGCACAGAAGGATGCTGGCGATGGAGATGACCAGACTGGAACTCATGGTCAGCCGGGCGGGGACCCGGATCAGAGTCACGGTGTTGGCGCCCTCCTGGAGAGGGATGCCCAGCAGAACGCCCATGGCGGCGTCGATCTGCGTCGGCTGGCCGTTGACTGTGCAGTGCCAGCGGGAGCTGTAGCTGATGGGCAGGAACAGCCGGCGGCCGGCCTGGTCGGCGGTGATGGTGATGGTCATGCCGTTGGAGCTGGTATCGATCACGGCGGCATCATCCAGATTCGCCCGCTCATAAAAGCTGTCCAGGGCCTCCTTGTCCAGAGCCACCACGGTCATGTCCTCCAGGGACAGGTCCATGGCGGAGGAGAACTGTATCTCCACAGGACCGCCGTCAAACAGGCCGCAGTACAGCAGATTCGAGTTGAAGGCGGCCGGATAGACCGTGTTGTCCAGGTTCTGGTAAGTCGGGACAGCTATGTCCCGGCCCCCGGCGCTGATGTTCATCATCATGCCGTTCAGAGACATATAGAGGAAAGCGGGGCCGTCCAGTTGGCATGTCAGGGTATAGGTGAGCAGCCCCTCGCCATCCACGGTGAGCTCAGGCGTCACGTCATAGGCCAGGACGTCCTGAGAATCGGTGAAAGCCCCATAGAGGGCGTTCAGGCGCTCCGGCAGGGTCAGAAGCTCCAAGTAATCATCCAGGGCACCGCCGTCATACATGAGTCCCACAACGCCGGGATACAGGGCCGTGCCGATCTGGGTGCCGTCCACGGTGAGGCCCGGAGCGTAAAGCGTCTCATCCAGAGGCCGGGCGGAGAGGATGTAATCCACTCCCAGGAGCATATCGGAAAAAACGGTGCCGCCGGTATCCAGCACCCGGCAGTAGTTCACCGTGTAGCCCAGCTCCCGATACACCCCCAGGACGGTGGCGGAGTTGCTGGAGTCCATGGTGGACAGGGCGCTGGTCCCGGCGATGACGGGATATCCCGCGTTGAGGCTGTTATCCACGTTTTTGAACCGGGACAGAGGGGACACGTCCTGCTGGGAGATATAGGAATACAGGCTGTCCGCCGACTCGATATAGGCGGGGTCATACTCATGGGTGGTGGTGTGGTCATCGTCAGGGGCCAACAGGCCGCAGGCGTTGGCCCAAAGCTGGAGCGCCACCGTCATGGCCAGCAGCAGAGGGGCGGCCTTCCGGTCCCGCAGCCGGAACAGGGCGTAATACAGGCCGGTGAACAGCACCCCGCAGACGGCGAGCATGGCGAAGAAGCGGTAATACGCGGCGTCGCTCAGAGCGTTCAGATAGCAGGCACCGTACTCGGTAAAGATGGCCTCCACCCGGGGGAGAAGGATAACGATGCCCAGCGCCGCGACGCCCGCAGCGGCCCAGAACAGCCGTCCCGTCCGGGGCGGCGCGTTCACCGCCGGGGGAAGGGTCCGGCAGGCGTCCTCCTCCAAGACCAGACCGGCCCCGGCGATCAGGGTGGCTATGAGCATATAGCCATAGCGCATGGGAAAGAAGTTATACTGGCCGAAATGCCAGGCGGTATCGATGTTGGTGAACACCATGGGGACAGCGAACACGGCCGCCATGCACAGGAAAAGCCGGATGGCCCGGCGGCGGGTCCGGCGAAGCTCCGGCGGCAGCAGCCGCTGGACCCGGACGGCCCGGAAAAGCAGCGCGGCGGCCAGGGCGAGACCCAGCAGCATCAGGAAGGTGTGGCGGGTATTGGGGAGGTTCCAGGTGGTCATGCCCTCCACCAAACCGGAGTCCAGGTTGCTCTGGAAACGGGAGGTCCCGGCTATAGAGGAGGAGCTTCCCAGCCATTTATAGGCGCATATCCCGAAGGCGGCGGCGGTGCTCATGCCCAGGCGGAACGCCCGGTTGCCCCGCAGGTCCCTGGGCAGGACGCAGAGGATGTAGGCCAGGGAGAACAGCAGGATATAGATCACTGCCATATAGGAGAAATACACGCTGTGGTACAAAAAATAGGCCAGGACCGCCGTATAGAGGATGTATTTCCCGTCCCGCAGCAGCCGTTCCAGGGCGTACAGGAGCAAGGGAAAGACGGCGACCACATCCAGCCAGAAGAAGTTGGAGTAATATTGCAGCACATAGCCGGAAAAGGTGTACAAAAGGGCCAGCAGCACCTTCCACATGGAGCCGGTGCGGGGGAAACGCAGACACAGCACGGCGCTGGCAAACAGCGCCACGAACAGCAGCCGCGCCGCCAGATACAGGCTCAGCCCCTCCAGCACATGATCCCGGGCCACCAGCAAAAACACCCAGTTATAGGGGTACAGCCACACGGTCCACCGGGCGTTGGCGCTCTCCGCCAGGCCGGAGAACCAGTTCAGATCCGGAGAGACCTGGCCGTGCAGCACGTCCCACAGCTGATAATAGCCGGGGACATAGAACTGGGCGGTGTCCATATAGGCGATGTTATCCGTGCCGAAGGGCCATATACCCCGCAGGGCATAGGCCGCCGCCAGGATCAGAAGCGTGCAGCCGCAGGCGGTCAGGCACGTGAGCACGGCGGACAGGACGCGCTTTTTTTGATGGAGGTGCATGACAGGGCCTTTCCGGGGGCGCCATCCGGCGATGAGCGCCTGCTCCTCTTTGTGTCAAAGCAAATTACAACACATTATAACATAATATCTCAAAAACGCAACCACTACACGCGGTGCGGCCGTCATGCGCCGGCGAATCGGAAGACGGCCCCCAGCACGGCGCAGGCTAGGATCAGAAAGACAGGATGAAGCTTGGGGAACAGGCGGCTGACGGCCAGGACGCAGACGGCCAGCAGAAGGGCCTTCCAGTCCAGCGCGGTCCAAAAGCGGCTCAGCCCCGCCCAGGCGTCCAGGCGCAGCAGCGCGCCGATGGCCACGGTCAGGCCCGCCGCCGCGATCAGGCCCGTGGAGGCGGGCCGGATGCCGTAAAAAGCGCCCTCCACATAGCGGTTGCTCCGAAAGGCCTTCAAAAACGCGGCCACGATGATGATGACGATGATGCTGGGGGTGACGATGCCCACCAGGGCGCAGACGCTGCCCAGGATGCCGGCGCTGGTATAGCCGGTGTACACGGCCATGTTGATGCCGATGGGACCGGGGGTGGACTCGGATACGGCCAGCATATCCGCCACCTGTTGGGCGGTGAACCAGCCGGTGCGGCCGCCCATCTCATAGAGGAAGGGCAGCGTGGCCAGACCGCCGCCCACGGCGAAAAGGCCGGTCTTGAAAAATTCCCAGAACAGAAGCAGGTAGATCACTTCCTCCTCGCCTCCTTCCAGACCTTGACCGCGACGCCCAGCGCGCCGGATGCGAGCACGAACACCACCGGGGACACATCCAGGAAAAAGGCCAGCAGCCCCACGGCGATGAACACGAACCATGTGAGCTTATCCACCGCCGAGGACTTCAACAGCTTGCACACGGCGTTGAAGATTAGCACCGTCACCGCCACCCGGATGCCCGCGAAAGCGTTTTGCACCACCGGCAGGTCCGCGAAGTTCCGAAGCAGCGCGGCGATGACGCAGATGATGATGAAGCTGGGGGCCACCAGGCCATAGGTGGCCACGATTGCGCCGGGGACGCCCTTTTGCTTAAAGCCGATGAAGGTCGCCGTGTTCACGGCGATGATGCCCGGGGTGCACTGGCCGATGGCATAGTAGTCCGCCAGCTCCTCATCGGTGCACCAGCCCTTGGTCTGCACCACCTCCCGCTGGAGGATGGGCAGCATGGCGTAGCCGCCGCCGAAGGTGATAGCGCCCATGCGGAAAAACGTGAAAAAAAGCTCCCAGTATATCCTCATGTCGCCTGCCTCACGCCTCAAGGGCCCTGCACACATCGCACCAGCCGGTGGGCCGGGCCAGGGCCGCCAGCTCCTCGCAGCTGAGGGCGATGCCGCTGTGGGCGCTGCCTGCGGAGGGGTAGACGGTGTCATGGTCTTTCAGGCTCACGTCCAGCCACACCTCCGTGCCCTCCGGGGCCAGAAAGGGGCATACGCCTCCGGCGGCGTTGCCGGTGAGCCGCTCCGTGTCCTCAAGGGACAGCATCCGCGCCTTGCAGCCGAATTGCTCTTTGAACTTGCGGTTGTCGATGCGCCGCTGCCCGGCGGCCACCACAAGCACCACCCCGTCCCCGTGATAAAACGACAGGGTCTTGGCGATCTGATCCGGTTCCACACCCAGGCATCGGGCGGCCATGTCCACGGTGGCGGTGGATTCATCAAACTCATGCAGGCGGTCCAGAAGGCCGTTTTCCGCCAGCAGGAGCCGCACTTTTTCGATGGTCATGGTTCTCTCCTTATAAGGTTCATGAGATGATATTACCAATATTACCATAAAACAGGACAAAAGAAAAGCCGCTGTATCGGCGGGCCGCGTGAAAACTCCGGCAAAAAGGATCTCCCGCCGGCAAAGGGCGGGAGATCCTTTTTTGCTTTATGATAAAGAACTCATGCAGCGGGGGTGGCGGGCGGCGCACCCATCTCACCGGTGGCCTCTCCGGTGGGTTCACCGGAAGCCTCGCCGGACGCGACGGGAGAGGCGGCGGGAGAAGCGGTAGGCGAGGAGGACGGAGAAGCGGCAGGTGAGGGCGCAGACGTAGAGGCCGCAGCAGACGCAGGGGTGGCCGTCGGCTTGGGGGTTGTTCCCCCCTGCGCGGCTATAAGGGCCTGCATATCCGCGTCGATATTGGCGTTGCCGCCGCAGGCGGCCAAAGCCAGGACCAGAAGCAGGGCCAGGATAAGAGCGGTCAGTCTCTTCATGGACGTGGTCTCCTTTCGGAAATAGATAATTCCCAAGCATTTCTCATATATGTCAATAGTATAACACGCCTATAACAGTTTGTAAAGAAAAACCGAACGTCACAGCATCTTCGGCTCCGCGCAATGACCTAGCGGTCCAAAAAGCTAGGGAAGC